>JADYYD010000439.1 GCA_020853845.1 Candidatus Melainabacteria bacterium
GAAGCTTCATTCCTCTTTTCGGGGTTCAAGCCCATTGAAGCGTCCTGAGAACCAGTGTCTTTTCAGGTCGTAGTAGTTTTCCGGCGTGCCGTCGTTGTTTCTGTCCAGGCTGGCGCGATAAACGTCACCGGTGAAAAATCCCCTGTTGAATCGTATGGTGGCGTCGAAAGTGCGGTCGTTGTTGGCGTCAATTTCGATTTTGTTCAAGTTGTGGGTGAAAAACCCATGCCAGGGGCGTAATGTGGCATCGGTCGTGCCGTCACCTTTCAGGTCGACACTGGCGTCGGTGACCGTTCCCAAAAGCCGATTGAACTGGATGGTGTAGGCTTTGGTGCCGTCTTTGTTGGTTACGTCAATCTTGTCGATATTGCCGAATAGCGAGTATGAGACAGTTCCCGTGGAATCGACTGTGCCGTCTTTGTCGCGATCGATTTCGAATGCCTGCGCTTTGCCTGAGAAGAATTTGTTGTCCGTTATCGATATGGATGGCGGGCCGAAGGCTTTCCCCCTTGCTTCATCCATAAGGGTTTCCGCCGCGATCAGGCAGCCGGCCACCTGCGGCTCGACTTCTTTTCGATTGTATTTAGACATAAATCCCTCACGCCGTTATCTACATGCCGTTAAAACGGACTGGTATACGCCTTAGTCGACCTTAGGGCTCAGATGTTGCAGGTTTATTTCAAGGGGATGCGGGAAACACGAAAAGCGGGCGCCATTCATTCGCTTGCGGCAATTTAATGAAACTGGGTCAGGGGCGTTTTCTGGGTAGAATATATAGGAATCTTTCGTTGGCTCTGTTCTTTCCCGTTGCCTTTGAGAAAAACGATAGTGCAATCGAAACGAATATTCTTTCTCTCGCTCTCGCTGCTGATGCTGGTCGCGCTTGGCGGCGCGAAGGTTCGCGCGCAGGGCGCTGCACAAGCACAACCTCAACCTGCTCAGCAGGCGCAAAATCAAGCGGCGATGATCGTTTTGATTTTTGACACGCATTGCAAAACCGCGTGTGAGTTGGTTCGACCAATCATGCACGAGCTGAAGAGTGAGAATAAGGACTGCTTTACCTTTGTAGAGCTGGACAGCTCTCAGGAAAAACTTGCAGAATCGCAAGCCAAAGCCAAAGAGATCGGTGTTCATCCATTTCTGGCATCTTATGCGCAATTCGTGCCGGTCGTCGGTGTTTTCAATGCAAAGAAAAAGTGCATTCGAGTTATTGACGGTGCGAAGAGCAAAGATGTTTACGCTGCCGCCCTGCAAAAGGCTCTTCAATGCAAGTAGGCGACAAAGAGCGAAGAATACTCGCCGCTTCATTCAAGCGAATTTCAGGTATCGCCGGTGGCATCGTTGCGATTTTGTCTCTAGCGGTGGTTGTCGGCTGGTATTTTGATATCGAGCTGTTCAAGCATCCTTTTGGAACCAGCGTAGCCTATGGTGTCGCTCTCACCTATCTCGTTCTCGGCTCGATTATCTCGCTGGATGCATTCGTCCCCGAGACGAAGCCGATGCGTATCGCCAAGTTGGTGATTGTGGGCTTGCTTACGGCGATGTCCGCCGCCAAGTGCATTCAGGGTGTCATCGGCGCTGACTGGGAGTTTCTCAATGTAGACCTTTCCTTCAACACGGAACGGATGGTGCCCTTGATTTACCCGGGTGTAATGACGCCTGACACATCCATCGTGCAGGCTGTATTGGGCTTGTCTTACTTGCTGATGGATGCATGGAAACACGCCAGAGTGCAAGTGTGGCAATGGTTGAGTCTGGTTGTTGTCGCAGTTTGCCTGATTCCTGTTTTCGGCTTCATTCTTGGAGAGGCGAATCTGTGCTCCCTCTGGGGCTGTGTGCGCATGCCGGTTGCCTTTGCGATCACCTCAATAGGTCTGGCTTTTGCGATGCTAGCCGAACGTCCTGAGCGCGGATTGGTCAGCGCTTTGATCGAGCCTGATCTGCTCGGCACGGCGATGCGTCAGAGTTTGATTGCCGCAATGATTTTGCTGCCGTTGTTTGCTGAAGCCAAGGCTGTCTTCGTTCATTTCGGCGTGTTTGACGAAGGGCTTGCGAAGTCCGGTTTGAGCATTGCATTCATGTTCGTTTTTCTTGGCACCGTCCTTTCGCAATTCGTCTTTGCATACAGAAGCGAGCAGAACATTCGGCGTTCAACCGAACAAAGACTGCAGGATCTCTCGCACCAATTCTCCCAGAGCCAAGGGTCCGGCGGTATGAGTTTATCCGGCAAAGCCTGGCGCACGGCCAGATGCTCGAAATGCGCCAAAGATTTCGATTGGCATACCAAGGTCTGCCCCTTCGACGAAACCCCGCTGGAAATCCACGATGCCCTGGTTGGTCAGATTTTGGAAGGGCGGTACAAAGTTCTCGAATTTCTCGGGCGCGGCGGCATGAGCACGGTGTATAAAGTCGAGCACATGATCCTGAGCAAGGTGCTCGCCATCAAATTCCTGCAGTTGCAATTCGTCTCGAAGGGTGAAAGCGTGCTGCGATTTCAGCGAGAAGGAAAAGCGATGGCGCGGCTGCAGCATGCCAATCTTTGCGGCGTCACCGAATGCAGCATCATTGACGGTGTTCCGTATCTGGTCATGGAATTTTTGGAAGGTGAGTCGCTGGATCAAATTTTGGCAGAGGAAAAACGTTTGTCGCCTCGGCGCACAATTGAAATTATGCTGCAGGTTACCGATGGTCTGATGCATGCGCACCAGGAGAATATTGTGCATCGAGACATCAAGCCCAGCAATATCATGATGATTCCGCAGGATGATGATCGCCACATGGCGAAGGTCGTCGATTTCGGATTGGTGCGCATTATGGACAACGACGAGCAAAAGCTTTCGCAGACGGGTGAGGCGTTTGGAAGTCCGCTGTATATGAGCCCTGAGCAGTGTTTGGGCGGTGCGATCGATCAGCGCACGGACATTTACGGACTGGGTTGCGTGATGTATGAATGCCTTTCCGGCAGTGTGCCATTTAGAGGCAAGAATTTTATGGAAACATTCAATCTGCATATTAGCGGTGAATTGAAACCGTTCGCGAGAGGCTTGGACATCCCGCAGCCGCTGTCGGAACTGGTGTCGAAGATGCTCAATAAAGAGCCGGACGATCGTCCGTCCAGCATGAAAGAAGTGAAGAGCAGTTTGCTTTCGATTTTGGAAAGTATGAATGTGAAAGCCGGCTAAAACGCTCAATCTGGTTAGAACACCGAAGATTTCTAGAACGTTCTGATATATCGCATCGATAAAGAAACCGGCGCCACCAATCCCATTTGCCTGCGGAAATTGACCGGTGAAGGTTGCGGGATACCATTGATAGGTGGACCGGGCGGACCCGGCAGGAGGGACTGGCTGGGATTGATGTGCTGGTTGAACACGATCGGCACGTCGAAAAGAAAAATATCTCTTCCTTTCACCCACACAAGTCCCGGACCGACAGACATTGCATAGCCTGATTGTCGAAATCCGTCATTGCCTCCGATCAAGTCTCTTGCAGCAAGTCCTTCCAGATTGTAGGTGCAACGAAATCTCAGACCCTTCAATTTGGGCTTGTCCCAAACACCGGGCGGTCGCCAATTTATCCCGGCTTGCAGATTGTATGTGTCCGGCACAGAATTAGTAAGAACGTTTGCGAAATTGGGAGTGAGCGGCACGCCCAGGCTTGACACCATAGATGGTGCGCCATTTTGATTGCGTGGATTGATCAAGTAGTTGCCGGAAGTGAAGACTGAAAAATTTGTCAGCCAGCGTGGTTGCAAAAACGTTTTGTAAGCCTGATAGCCGACGAGGACACCCAATCCACCGTCGCCTGGCAGAATAGCCGGCGGATAAGCCGTGCGGTCTTTGAAATTCTTCCCTGTTTCATCCGGCAGCAAGCTTTGATATCGCCAGTTGCCGGTGGGGAATTTGAGTCCGACGCCGAGCGCTACGTTGTGCCTGGGGCTCTTCTTTCCATCAAGAAGCCATGTTTGCGAAAAGATGCTCAGGTCGCCGACGCCGCGCACGCTGGTGCTTTTGTTCGTCCCTTCATTCGGTCCCTTGGGCGGGTAAAGCATCGAGAAGTCGTTGAAAACAATCGGCAGTGACGCCTGGATGCTCGTGCGCCGGTTGATCGCGTAACCGGCGGTCACATCCATGATGCTCAGTTTTTCGTGCGGATTCCAGAGTCTTGTAAAGTCCTTGTTGACCCGCGAGTCGAAATAGGACTTGTTCGCCTCCGCTACGCGCCAGCCCACTGAAAGTTGATATTTACCGCCATGGCTGCCAATCCCGGGCACCAAACTACGCGACGCCGCTCAACCCTGGGCGATCGCGTGGGGTGCGATCGCCATCTGCGCCAGGACTGCCAGTGCCGCGATTCTTAGCAACCGTTTCAAATGACATTTAGCTCGGCTCATAGCGCAACTGTAACACGTCGAACGCTCGTAAGGAGCCTGAAAGGGATAGCCTTGGCCGAGCTTGACCGAGGAAA
>JADYYD010000440.1 GCA_020853845.1 Candidatus Melainabacteria bacterium
AGAGGGATGGCAACGATTCGTTCCAAATCCAGCCACTTTTCTCGTGACATCAGGGCTGGTGCCCCAACTTGCTTAGTGTTTCAGCATTTCAGTCGCTCCCCTGCCAAGCAGTCGTCAGATCAACCTGCTTTAGCAAGATTTCTGTGCTTTAAGGTGACCGAGCGCCCTGGCAATGGCTGGTTGCGTTCTAAATTCAGAAGGTAAGCACCAAAGCGGTTTATGTGTTCCCTGATGTATGGGCTTATTTGCGCAATTGTCTCTTCATCGAACTCGATCCCTTCTTCCGCCAGCTTATTCAGAAGACGTGTGAGTGTGATTACATTGTGGAGTATCACCAGATTTGCCACCAGGTGATTGTACTTTATGAGCTTACGTTGCTCATCTCGGTCGTTCTCTTGGAGCGTACCATCAGCGAAACGAATCCACTTGATGAAACCGTTGAACGACTCGCATTTGTTAGTTGCTGCATTGATGGTAGTTCTGAGAGCAGGATCAGAAATATACTTCAGGAGAAAGATTGTACGGATTACTTGACCAAGCTCGACAAATGCGGCGTAGAGCTTGTTTTTCCGGCTATGGGTTCCGAGTCGCCTCAACACGGCTGATGCGCTGATGCGACCTTGTTTTATCGAGATCGCGATGCGAAGCATGTCAGACAGGTGTGCTGCGATGATTTGCCAATTGATGGTCTCGCTGAACAATTCATCGATGTGATCGTAGCGAGCATCCTTGCTTGGTCTAAATAGAGTCAGGTCTTTCCAGTTCCTGATTCGAGGCATCAAATTGATGCCGAACAGATAGGCAAGTCCAAAGACAGGGGTACTTTGCCCTTGCGTGTCAGCGTATAAAGTGTCCGGCTGAATTTCGGACTCGTTCTTCAGCAGACCATCCAAAATGTAAACAGCTTCCCAAACTCCGCAGGGAATGAAATGACTGAAGAGTGCAATGTATGTGTCAGAAACGTGATAGTAACCCAGTCCACCGTAGCCGCCGTAACGAATATGATACTCGGACAAGAGATTCTGCTCGTACAGGTCCCACTTTGTACCGTCAGCTGCTGCGGTTTTTCCGGAGCCCCACGATTTCGGAAGCGTGAATTGATTGTACTTGTTGATGACCTCAGTAATGATCTTGTCTAACAATTCTTCGGTGACGTGTCGCTGATTGATCCATGCTATTTGCCGGCGATCCAGGATTTTCACAGACCTGGCTGTTTGCGAGGGACCCAAACCGCAGCCGTAACCAAAAACGGTGATGAGATATCGTGGCTTCGGATTGGCAATCTTTGAGTCGTGACCTGATAACGGACCCAGCAATCTTGTCCAGTTGAACCATTGCTCGGTATCAGCAAAGACATCAAGAATGCTAATTTGCTCGACGCGATCTTCAATCAGTTTTTCTAACTTTATGAGCAAAGCCGGCTTTTTCTTGCGCTCTGTCTTTTTGAGAACCGGTTCGCCGTTCTCAATTCGGAGTGATGCATTGGTCGGAAATCCGCGATCTACATCCGCAGCGGTGTCAGACAAGAGCTTGTAGAGGGTTTCGACAAACTCATTATCATCTGGTGTTATTCCGGCTTGCTTGCAATAGGAGTCAATTGACTCACCATACTCTTCCCACGAGATCAATTGCTCGGTGTAGTCAGAATACCGGTCGCTGCCACGAATACATAAGTCACCGCTCTTGAGTTCGTGCATTATGTGCGAGAAGACACAAACCTCAAAGTGACGCCGATCGACTTGCTTCTTATTTTTCGAGCGTTCGACCAGGACCCGCCACCATTTCTCCGAGACCCAAGATAAATCCAAGCCTGCGACATCGACCATATCGGCCTTACTTTTGCGATGCTTCTTGATGAATGCGATCAAAGTCTCGGTTGATTTGTCTGCCGAAGTTGACGCCAGTTCAATTGCATCGAGCACGCGAAAGAGCACAGTGCGTTGGCTCTTATGGAACTGCCAGAGGAAGGAAGCGTAATTGTCATTTGCAAAAGCCATGTGAGCGTCGCAACGATCGATCGACTCGTCCGTATCACTGCCAGCTGCGTTCTCCACTGCATCTAGGCGTTCGTCGCGAGCTTCAGTATCACGTATAGCCACAAGAATATCTCGCAGTTTGTCGATCAGAGCGTCCGTTTCGGCTTGGTGTTTTTTTCTGTACTCGTTCAAGGCTTCTCTGCCTTGATTGTGGACATGCTGGATTCGCTTCACGATCATGTCGCCCAGGTCGTCCAGTCTTCGAGCCATTTGGAATTTAATAAGCGCCATTGCGAGCGTATATCGCTTGTTAATTTCCAGTGCTTGCATGCGTGAGGCATCGAGACTTTTGGCTTCACCAGCGAAATGACGCAATTTTGAATCAGGAATGTTTTTCAATGCTTTCAGGTCGACATACCAAGTTTTCACCCATTCCAACTGGGTAATCAGCTTTCGTAGATTCTTGATTGATGGCTTACCTGGGTCGTGTTTAAGTGCTTCCCAATCAGAAAAGGTTTGTTCTCTGCGCACTTTGAAAAGCTCGTCAATAAGTCCGCGTCCTTTCTTTCCCAGCTCTGAGGTCAGTTGCATATAGATGTGCCGGTTGACTTGCACTCTTGCGTATTGAGCTGTTTTGAGCAGAGTAGTAAATCCAGGCAATTCAAATCGAAGCCGGAGCAGCTCTTCAATGCCGACATTTACAATGTCAGCTGGATCTTCTTTCGTCAAAGCAGCTTCTTTGACTGCATCAAGAAGCGCTCTCCGTGCCTGTTCATCAAACGCTTGCACTTGAAGAAACTCGCGAATCGCCGTCATGTGTCGCTGCCGTCCGCCAGACTCGTCATAATCAGATACGTCCGGTATCTTTTGCATTTTGAGGTACTTACCGATGTGGGCCACAATTTGTGCAGGCACATCACGAATCTGTACGAAATAACCAAGGCGCTGAAACGTCTTAAGCAAAACAAGAAAAGCAAGGCGAGCTGGTTTGCCGCTTGTGCAGCCACGCGCAAGCGTTGATTCGACTTGACTGGGAGTGTAGAACTTCTCCAGTTCTCTCTTCCCAAATGAACTTTTTAAGCGCGGATAAGCGGTATCGTGAACGGCTGGCACCGTTTCCTTTCAGAAAGCACAGCGGCTGGACAAAAACTAAAGATTATGTCCATGACAATTTCAACAAATGAGACCCGCCAAATTTCAGGCTTTCCAGAGACAGGTTTAATGGAGTTTTTGGCCATCCTGGAGACATGCAAAAATGCGCGTTGCAATATACACCCGAGTCTCAACTCACGAGCAGCAAACATTGCCAATGCAGATGAAGACGCTGCGCAAGTATTGTCGGAGCAGAGATTGGAGGATCGAATTAGAAATTGAAGATGTTGGCTCAGGAGCCAAAGACCGCAAAAAGCGCGAAGAGGTTTTGAATGCCGCTAGGCGACGAAAGGTTGACGCTGTGTTGGTCTGGAAGCTGGATCGTTGGGGTCGATCAATTCATGACTTGTTTCTTACGCTCAAAGAGCTGCACGATCTCGGTGTTTCGTTTGTGTCTTATACCGAAGCGGTTGATTTGAGCACACCGATCGGACGAGCCGTAGCAGGTGTTCTATCCGTTTTCGCAGACTTCGAACGAGAAATGATGAAGGAGCGCATCAAAGCTGGAATAGCCTATGCAAGAAAACGCGGGCGCCGGCATGGTCGGCCACCATCAGTCACCAAACACGCCACCAAAGTAAAACAGTTAGTCAAACAGGGAGTTACAAAAGCCGAAATCGCACGTCAGTTGAATATCAGCAGAGCATCAGTTCGACGACTGCTCGCCAGAGAGACCAGCTGAATTACTGCATGCACTAATGGTGATATCAAGGAGTAAATGTCCCATTTTTACAGAATCGTCGCCATCATCCCTCTACAAATAAATGATAGAATCAACCGGTTTGCCGAATTCTGTTTTTTTACCATGCATCGCTTGATATCTTCCCTGATTGTCATTCTGTTGTTGTTCTACTCCGGTGTTTCTCCAAGCATGCTTCCAGCTCTGGGACAAGAAACCGAAGGAGAATCGCGCGTCATCCCACCTCCGCCACGTCAGGTCGATCCAGATGACCCCACTAAACTCACTCAAGCTGAGCAAGACTCGAGTGATCCAGAACGCGCTTACAATCCAAAAACGGGACAGAATCTGCATTGGGATTGCAATAAAAAAACGTGGGTCGACTCGAAAACAGGCAAGAAAGTTGGCTTTGAAGGTGCCAAAAGTGGCGGAGAAGTTATCCCGCCTCCCCCCCGCCAAGTCGATCCAGATGACCCAACGCAACTGACTCAAGCTGAACAAGACTTGAGTAATCCAAAGAGAGCTTATAATCCCAAAACTGGACAGAATTTACACTGGGACAGCAAAGAGAAAACGTGGGTCGACTCGAAAACAGGCGAAAAAGTGGGGCTTAAAGGCGCTAAGACAAAAAAACCGTGTCCCAAACCAAAAACTGTATCGGCGACAATCAAAAAAGTAGCAGTCGTAGTTGTGGTTTGCTGTCTTATAGCGACTGCCATTGCCGTACCTATTGCTGTCGGTGTTGGTAGCCACCACCATCACAATAACAATGCCGATCAGCAGGTAGCGTTGTTTCATTTGTTGCGGGCGCGCGACGCAGAGCCGCCAGCTCGTGTAGAGACAGTCCCTTAGGGAAGGAGGTTAGATGCGCGTGCTCTCAAGAATCTTAGCAGTGTTTTTTTGTTTCTTCATCGTTTCCACCACGCAGGTACTGGCGAAAGATGAGTATAAGCTTACAGGGCCAACATCTACTACCAAAGCAACGGGCACAACAGTTGATACTGAGGCTGCATGTTACCGAACGGCCGATAAGACCACCTACAGGACTCGCTGTGTTGAGGGGCAGATTCAAGTGGTGTTCGAGAATGAACATTTCTACTGGGTTCCAGAAGGAATTAAGGCAACAACTTCTGGCACGCGTGAGGTCTGGGCCCAATATAGGACAATTACCTCGATGGTAATAGACACTACCAAACCGTGTAAAATGAAGGGCGAAGGTGCATACAAACCGCTACAATACGTCGTCACACCTGGAGAAACGCCAGCAGCGACTGGTGACAGGAAAGCGCTTGAAGAATATGCTGCTGCCGCTCAGAAACTGAATGAACAAAAGGCAGAGAAAGAGAAGAACAAGAAGAAAGACAAGGACGATTGATTCAGAAAAATTGGAACACATAGACTGTCTCCAATCTTTACAGCAACTCCGTCGAATCGAGCGTTGTTCATTGTTATTCACCATCTGTTGGCAAGACTAGCAACTGAAATTCTGGAACGCTAAACAGACTCAGGCACCAGACGTGATGTCACGAGAAAAGTGGCTGGATTTGGAACGAATCGTTGCCATCCCTC
>JADYYD010000441.1 GCA_020853845.1 Candidatus Melainabacteria bacterium
CGGCGACCAGACTAAGCGCTCGGGCATGCAAATTTGCAGCCTCGGCATCCTCCGGATGACTGTCGCATCGATGCTTGAGCACGCTCAAAAGATGCTTGACCTTGCGAAGCGATTTGGGATAGCGCTGCGCTGCTGAGACGAAAGCCGCATATTCTGTGGGGCTTGCCTCGGTGAGCAGATATCGCCAGTTGATCAAATCGGACACCGTCACCTCGTTGTCTTCGAGGCTAATCTGAAGCTCCTTGCGATGAGTCGCAGGGTCCAGATAGGTTCCGAAAAGCTGGTCCATGAGCGGATGGACGATGGTGAAGTTGTAGCGCTGGTCCCAGTGATGCAGGAGATGAATTTCCTCCAGCCACTGGAAATACGGCTTGCCGACCCAGGGATGATTGTCGAAGTGAAAACGCGCGTGCGTCAAGTCAACGACCATCTTGGCGTAAAACCACAGAGCGAAGATGAACGAGAAGCTCACCATCGTGAATCCGTGGGTGTAGAGGAAAAGACCTGCAGCCATGAGGCCGGGAATAACCCAGCTCAAGCCGAAGCCCTTCTCGGCAGTGTGGTAGCGCTTGCCGTGCCGGTAGAGACGTCCGATGGGGTAGATGATCATGTGGTGGATCCAGTGGAAACGCTGGTTCCGCCGGAACACCTGTGCCTGGCGCGTCAGATAGCCGACATGCTGGAAGAAGCGGTGGTAGCCGTAACCGATCGATTCGACTGCGATTACAGCGCGCACGAACATGACGATGGGCGTGAGAATGAAGGTCACCACCCACGGTGCCAGCCCCTGCTCGGTCAGCCAGTTGAAGAGCATGCCGGAAAACGGCTCGGACCAGGCGAAAGAGATGAGCGCTCCCAAGCCGACAATCAGCCAGAGAGTGGAGAGGAAACGGCTGAAGAAACCGGGCTTCGGCTTCAGCGCGGCGAGGTAAATTTCGTTTGAGTGTTTTGCATTCGTTGCATCAAAGGCGACCTTAACGGTCCTTGTCGTGGTCATATTGCACCTTGTCCCTGAGAAAACTCGTTCGTATTTTCTGTTCCTCTTTGAGTTCCTCTGGGTGTGAGTCTTTTTTTCTTTGCGACTTTGACTTTCGCAGAAAAGAAGCAGGGGCGACACAACAGTGTCATGCCGCCCCTGCCAAAGGAAGTAAGCGCTTTGCTTACTTGGAGATGACGAAGCGATCCAGCTCTTCACCTTGAGCAGTGATCTGGCGCGCGACGAGTTTTGTCCCGTACACGTCGACGACCGTCAATGAATGACGACCGGAAACAGCGACCGCAGTTTGCGGCTGCCACTTGCCGATCTCGGGCATCGCCTCGCTGTGAAGGGGGGCACCGCCGGCGCCGGTGGTCAGGTAGATGACACCATTGGGACGGGTATTGCCGACACCGTCGTACTCCTTGTCCAGAGTCAGCTCGCCTTCGTACTTGGCGAAGTCCTGAGCAAGCGGGTCGGCAGCAGCTTCTGCAGCCGTCAGCGTGCGGGGCTTGAGCTTGAACTGGAGCGGGAAGGTACGTTCGTAAGTGTGAACGTGGCCGGTGAAGACGATGTCCACGCCGTGCTTCTGGAAGATGTCAGCCACCAGCCTCATGCGCACACCGTCCTGGTGTTTGCGGCTGGAGTGGAAGCATGAGTGGTGAAACACCACGAATTTCCAGGTTTTGGTCGTGGACGCCAGGTCTTTCTCGAGCCACTCGCGCAGGACGGGATTGTTCCAGTCCATGTAGCGATTAGAGTCGAGGACCACCCAGTGCGCGTCGCCGTGGTCATACGAGAAGTTGAGCATGCTCGGAATGCGCTCGCCGGCTGCATCGAAGATCGCCTTGATGCGCGACTTGGCACCAAGCAGATCCTTGCCGTAAGCATCGGCAGCCTCCTGCGAAACCGGTCCGTTGCGCGGCTGCGACCAGTAGACGAAATACGCGAAGTGGTCCGCGTGCTTGTCGAAGCTGGGCACCGCCAGGGTTTCCGGACGCCCGACGCAGTGATTGCCGGCGGCGACCACGGTCAGAATCGAGCGCAGAAGCGGCGCGCCGAAAGCATCGCCTGCCTCGTCGGCATTGTACGCCGGGAAGAACTTCTCGAGATATTCATGTAAACGCCCGTCGTTGTATGCGATGTCACCAACCAGGACGATTTTGTTGGGCTTTTCCTGGAAGATGCGATTGGCGATGCGACGTTCGTCGGCACCCCATTTGGCGATATCGCCGGTGATGACGTAGCGCGTCTTCTCGCCGGGTCCGGTGGGCGCCTGCGCAACGGCGGCGAACACCTGGTTGCCCTTGAAGTTGACGCGATACGCGAAGCGTTCCCCGCTTCCCAGTCCGGAGACGGGCACGCGAAAGACGGTATGCAGCGGAATCTTCGGCTGCGCTTCCGGCAGATTGACCGGATAGCTGGCGGTCGGCACGAAATCGAACGTGCCGGTGCGGTCTCCATAGACGCGCACTTTGTAGTCGGCGCTCGCGCCCACGCCTGCAAAAACAATTTCGAAAGCGGCAGTGCCGTCCCCCAGTTGGAGAGAAGGCTTGACGACAAAGGGAGATTTATCGGCGTTGGCGCCCGGATCGCGAGCTTCTGCACGAAGCCGCGCGGAGCCCCGCCGAATAATCGCGATACAGATCACCGCGGCGAAAGCCACGGCGATAATAGCAAGTAGAGTTATCATGGCAGACTCCAATTGGCCGCATCAGCACTTGATGCGGCACGTCAGTTGGTCGCGCCGAAACACGACCGGTAGCACCCGAGCCGGGGCACCGCATTTAGTGCGGCACCCCGACTGGGCAAGCGAATGAGATTGCTCAGCCACCTCCGCGCTTAGCACCGGCGAACCAGTGCTTCAGTGCGGCTGCCGAGGGTCTTCGACGACGACGTCCACCTGACCGTGCTCACCTCCTGCAGGGAAGGCGAGCGGCGGTGCACCCTCGGGACGCTGAACCGCAAGCCGGAAGACGGCGCGATTTTTGATCTCGAGAATGGTGAACTTGTAGCCGTGCAAATCAACGCTCTCGCCGCCGTCCGGCTGGCGATCGAGCGCTTCGATGACAAGCCCGGCCACCGTCACGCAGTGCGTTTCGCAACTGAGATCGGCGCCGAAGAACTTGTTGAACTCGAAGATGGTGAGGTCGCCCGGCACATGCCAGGTTTGCTCGCCGACCTGCTCGATACCCGCACCCGGCGAGTCGTATTCGTCCCAGATTTCACCGACCAACTGCTCGAGCAGGTCTTCCAGGGTGACGATACCGACCGTGGCACCGAACTCGTCGATGACCACAGCCATCTGCAGTTTGCGCTCCTTCATCTGCTCCAGCAGCGTGCTGGCAAGCATCGTGTCGGGCACGAAGTATGCCTTGCGCACGTAGTCGGAGAGACGGAACGCCTTGGGCGTGATGCGCGACGCAGCAGCACCGACGTCCGAACGCGCCTTGAGATGCGCGTAGAACAGGTCATGCAGGTCGCGTGTGTTGAGAATGCCGATGACGTTGTCGCGCGAATGGCGGAACACCGGCAGCTTGCTGTGTTTGGTGCGCGCCGCGACGGCCATCATGTCGATGAGGTTGGTGCCGTCTTCGACGTAGTCCACGCGAGTGCGCGGAATCATCACCTCTTTCAGCGTCACCGCTTTCAGCTCGAGTGCGCGCTTGAGGAAATCGGACTCCTGCTTTCCGAGCGTGCCTGCTTTGACACTCTCTTCGAACAAGATCTGGAACTCAGCGGGCGACGGCAACTGGCTCTCTTCATGCTTGGCTTTGGACATGCCAAAGGGCTTCAAGAGCAGCCAGGTGAAAGCGTTCATCATCCACACCAGGGGCGCGGTGATGAAAACGAAGATGCGGAACGCCGGCGAGAGCAAGAACGACATCCGCTCAGGCGCGCGCAGACCCATCGTTTTCGGCACCTGTTCGCCGACCACGACGTGAAGCAGACTGAGAATTACAAACGAGATCGCGACACCGACGCCAGCCGGAAGATGCAATTCTGCAACTCCCGGAACGGACGACATCGCAGACTGGATCAGCGGCAAGATTGAGTGATCACCCAACCAGCCGAGTGCAAGGCTAGCTAACGTGATGCCGAGTTGCGCGCCAGCAATGGTTCTGTCCATTTGCTGGTGCAACTTCTGCACACGTTCGGCTCCCGATTTTCCGTTTTTCACGAGCTCTTCGAGTCGGCTCTTGCGGAGCGCGATGATGGCGAATTCGAACGCCACGAAAAGACCGTTGAGAATGAGGAAAACGAACAGGAGCGCAAGCCCAAGTAATAGCGGGCCGAAAGACATTGTGTTACCTCCACAGAGAACCGCTGGAAGCATGGTGAGAATTAGCGCTGCCATACAAAATGGCGCGCTCACGGCTTCAACAGTCGGAGACACATTTCAGGATGCTCGACGACTTCACAGACGCGGTCATCCCCGAAAGGCACTCTCAATGAGCGTGACCTTCAGGCATGCAGCGCGAGGGGGGTGTCGGAGACTTTTAGATGCGTTTGGTTTTCTACCAAGCGTCGATTGCAGAAAGAATCGGTTGCAGAAGAAATAAGTGCGATGAATCTAGAAGAGTTCTATAGCCAGGTTCAATCTTCTCCGCTGTTTTAGCTCTTATACCTGACTAAGATCATGACGATAGATACTTTAGAGTTCACCTAGCTATATTAGCTTGACATTTATTTTTAGATTGCTTGTTATACTTTCGAGTCATGAAAACCAATCTAGTATTCTCTTCACGGTATAAAACTCCTCTTTCGGACTTTGGTTTTGATAAACCATTCGCGCTAGATCGCGGAGAGATGGTTCTCAAGAGGCTTTCCGAAGACATTGGCGCACCTGTGCCATATCTGGAGCCTGATCCGATTACCGACGAAC
>JADYYD010000442.1 GCA_020853845.1 Candidatus Melainabacteria bacterium
CATTCGAGTTATGACGACTCAATTGTGCGCATTTCCACAGGCGCGAAGAGAGTTGTAAGGCGGGCGCGTGGTCTGGCTCCTGCCCAACTGAGATTGCCTCTGCGGGCACGTCTTTCTGTCCTGGCACTGGGCGGACATCTAAAAAATACATTTTGTCTGGCATATGATCTGCAAGCAAGAGTTTCGCAACACATGGGAAACATCTCGACAATCGAAAGGCTTGAGCATTTGCAAAATACATTGGATTTATACTGCGACTTGTTTAAGGTGAAGCCGGAATTACTTGCTTGCGATCTGCATCCTGAGTACCAGACGACTTTACTGGCTAAAGAATTAGCCCAAAAGAAGGAAATTGATTTAGTCCAGGTCCAACATCATCATGCTCACGCTGTGGCAGTAATGGCGGAACACGGTATAGAAGAAGCGCTCTGTTTCATTTTCGATGGGACAGGTCTAGGAACAGACGGGAATGTTTGGGGAGGGGAATTTTTGAACTGCTCCTGGCAGTCATTCGAGAGACTGGGTCATTTAGAGTATGTGCGCATGCCGGGTGGAGACCTTGCTTCAAGCACGCCGTGGAGAATGGCGCTGGCACATATTTCTAAAAGCAAAAAAGAGTCCGACTATGAAAGTTTCACAAGAGAATTGGAACGTCTTTATGGAGCCAAAGAGATCGCAGGTGTACGCTCACAGATCGAATCAGGCCTGAACAGTCCTCTCACATCCAGTTGCGGCAGACTGTTTGACGCGGTAGCCGCAATCATTTCACCGTACAGTCGCAACTCTTATGAAGGTCAAGCCGCTCAAGAACTGGAGGCGCTGGCGAGAACTTGCTCGTGCAAGGATGTGAAGCCATTTCTCTTTGCAGTCGAAAAGCGCAACGGGCAGTTGATCGTCGATACCAGCTCGATTGTCTGGAGCTTGAATGAGTCTCTCAAACAAAATCTACCGAAAGAATGCGCAGCCAGAGCATTTCATGAGACGTTGAAGCAGCTCATTGTTGCTATTGTAGATGCGGCGCTGCCAACTCTCAGTCATCGAAACATTTGCTTTTCCGGAGGAGTGTTTCAAAATACTCTCTTGTCGAGCATGGTTAGAGATTGTCTGCAAAAGCAGGGGCTGAAAGTTTTTTTCCCCAGCCTTCTTCCTGCAAATGATGGAGGACTGTCTTTCGGACAGGCAGTTATTGCCCTTGCCAAGCTCGATCTTGACTGGGCTCATTTGTCTTGATCGCGAAGGACGAAAAGAGGTTTTATGTGTCTTGCCATACCTGGGTTAGTAGAAGAAGTTTTTCAACACGAAGAAATCGCCATGGGCAAAGTCAATTTCGGAGGCGTGCGCAAAAATGTCTGCCTGGAATACACTCCCGATGTACAAGCCGGACAATATGTCCTGGTGCACGTTGGTTTTTCTCTGAGTGTAATAAACGAAGAAGAGGCATTGAGGGCGCTGTCATTAATCGATGGGGAAGAAAGCAGCGAATTGTCTGAAAAAGAGGTTGATTGATGAGATTTGCCGCAGAATTCAGAAGTGAAAGTCGAGCGGCAGCAATTGCCGATGCGATAAAGCGATGTGCGACCAAATCCTGGCGCATCATGGAGGTGTGCGGAGGGCAAACTCATACGATCATGCAATACGGTCTGCAGGATCTTCTTCCGGAAAAGATAGAACTTCTTCATGGTCCTGGTTGTCCTGTTTGCGTTACGGGGCTGGATCTGATTGATAAAGCAATAGCCATTGCAGCCAGAAGTGATGTCATATTTTGCTCTTATGGAGACATGTTGCGAGTGCCCGGCTCAAGCCAGGATCTAAACGATGTGAAAGCAGCCGGCGCTGATGTGAGAGTGGTTTATTCACCTCTTGATTGTTTGAGAATCGCAAGAGAAAATCGAGAAAAGAAAGTGGTTTTTCTTGCTATCGGATTTGAAACGACAGCGCCTGCCAACGCGATGGCGGTAAAACAGGCAAAGCAGCAGCAACTGGAAAATTTCTTCTTGCTCTGTTCTCATGTGACCGTGCCGCCTGTGATAGAAGGGCTTTTAAGATCGCAGGACAATGTCGTGCAAGCATTTCTGGGACCTGGTCACGTTTGCTCGGTGATGGGATTTCGGCAGTACGAAAGGGTTTCGCAAACATACAAAATTCCGATTGTAATTACCGGATTCGAGCCACTGGATATTTTGGATGGTATCTACAAAGCAGTCGTGCAGCTCGAAGAAAGTAGATATTGTGTCGAAAACCAGTACAAACGCGTAGTTGAAAGAAATGGAAATGCACCGGCACAAAAGGTGATGGAGGAGGTTTTTGAAGTCTGCGATCAGAATTGGCGCGGCTTGGGAGTAATTGCGCAAAGCGGCTTAAGATTGAATGAATCGTATCGGCGGTATGATGCTGAAAACGTTTTTCATGTGAAAACACAGCCGGTCGAAATTGTCTCTCCATGCATCAGCGCAGAGGTTTTGAAAGGACTGAAAAAACCGCATGATTGTCCGGCGTTTGGTAAAGAATGTACTCCGGAACATCCTCTGGGCGCCACCATGGTTTCTTCAGAAGGAGCCTGCGCAGCTTACTTTAGATACCGCCGCTTTGAGGATGAAAAATAACGATCACATGAGCGATAACGAATCGAAATTTGAAATGAGTTCATTCTGCCCTGTGCAAGACAGGCAGACGGGTTTCATCAAGCTGGGGCATGGAAGCGGCGGTCGCATGACGGACCAGTTGATTAGTGAGATTTTTCAGCCGGTTCTCAACGAACAACACCTCAATGAAAAAGAAGATGCCGCGGTGCTGCATCTTTCTTCGGACAAAATAGCTTTCACCACGGACTCATACGTAGTCAGTCCACTGATCTTTCCGGGAGGCGACATCGGCTCATTGAGTGTGCACGGGACTGTCAACGATCTAAGCATGCGCGGGGCCAGACCGCTTTATCTTTCTGCCGCTTTCACTCTTGAAGAAGGGCTGGAATGCAAGTTGTTGGACAGAGTCGTTAGCTCTATGAAGCGAGCATGCCTTGAATGCAATGTGCATCTGGTTGCCGCCGACACCAAAGTTGTGAACAGGGGCGGGTGCGACAAGCTATTTATAACAACGAGCGGAGTCGGTCTTGTAGAAAGCAAACACGTCCCCTCTGCCAATAAAGCCAAAGCCGGCGACTCAATTATTTTGTCGGGAGACGTAGGACGTCACGGCATGGCAATCATGGCAGCGCGAGAAAACATCGACCTTGAATGTACTTTTGAAAGCGACAGCGCCCCGCTTATTGATTTGAGCAGAAATCTCCTTAGGTTGGAAGATGCTCTCCACACGATGAGAGATATCACTCGAGGCGGTCTTGCCAGTGTGCTGAATGAAATCGCAGTTGCCTCGAACATCGGCATCGAATTGAAGGAAGGAGCAATCCCTGTAATAAGCGAAGTAAAAGCTGTTTGCGAAATTCTTGGGTTAGACCCTCTCTATGTTGCTTGTGAAGGCAGAATGATTGCAATCGTCAGCTCCGAAAAAGAAAAAGAGGCGCTCGAATTAATGAGAGCCGCATCGCAAGGAGAGGGTGCAACAGTTATTGGCAGGGTTGTCGAAGATCACAAAAGGAAAGTTGTGCTTCGATCGCTTATAGGCGGCCGCCGTATTGTCGACAAATTGTCAGGAGAGCAGTTGCCCAGAATATGTTGATTTAAGCTTCAGGGTCCGGCATCTCGGCAAGAGGGTAGATGGTGAAAGTGGCAAAATTGTAGACTGGCGACTGTGCCAGACATCTATCCAATTCTTCATTCGTTTGAACATCGAATATCCAGGCGCCACCGTGTTGACCCACAATGTGGTACCGCTGCAGGAGTTGTTTCGACTTAAACATCTTCTTTGCATATTCGGGCATGGAAAGCACGGCCTTGACCGAGCTATTTCCAAGCCTGCTAACATCCAGAGACCAGACGACCAGAAACTTCGACATGTCTATTCTCCGGAATTTTCATAGTTGAAATTGTGCAGATTGATATAGATCTGCAAATCTCGGGCCAATCTGTCCGCATCGCAGCGCATGTTCAACTCTCCTAATAAAGCAATATCTGAGAATACAGGATCAGCTTCATCAAGTCGAATGCCGTGAGACTCGAACACCCGACGACAATCAGGATATTTTTCGAGCAACTCTTTTACTTCAGTGTTCTTGCCGATTCTCATGCAGTATACATTTCGCTTTAGCGCCTCTTCAATTCACGCCGGTTGTTTCTATTAACGGGATCGATTTAGTCGGCTTCGCCAGAATATCTGCAATAGTCACTCCGGCAAATGTTTCTTCAATTACCGCCGCTGCATCGTCAAGCCGCTTGTGTAGAGCACACAGATTAACACCATGACTTTCCAACCCTAAAGGACATTTGCGAATTCGACGGCAGGGCTCCACGGCATTCAACACATCGAGAAAAGTTATTTCCGACGGTTTTCTGGTTAATTCAAATCCTCCACCAAAACCTCTTTGAGAGTTAACCAGATTGGCTTTGCCAAGCGCCCTCATCACTTTTGCTAGATAGGCAGGAGGCACTCGCGTTGCTTTGGCGATCTGCAGAGTCGTAAAAGCAGTATCACTGTGCATAGCCAGATACACTATCGCTCTTAACGCATACTCTGTTGTTTGAGAGATCATATGTGCCTTCTGCCGGTTTCGGCATTAATCTGATTTCTAGGTCGGAACAGCATAGCTCTGCTTTTCCGCGCCGGTATTGAAAAGCTCGACAGCTCTGGGGAAAAAAATGTTGTTTTCTTTGTGAACGTGCTGGTGCATTTCACTCTCAAACAGTTCGAGTGCATGAAGCAATGCTCTAAACGTGTTACAGGCACCATGCGGAGCGGTGTATGAATTGGTGAGCTCTCGCATTTTTTGCAATGTTTCGCCGGCCGAATCATGCTCCATCATCATGACGGTTATGGGATGCTCAATACTGCCGCCGCATCCGAAATTCGCCTGAGTTCTATGGGTCTCACGGGCTGCAATGGTTGGGAAGAGAATCATCTCTTCTTTTTGCATATGCAATTCCAACTCTTCTTTAAACCGGGCAAACACATCGGCAAGCTCATTTACGTAAGGATGCGTTTCTCCATGAACTCTCGCTACTTTTGAACACAAAGCTTCGATTCGACAAAGTTCGAGCCTGAGCGGGTGATGGTAGACGTTGATAATGTGGTCGATGAGCGACTTGAGACTGGACTTTGTCCAATCCAGTTCAGATGTTTCATAAGGCTTGCACAAGACCGCCGACAATTTTTGAAGGACTGGCTCGATATCCAGTCCTGCTTTTCGGCAGGCATCTTGCAAAGGAATTTTGCCGCCGCAACAGTAATCGATTGAAAGCAACTCGAACACACGGGCGCACTCAGGATGCATGACGACAATTTCGCCTACGGTCATATTTATGTCTATTTTCGCTGTCATGGCTACATCCACCTCATTTAACAAATCGGACCTCTGTGTCCAGAATATTCGATGAGGTCAAAATGCCAATCGTTCTTAAGAACGATTGCGGAAGTAACCCTCCTGCTGCCAGTTGGCTCGATCAAGGTAATAACGAGTTAGAGACTGGTTTTTTGTTTCTTTTTTGTTTCATTTTTTGAAACAAATGTGTACAGATTGCTGTTTCCCGGCTGAGTGATGAGATCGAGCACCGTAGTATTGCCAAACGAGCGTTCTATCAAAGCAGCCGCCTCATCGAGCTTTTTGTGAAGTGGACAGAGCTGTGTTTTATGGGCTGGCAGGCCCAGTGGACATTCTTTTATCCTCTGTAAAGGTTCAACAGCATTGACTATCTCCAGAATCGTTATTTTTTTGGGTTTTCTACTTAGAAAATGTCCGCCTTTCAGCCCTCTTTGAGAACCGACTATGGCCGCGCGATTTAATTGCTGCAGGACTTTGGAAAGATAAGCAGGAGGAATCTGAGTGGCGCTTGCTATCTTCTCGGTTTTCTGGGGGGACGGATTTTCTGCCAGATAAACAATCGCCCGCAAAGCATATTCGGTAGTTTGAGAAAACATTGAAAGTCTCGCTATGATGACAAACGGATCTGGATATCCAATTTAGACCATGTTAGGATAGTCCGTCAATTTTAGCGCCGCGGAGTCCAACATGAATTATAAAAAGCTCTGGATTGCATTAACAGTTGTAGTCGCTTTGTCATTTCTGGCTCTTGGCTATTTCGGCTACGAGATATACATGCAGGCGCCTCCTATACCCAAGCAGGTGGTAAGTGCAGACGGCAGCGTCGTTTTCACCGGCGAGGATATTCTCAAAGGTCAAAATGTCTGGCAATCGATTGGCGGACAGGAAGTAGGCAGCGTCTGGGGGCATGGAGCATACATCGCGCCGGATTGGTCGGCGGATTTCCTGCATCGAGAGCTGGTCTATATACTCGACCAATGGGCAACGACGGAGTCAAATAAGAATTTCGCCGCTCTTGAGCCTGAAAAACAGGCTGCTTTGAAAGAACGCCTCAAACTTCTCATGCGCAAAAACACATATGACCAAAGTACAGGCTCTATTGTTTTGCAGCCGATTCAAGTGTCCGCAATCAATGAAGTAAATAAACACTATACATCTCTCTTCACTGGTGCGCCTGAAACGGCAAAGCTGAGAGACGCCTATGCGCTTCAGCCCAAGGCTATAAAGAACGAACAGTCGATGAAGCAACTTCTGGCATTTTTCTTCTGGGCTTCCTGGGTTTGTCACACTAATAGACCGGGTGCCGAAATCACCTACACAAATAACTGGCCCTCCGAGTCTCTCATCGCCAACGCGCCGACCGGATCCATTGTTGTATGGTCAGTCTTTAGCTTTGTTTTCCTGCTTGCCGGTATCGGCACCCTTGCCTGGTATTTTGCAAAACAGAGAGCCGACGAACTGGCTCATACGCATGATGTACCTGAAGCTGACCCTCTTCTTGGATTACAGCCGACGCCTTCCATGCAAGCAACATTGAAATACTTCTGGGTGGCAGGTGCGTTGCTGGTGGCACAAGTGGGCCTGGGCGCGCTGACGGCTCACTACGGAGTAGAAGGCTCCGGCTTTTACGGCATTCCTTTAGCCGAATGGCTGCCCTACGCCGTCACCAGAACGTGGCACACTCAACTGGGCATCTTCTGGATCGCCACCACCTGGCTCGCCACCGGCTTATTTATTGCTCCTGCAGTGTCCGGAGTGGAGCCCAAATTTCAGCGTGCCGGAGTGAACTTCTTATTCATCTGCCTTTTGATTATTGTTGTCGGTTCTATGGCTGGTGAATGGCTGGCCGTGCAGCAGACACTTTCTCTGGATATGAATTTCTGGTTCGGGCATCAAGGTTATGAATATGTAGACCTCGGCAGATTCTGGCAAATTTTCCTTCTGGTCGGCCTTTTCCTCTGGCTGGGCTTGACTGCCAGGGGCATATGGCCCGCCTTCAAAAACCCGAGAGAAAATCGCAGTCTTCTATCACTGTTTCTTATCTCGTCACTGGCAATCGCCGGTTTCTACGGAGCCGGCCTCATGTACGGACAGCACACTAATTTAGCCATAGCGGAGTATTGGCGCTGGTGGGTTGTGCATCTCTGGGTGGAAGGATTCTTCGAAGTTTTCGCCACTGTCGTAATTGCATTTTTATTTACGCGCATGGGCTTGCTTGCTACTAGCAGCGCCACGGCAAGCGTGCTTTTCTCGACGGCAATATTTCTTGCCGGGGGTATTATCGGCACGCTGCACCACTTGTATTTCTCAGGCACACCGACACCGGTCCTAGCCTGGGGGGCTACATTTAGCGCTCTTGAAGTTGTGCCACTTACGCTCATCGGCTTCGAGGCATATGGAAATCTGACATTGAGCAATGCTCGCCCATGGGTGCGTAGTTATAAATGGCCGATTAATTTCTTCGTTGCAGTGGCATTCTGGAATCTTGTCGGTGCAGGACTGTTCGGCTTTCTCATCAATGCGCCGATTGCTCTTTATTACATGCAGGGCTTGAATACCACGCCTGTGCATGGACACACTGCGCTCTTCGGAGTGTACGGCATGCTGGCAATAGGACTGATGCTTTTCTGCCTGAAGGGGCTGGGCACAAGAAATGTCTGGAAAACAGGTGCGGTAAAGATTGCTTTCTGGTCGATAAATGTAGGTCTTGCATTGATGGTCCTCATAAGCCTTCTTCCTGTCGGACTTATGCAAACCTGGGCAAGCGTAGAATACGGTCTCTGGTACGCAAGAAGTGCCGAGTTCTTGCAAACCGGCTTGATGAACGTCTTGCGCTGGTTGCGGGTAGTGGGTGACACCATATTTGCAGTCGGTGTACTTGCCCTGGGCTGGTTTGTCTTAGGACTTAAAACGGGCTGGTCGGTTTCAGGCGAAATTGACCAGAACATGCCGGCAAGAATACCTGCCGGTACGGCCAGCGGCAAGGACTGATGTCTATTAAAAGACACCCGGCTTTGCAGCCCTTTTCACGCGATCACTTGATCGGTCTCTATCATGCCCAAAGGCTGATGAAGCTGAAAGAGAAGGATGATGCCGCCGTCATTGCCGCTACAGTTGCCGAATTTATTGAGGCGTGGAAAAGAGAGATATCGGTGCATTTCGATGATGAAGACAGGATCTTCGCCGGATTGCCCATCTCCAGCGGCAGTCTTGAAAGACTTGATGCGGAGCATGAAGAGCTCAGGCATTTGATGCAGTCGTTTCTAACAACCGACGATCATCATCTTTCAATTGCAGAAGAATTGGGAAAATTTCTTGACAGCCATATTCGCTGGGAAGAGCATGAACTTTTCTTTGAAATTGAAGGTGCGCTTGGCGAAGGCGGACTAAGAGAGCTGGCTAAAGAAACCGACGTGATCGAAAAATCGAGAAGCAGAAAGCTCTTGTGAGTTCCCCAAGTACAAAGATGAGGGCTTGTGCATGCCCTCATCTTCTTCTAGCAATTAGCTCGGATCATAACCAGGAAGTTTTGGAATAGAAATACTTTCACTGCCGTCCTCACCCTTGTTTTGTTGTTGGCGAACACCCGAATCCGACTCGGATTTTGAGTTGGTGCCGGGCTCCGGAGGTCTGCTGTAGGCATCGTCAAATAAGCGCTCGTGACGAGTGTCTGCTTGCGGCTGACCGTGGCGAGATTCAATAGGTGCATTAGATTCGAAGGTCATTCAAAAATCCTCGCAAGAATCGGGGTGGGAAGGCTTGTTGCAACCTTCAGCACCAGTATGATTTTTCAAATCAACCGGAAAGCAACAACTTTCGGTTCAGTCATCTAAAGCGCCTGAGGGTTTCGGCAGAGTGAAAATAAAACGACTGCCTTCACCTGCTTTACTTTCAACTCTTATACTGCCGCCATGAGCCTCGACAATTGCCTTACATATCGCCAGTCCCAGACCTGAGCCGCCTTGTTTCGCCTCATCGTCTCGGCTCACCTGACTGAAGCGCTCAAATATTTTCTCAAGATGTGTTTCAGGAATTCCTTTGCCGTAATCTTTGACACTTATTTCAATCAGACTTTCAGTCTGGCTGCCTGCCAGTTCAATCTTGCTTTCTTGGGAAGAGAACTTGACTGCATTGTCGGCAAGATTCGTCAGAACTCTGAGTATTCTATCGGGATCACAAAGGACAATAAGATCTGAAGGAAACACGACCAGCTCTATTTTTTTTGTCTCCAGCTTCGCCTTTATTGAAACGGCGCAGTCTTCAAACAGCTTGGAAAGAGCGACCCGCTCGAGACGTAAATCAAAGACTCCTGACTCGAACTTTTCTACATCAAGTAAATCGTTGGTCAAATTGACCATCCGCCCAACCAGATAATCGGCACTTTTTATTCTTTCTGAGCCTTTTTCATTGAGTGAACCTAGATGGCCCATTTTTAGAAGATCAAAGACGATTTTCAGTGAAGTGAGCGGGCTTCTCAAATCATGGGTGATCATCGAATAAACTTCTTGCTTCCTCTGTTTTGCCTCTTCCAATTCAACCGAGAGTTTGTAGATCGTCTGATCTATTTGAGACAACTCGTCTTCACCCGCCAGCGGCTTCTGCAAGACCTTTTGATGGGAAAGTCTGTGCAAATTTCCTTCGATGGCAATGAGCTGCTTTCTTACTCCTTTGAAAAAGAATACGACTAAAACCGCCGTAGATAAGATCGTCAAAAATACGCCGACGATTATCATGACGACAATAGAAAAGCGCATGGCTGCTTGCTGTTTGCTCTGCTCCTCAGCTAACTGCGACTGCCTCTCCACAAAACCGGCGCCGATTTTATTCACCTTGGACATCAAGCGTTTGACTTTCAAAAAACCCCGCATCATATCGACGCGGTCATCCGATCGTGCGAATCTGTCCACCTCCATCATGTTGGTGAAAACTTCCTCGCTTATTTTCTTCATTGCTGCTACATCATCCGAAATTCCAGGTTTCAGACGTTTTTCGATATTCTCGCTCTGCCTTTTAATCACATTCATCGTATTCTGAAACTGTCGCATATAATGCTGTTCTTTCAGTACGTAGAAAAGGACTTCTGCAGCTATCGCTTCCAGCAAACCTTCGAGCTGAATGTTGAAATACATCGATACGGCACGGGAATTCTCGATCTTCTCCATTTCCTTTTCCATCTGGATAAGGGCAAAAACAAGAGAAGATATGAACATTGTCTGCAAAATCAAAGGCAGGCAAATAAGTATCAGTATTTTCTGACTTAGCTTCATGAGTTTATCCCGGCGGGTTTAAATCGAAGATTGCTTCCCGTGTTAACATCAACGCATCACCTCTAAGAGTTCTTACAGCTTTGGCCAAGATTCTTTTAGTCGAAGATGACCAGATTATCGCTCAATTAGTGACGGATTCTCTTGAGGTAGCCAACCACACTGTTGAACATGTGTCGGACGGCAAAGAAGGTTTTGAAAGAATAAAACACCATCATTATGACATGGCGGTAGTAGACGTAAACCTGCCGCAGATGGACGGCTTCGAGATCATAAGCAAATTGAGAGCGATTCGCAATACGACACCTGTTCTCCTGTTGACTGCCCTGTCTGAAATTCACAACCGTACAAAAGGGCTGGATCTTGGAGCGGATGATTATCTGACCAAGCCGTTTGCCGTGCCCGAGTTGTTGTCTCGCGTGCATGCTCTGCTTCGCCGCCCCAGGGGCATGGTGGAAAACACTCTTTGCGCAGGGAATTTAAGTGTCGACACTGTATCGGGCGTTGCCACTAAAAGCGGTGCGACATTGTCGTTGCAGCCTAAAGAATATGCTTTGCTTATATTCTTCATGAAGAATCCCAACCATCTTTTCACAGCAAGAGAGCTTCTGGAAAGAGTCTGGAGCAGCGAATCTGAAGCATCCGAAGAGGCTGTCCGGCAATGCATTTTAAGAATGCGAAAAAAAATAGACGACGATCAGGACAGCTCTTTTATCGTGACTGTAAAAGGCATAGGCTACAAATTCGTCCCTTAAATAAGGCTGTTTTCTTTTCTATTTGTTGATGCGATATTCGAAAAGATCGGGCATTTGCTCTGCGTCGCGACCTTTCTGTTTGGCAATTTCCAGCTCTTTTTTCGCCTCGGCTTTCCGCCCCAAGCCATTCAACGCCGTAGCTCTCATCGTATGCCACTCGGAAAGCGTGTCGTCTCTTGCAATTAGAGAATCGCAGATGGTCAGTGACTGGGCGAACTTTCCATCTTTTCCAAGCACGCGAGCTTTCAAGAAAAGCACTTCTGTCTTTGCCGGATAGAATTTCTCCAGTAACTTAATCGTCTCAAGAGCCTTTGCGTAATTTTTTGCTCTTTCAAACAGCGCCACCTGTCTTATCAAATCATTGCGCATGCCCCAACTAAGACGCGGCGCCCCGATTGAAACCTGGTTCAATTCTTCCA
>JADYYD010000443.1 GCA_020853845.1 Candidatus Melainabacteria bacterium
CGCTGTTTTGCGGAAGCGGCTGTACAAGCGGCAATATCAAAGAAATTTTGTCGGTTGCCGACGGTGTCATCGTGGGCTCGTCGCTGAAGCGTCAGGGGCTTGTCGAAAATCCTGTCGACGTAGAGCGGGTTCGCACGCTCGCTCAAGCCGCACCTAAGGGCTAGCCGCACCCAAGGGCTAGCCTCACCTAAGAGTTCGTGGTAGCAGTGGTCGTGTAACCTGGTGGTGAAACCCTAGTCTTTAATCGGTCTGCGACCCTGGCTGCGCCCGCTCGGCTTCTCGTTTGCGGGTGGTGGCACCTTTGTTTCGTTTAGCTGACCGAAAATGGCGTTGTCGAGGTCGTCGCTGAGAGCGGCTTGTGCGCTGCGTTCCCTTTCGAATGAGTCTTCATCGAAACGAGTTTTTGGATTTTTCTCGAGCAAAGTCTTTATCCGTTCGAAATCCGCATCAGCCTGAAACATCCAGCATTTGACGCGGTCAGTCCAGACCACCATATCGACGATTGCTTGCGAAATATCCGGATTGTCTTGCCTCAATCGAGCTACAACCCAGTCAGGCAGGCTGGTTTGCTCCATGCTCTCTTGCTCTTGCGGTTCCACCACAACGCAGAGATTTTCTGAAAGCAGGGTGGCGAGCGACTGTATCTGCTGCCGGCGGGTCAAGCTCAAACGCGCAAGAATGGCGCTCAAAGGCTGGTTTGCATCAAATGACGCAAGCAAAATACGGGCGCTGTCCGGCAGTTTTGGTGCTCTTGCGTCTTTGACGGGACTGAGCACTGACTGCCCGGAAATTCTCAATTGATCGAGAAAGCGCTTCTGCTCTGCGTAATGCTGCCCCTCTCTTATGAGTTTGTCCGTCGACTCTTCCGGATCTTCTGGATTGATGGAGTGTTCTTCCGGCGCAACGCTGTCTATTTCGATAAAGGAGAACGAGCCCGAAAGCCAGAGAAACAGCTCAAGAAGCGCTTCTTTTCCGAGCAGAGCATCAGCTTCGGCGTGCACAATCGAGCCGTCTTCAATGAGGACGGTCGCCGTCTTAGCACCTTGCAACAGGCTGAATTTCCCCGTCAGCGCGCCATTGCGCACCAGTTGCAAAAGATTTGGCAGTGAGACCTTGGACAGCTCGCCGGTCAGTTGCATTCAGAGGTCCCTTTGACTTCAGTCGGAGCCAAATAATTCAGCTCTACTTGATTGAACTTTATGATTCAGCTTCATTAATTCGATTCTGCGATAGCTATTCGATTCTGCACTATTCGATTCTGCACTAACAGTATACAAAGTATTGCTTTCCCCACGGCTGCGCCGATTCCTCTCGCGCGCGTGATATATACTGGTCGCTTATGACTTTTGGCGCACAACCTGCGCTTTTCTTGCGTTTTTTCCTGGGAGTATTGATGTCATGGAAGTAAAAGAGAACATCGAGCAAAAGAACAACGATCCGGCAGATGTTCTGGGCGATGAGAAGGAAGATTCAGACCGTGCCAAATGGTACACGCAGACCATTCAGCAGACTGAGCTTGCCGACTATTCGCCTGTAAAGGGCTGCATGGTGATCCGACCGTATGGCTATGCGCTCTGGGAAAACATTCAGCGCGCGCTGGACAAGATGATCAAGGACACCGGTCACCAAAACGCATATTTCCCGATGTTCATCCCTGAATCTTTTCTGACGAAGGAAAAAGAGCACGTTGAAGGTTTTGCTCCCGAATGTGCGATCGTCACTCACGGTGGCGGCAAGAAGCTTGAAGAACCGCTTATCGTGCGCCCGACATCAGAAACAATCATCAATTACATGTTCGCTCAATGGGTTCAATCTTGGCGCGATCTGCCGCTCTTGATCAATCAATGGGCAAACGTTGTTCGCTGGGAAATGCGCACGCGGCTGTTTTTGCGCACTATGGAATTCCTCTGGCAAGAAGGGCATACAGCTCACGCGACTTCTGATGAAGCTCAAGAAGAAGCGAAGAAAATGTTGGAAGTTTATCGCACTCTTGCTGAAGACTGGCTTGCTTTGCCTGTTTTGACCGGTGAAAAAACTGAACGTGAGCGATTTGCGGGAGCGGTGCAGACCTATTGCATCGAAGCTTTGATGCGTGATGGAAAGGCTCTGCAAGCGGGAACCTCGCACTTCCTGGGACAGAATTTTGCAAAGGCTTTTGAGATTCAATTCCAGAATCAAGAAGGTCAATTGGAACACGCATGGCAGACCAGTTGGGGCGTTTCTACTCGCCTGGTGGGCGCGCTTGTTCTCGGTCATGGTGATGATAAAGGTCTGATTCTGCCTCCCAAAATCGCTCCTATTCAGGTGGTGATTGTTCCTATCTACAAAAAAGATGAGGAAAAGGCGACTGTCATCGAGCGCTGCAATCAAATTGAGAAGGCGCTCAAAGACGCCGGAGTGCGCGTTCATCTCGATGACCGCGACAATCACACTCCCGGATTCAAATTCAATCACTGGGAGCAAAAGGGCGTGCCTGTGCGCATCAATATTGGTCCCAAGGACTGCGAGAAGAATGTCGTCGAAATCGCGCGCCGCGTGGACGGTCAGAAAGTTCGCGACGTGAGCCAGGAAGGCATCGGCGATTACATCAACAATTTGCTTGTTGAAGTTCAAAAAGCTATTTACGACCGCGCTCTGGCTTACAGAAAAGAGATGACGACGGAAGTGGCTTCCTATGACGAGTTCAAGAAACTTGTCGACAAGAAAGGCGGCTTCTTCGAGGTCTATTTCGCCGGCTCGGGCGACGACGAAGGCAAGATCAAAGAAGAGACGAAAGCGACTGTGCGCTGCATTCCCTTCAACCAGAATCATGCTGAAGGAAAGTGCTTCTACACGGGCAAAGCGACCAAGCAGAAAGCGATTTTTGCCAAGGCGTATTAGTTGCCGCGGTGTTTCGACTATCGAATTGAAAAAAAATCGAGGTGAAAAAGAAGGGCAATAGCCTTTTTCGGGGGCATCGCAGGCGGTTAGAAATTTTCGAAAAAATCTAATCGGGTGCGAGGCTGGAAACCCTCTGAATTCGGCATCGTGTATCTGTGCTAAGTGTGCCTGTTGACAACAGGGTTGAGCGAAAGTGCCA
>JADYYD010000444.1 GCA_020853845.1 Candidatus Melainabacteria bacterium
CAAAACGGAATCTCCACAAGTCACAACCAAAACCAGAACACCGGACAACACCGCAAAAACGATTGTCGCAAGATTGCCGGACGACAAGTTTTGCCCGGTAGACCAACTGACCGGCGATACGGTTCACGACCTTCAAAATGCAGGTGTTGCAACAATAAAGATGCGCAATAGCTCTGTTTCAGATGAAGATCTAAAACTGCTGTCAAAAATCACATCCCTGGAAACGCTGGACATTACAGGCTCCTCCGGATTCAATCAGAGCAGCTTAGCGCTGCTGGCCCGGCTGCCCAAATTGAAAACGCTGATCCTTGCCGGAACGGATGTGAGCGACAAATCATCATTCACGCTTGCGGATATGAAGTTGGATCGGCTGGATCTCGCATACACGCGGTTTACCGAAAAGGGCATTGAAAAACTTATCGAGAGCAAAACTATAAATCACCTGAAGCCGCTGAAAATTCTCAACGAGACCCAAGCCAAAGAATTGTTGGAAAAACGCGGATGGAAAGCCGCCCTTAGCGACTGGTACGACCGCGCTTCCGCCACGCCCTAAAACCCAAGAAGCACAATCCCAAAATAAAAACGGCAGATCCGCCGTAGATTGCAATGTTCGAAGTTTCACTCTTTTGTCGTTTTTCTTGCGCCTGCTTCTCCAGCTCTTGCAGCTCCACGCGCGCCTTCTCGTCCTCACCTTGCTCTTGCAAAATTTTTGCTTTCAGAGCACGCGCATCAGAAATAGAATGTTTGTCGATGGACACCGCATGATCCAAATCTTTCAATGCTTCATCATATTTTCGCAGCGCCCGCAGGCAATCAGCGCGCTCCAAAAGCAAGTCGCTGTCCGCCTTTATCTCCAAAGCCCTGGAACAATCCGACACCGCATTTTCATAGCGGCCCACCTGCTTATAGACTGTCGCTCTCAGCACATAGGCGCCCGGATCTTTGGGGTTCAGCTTTATCACCTCAGACAAATCAGCAATAGCTTCTTCGTCCTTGCCGAGCTTGAGAAGAGCCTGGGCGCGCGATACATAATTTTCCCAATTTGACTTGTTTGAATTGATCGCGCGCGTGAAATCCTTAATCGACTCATCGCTTTTGCCCATGCCCGCCACGACTTCAGCCCGCCGCGCCAGAGCCCTGTCATCGGTCTTATCGTGCGCAACGACGTAGTCGAAGTCTTTGATTGCGGACTGCAACTTACCCAGCCTGTATTTCGCCTCCGCGCGCAATATGTAGACATCATTGAGAGAAACGCAGACAGTGTCGTCACGCAAAATCAAATTGCGCAATCGCCCCGATTCGCAAACAAAACGATAGGCAACAAGCGGCTCCCCGGCTTTGATCACGCGGGTATAATCGTCGATGGCTTGCTGATATTTTCCGACCTGATCGTAACAATCTCCGCGAAAATAATAGAGCATCGTCGCTTGCGGCGCGTAGCGCAAAGCCCGGTTGAAATCAGCGATTGCATCCCAAAATTTCATGCTGTTCGCGTTTACCACCCCGCGAAAGAACCAGAGATCCGCATTGGTCGGCTCGAGTGCCAAGCCTTTATCCACGCGCTTGAGCGCCTCAGGAAGGCGACCGACCTCGCGAAATTTGCCGGCTTCATCAAGAACGACGAATACTTTCTCTTTTTCTCTGTCAGCCGCTGCCTCAGCGCGTCTTCCCATACGGTCGTAAGCGAGCGCCCGATTAGCCAGCACCTTTTGAGCCGACCAATCGAGCGGGTTCACCATGTATAAGTCGAGCGCCTTCTGCGAGTCGGCAAGCGCTTCTTTAGGTCTCCTGGTGCACCAGTACATGTAAGCGCGATAAGCATAGGCTCGACACAATTTGTCGTTAAGCTCAATGGCGCGGCTAAGCTCAACTTCCATCTGGCGCAAATTGTCAGTGTTCATGTAGACGCGCCCAAGCTCCGCATGCCCGGCGGCATTATTGGGGTCTTGCGCAATCACCTGCTTGAGTTTTTCCTCGGCTTTCTCATAGCGGCTTTCGTCCAGATCCTCCAGCGCTTGCTCGTAAGTCGTATAGGTTCGCGCCTGTGCATCGGGCGCGTTCAGCCAGAGGCAAACCGCAAGAAATGGCGCCGCTAACAGGGGAAAAAATGGGTTTTTACTTGTCATCTTCGATGCAGGGGTGCAGCTTTTTAGCTAACTAATTGTGCCAAGTGAAGCGCATTCCGGCAACCAGGCATTGCCAAAGCCGGAGGCAAGCCTGGGCAAGCGAGGGCCGGTTTTGACGACCTTGCCGGTGAGCCGGCGGCGGGTTGTCGGCGGTTTGTCGGCGGGTTGTCGGCGGTTTGCGCCCGGTGGGCAGCGGGTAAGTAGCAAGCGCGTGCCCCATCGACCGAGGAGCGAGGCGGACAGAATTGGCAAAGATTTTAGTTGTCGAAGACGACGACGAGCTGCAAGACCTGCTCAAAATCGAGCTGACCGGCTCCCACTACACAGTGGAAGTTGCCGGCTCGGGCGAAGAAGCGCTCGAGCTTCTGGAAATCACTAAGTTCGATCTGATAATGCTGGACGTGACGCTTCCGGGCATCACCGGCGTCGAGGTATGCAGAACCTATCGCCAGAAGGGCAATACCACGCCCATCCTCATGCTCACGGGCAACCGCACGATAGATGACAAAACTTCCGGTCTGGACAGCGGCGCCGATGATTATCTGACCAAGCCATTCGACACGCGAGAATTGCACGCCCGTCTGCGCTCGCTGCTGCGCCGCGGGCATTCCGCCACATCAAATGTTTTGTCAGCGAAAAACATAACGCTGGACATCGACTCTCGCGAGGTCACGAAAGATGGCGCCGGCATCAAGCTTCTCCCCAAAGAGTTCGCATTGCTGCAATTTCTCATGCTCAACCCAAACAAGTGTTTCAAGCCGGAAGCCTTGCTCGATCGCGTCTGGCAAAGCGATAAAGCGGTGACGCTCTCGACCGTTTACACCACTTTGAAAACGCTCAGGGACAAGGTTTCGCCGGGCGACGACAGCCTGATCGAGAACGTGCACGGCGTTGGCTATAAGCTCAATCACTAACCGAAAGGAGGAATGGCGGCGTCAGTGAAAGACGACATGACCAGGGATGAGCTTTTGGAAACGATTGAGCGGCAAGATCTTGCCATCAACAAGATGTCTCAGACGTTGGAGACAATACAAAGTCGAACGCGCAAAATTCTCACCAGTTTGCCGCTGGGGCTGTTGATTCTAAACGACGAAATGGTCATTGAAGCTGCCAATTCGCGTATCGAGCAGATTTTCTCCTACACTCCCAGAGAATTAGCGGGGCAGAAAATCCAGATTATCTTTCCAGATCTGGAAACCGTGGAAGCTGATGCTCTGCCGAAAAAAACGCCAGCAAGGGTGAAATCGCACGACTATATCGTCTGCGAGATTTTCGCCAACGAATACGAAGACGATGGCGTCAAGCGCATCTTCTTGCACGTGCAAGATGTGACCGAGAAACAGCGCCTGGAACAACTGCGAAAAGATTTCGTGCAAATGGTCAGCCATGATTTGCGCACGCCTTTGACCTCGATCAACATGCTTTTGTCGATGCTTTCGCAAGACCGCTTCGGAAAGCTCGATGAACAGGGCTATACGGCGGTCGAGCGAGCGCATTCGAATGCCGATTATCTAATCAAACTGGTGAGCGATTTGCTCGATGCGGAGAAACTGGAATCCGGCGATCTGGAAATTGAAATCCAGCCGACATCAGTGAAAAACGTCATCAGCAAAACGGTCGATGCAACTCAGGATGCAGCAAAAGCACAAAAGGTTTCGCTTGAAACCGAAGCAATAGAAGGTGGTTTTCTTGCCGATGAAGACAGGCTCGTACAAGTGCTGATCAATTTGGTTTCTAACGCAGTCAAATATTCCGAGGCCGGGTCATCTGTCACCATCAAAGGCTCTATCAATGGAGAAGGCGCCGTGTTCAGCGTCATCGATCGAGGGCCCGGCATTCCAGCCCACCAGCAAGAGGCGATTTTTCAAAGATACAAACAACTAAATCAGCCCAAAAAATTGAAACGCCGTGGCTTCGGTCTCGGTCTGGCGATCTGCAAAGCACTTGTGGAAGCGCATAAAGGCAAGATCTGGCTGGAATCGGAAGAAGGCAAAGGCAGCACTTTCAGCTTTGCCATACCGAACCGGAAAATCTAGCCTTAAGCACTAAGTGAAGGAAGACGCATGCCTTCCTTCACTTCTTTTGCGAAAACTTGCAGAGGAAAAAGCGGCAAAAAAGTTTGTTCGTTTGCGCGAACCAAAATTCCTACCGCCCATCCATCCTCCGTAAAAGCTCCAATTCGAAGGCGTCCAGCGGTTCGCCCAACTCGCGCTTCACGAATGCTTCTTGAAGGTCGAGCACGTGGGGATACTTGACGCAGGCTTCCAGTTCCAGGCGGCGGCGCTCGGTCATCTCTTGCCCTTGCATGAGCGGCAACATCAGGTTGCGAATTTGCGCGTCTTGCGGAAACATATCTTTCAAAAGCGCACGCAGCTTGGCAGTGCCTTCGTCCGCGGTGCAAACAGCGGCGCACACCGGCTGCGAATCTAAAATTAGCGGATGACTGATTCTCACTTGTATCGGCGCCAGGTTGTATTGGGTTTCTTCATGGGTTCTTTCGCGAGGTTGCTCCGTGGGGACGGCAACAGGCGAGAAGTCTAAATTGCTTGTTTCGTAAGTAACAGGGAGCATCGGGGCATCTCCTTCGGTTCACGCTCACAACATACA
>JADYYD010000445.1 GCA_020853845.1 Candidatus Melainabacteria bacterium
GCAAAAGCATAATTCGCAACCTGGAGAGAAAAATTGAAAATCATCGCTGCACTGGATGGATCTGAACATTCCAGTTCTACGCTGCATTTTTTACTGTCATTCCACTGGCCGGCAGGCACCTGGATAAAACTGTTGCATGTGATGCCGGGCGATCACGGTGTATTGAATTACGTCATGCACGCTTTCGGAAAGGGCAACGAGTGCGACACTGAAAATGTAGCTCACGTGCTTTCCGGAATTGCCGAAGAAACAGCGCGTGAATTGCAAAATGTCAGTGTCAGTTCGGAAGTTTTGATTGGCGATCCTGTCGATGCAATTCTTTCATTTGCAGACACGTTTCACCCCAATCTAATTGTCACAGGCAGCCGCAAGAAAACTGCAGTCGACTCATTGCTTCTCGGCAGCGTTTCCCAATCGATATTGGAAAAGGCTACCTGCCCGGTGGCGATTGTCCGCGGCGACCTCAGGAAATCATCGCCTGATTCCGGTGCCAATGTGCTCTGCCCGGTGGATGATTCGGAACACAGCGCAGCCGCCGTAGAATGGTTGCAATGGCAAACTTGGCTGAAACAATCGCATATCGCGTTGCTGTCCGTGACTGAACCATTGCACGAATCAGCGATTGAAAGCGTCAAATCCGCATCGGATCATTTGCTTACCTATCATGCGGAAAAGGGACTCATGGAAGGTTTGCTCGACAAGTGGGCGGCACATTTGCAAGAAGGCGGCAACGCCAGAGAAATTACGCGTGGCACTGTGGATGGTGCGCCTAAAGAAACGATTTTGAAGGGCGCGCACAACTGGCCGTCCGATCTCATCGTGATGGGAGCGCACGGGCGGACCGGTATTGCCAACCTGGTTTTAGGAAGTGTCTCCCGTCATGTCTCCAACCATGCCACCTGTACCGTATTGGTCGTAAAAGGCATGGAATCTACCGACTACCATGAAGTTCGACAGAAAACCCTCGACAATATGGTGCTGGACGACCTGGCCACCGAGAAAACCAAGTACAAGCAAAACAGCCCACCGTCAGGCAACATGGCCGGCTCCAATGCGCACGTTCCACCTACAGGGTTGTTCTGATCCGAGCAGATTGCTGAGACTGATATCAACGCATGCAAAATGATATCAACTGGAAAAGCCTATTCCCATCTTGTCCAGCAAGCGAAGCAAAATGCTCGGACTTTCACCGGCATCCACTTTTTGAAGTGAACGCGTCACGGCATTTACCGACATTCCTCTAATCGGCTCGGGCGGATAGGGGAAAGGTTTGTCGGTCACCATCTTCAGTGACAACAAGTCACTCTCTCTAGATAAGGCAAGGTGAGCCATGATTTTGCCGGCCAGACGAGTTGTGCCAATGCCATGACCCGTGTAGCCCAATCCATAAATAACTCTCCCACCATTCAGTGTTCCGAAGAAAGGTGTCAATCTTGTCGTAGACGCAATCGGACCGCCCCATCCATATGGAAAATTCATTCCGGCAAGGTAAGGAAAATGCCGATCGAAACTCTCTTTCAAAGTCTTGTAGTGATGTTCGGAATGGTCGCAAGACTCATCCACTTTGTTGGGTGGATAATAAACCGCTTCACTGGTGCCCCAGAGAATTCTGTCGTCGGCGGTCAGTCGATAGTAGTTGAAAAACGTTCTGCCATCGACCATGCCCTGCCGATGGTGCCAGCGAATTTGCTCCTTCTGTTCGGCAGTCAAAGGATCACTGACCAGAATATAGTCATACAATGGAATGAATCGCCACAATAGCTCCGGTAAAAGATGATGCGTGTAAGCATCCGTCGCCATCACGATTTTCTTGGCGGCAATTTCTCCATGCTCACACAAGAGCACTCCATCGCCGATCTGCAAAACACGCGTTTTTTCATACAGCTCGACGCCGAGTTTCTTCATTTCAGCAACAATCCGATCTACCAATTTGATCGGATTTAGGATGCCACCACCGGGAACGAACAATCCCCCGAGATAAAGCGGCGAGTTCACTTGCGACTGCATTTCTTCTTGCGACAACATGCGGTAGCCTGGCAAACCAATGTCTGCAGCAACTTCAAGATTATGTTTGCAATCTTCCAAATGTCCGGGCTTGAGCGCAACTTGCAATTGACCTGTTCGTTCGAAATCGCAATCAACCGAAAACGCTTCCAGCTCGTCTATGTTTTGAATTCCAATCTTCGCCAGCCGCTCCGCTTCCGGTTTTCCAAAATGGGAAATCGCCAGAGCATGCGAGTGATCGATCGAATTGCTGACGATACCGGCGTTTCTCCCGCTCGCGCCGTATCCTGCAACCGAGCTTTCTACGACCACTACATGCGCGCTCGGCTCCAGTTGTTTCAAAAAAAGCGCTGTCCACAAACCGGTGAAACCGCCGCCGACAACGGCGTAATCAGCATCAATCCGTTCCGACAAGCGTGCGGATGGTGTGTAGCCCTGGCGCGACGCCAGCCAATAGCAGGATTGCTCAACCGGTAGCATGTGGGGAGTCTATCACGAGACGTGCCTATAAAAGCAAATAATCAGCTATTCTATAGACCCTTTTCCAAACCCTTTCGGCGACCCGGTCATTGAGGTGTTGCAAGAATGCTCAAGAAAAACTCGTTCCCACTGTCACTGGCTTTGAAGGCGTCTTTAGCCGCCTTTCTCATTTTGACGTCGGGCAGCATCTCGGCTTTTGGTCGTGAAGAACACCAAAAACCAGCAGGCAAGGTGCTTGTAAGCTGGAAAGACAATCAGTTGAAAAAAGAAATTCTTGACTTCGTCCGGCGCGTTACCGACCCCAGGAGCAAAGACTTCGTCCCCGTCGAAGATCGCATTGCCGTGTTCGACAATGACGGTACGCTTCTGTGCGAAAAGCCCGCATTCTTTCAAGTAATTTTCGCGCGCGACAGCGCAGTTGCCAGGCAAAAGGATCATCCTGAATGGAGCGAAGATGCCGCAATCAAACCGTTTCTAACTAACGATGACTCGGCAATCGCCGGCCTGCGAGGGAAAGAAGCGACCAGATTGATCGCCGCCTGCCAGAACGATTTGTCCGTTGAAGAATTGCAACCGCTTGCAAGTAAATGGCTTGTGGACGCAAAGCACAAGCGCTTCAATCGTCCCTACATGCAATTGAAATATGCGCCCATGGTCGAATTGCTTTCGCATCTGCGCGCCAACGGTTTCAAGACCTACATATGCTCGGGAGCTGGTGCCGACTTCATTCGTCTCTACTCCGGCAGTTCTTACGGCATTCCGGCAGAGCAAGTGATAGGCAGCAGTTTGAAGCGCGAGTTTGTGGTGAAAGACGGCAAATCTCATGTCGTCAGCCGACCGGTAATGCATGTCTACAATGTTGGTCCTTTCAAACCAATCATGATCGACGAACACATCGGAAAGCGACCGCTCATCGCAGTCGGCAACTCAGACGGTGACATTGAAATGCTGATGTATTGCACCGACAGAAAAGGTCCGTCACTTGGAATACTGCTGCATCACGATGATGAAGTGCGCGAATACAAATACGATACCGGCGCAGAAAAAGCGCTGCAAAAAGCGAGCGAGCGCGGCTGGAAAGTCGTCAGCATTAAAGACGACTTCGAGAATGTTTTTGCCGACGAGCAAAAATGACCGCGATTAAGCGTGCTTGAGTTGCGCCATTTGATCTTTGGCGACCTTCAAAATCTCTGCCTTTTGCGCTGAGTCGGGCGATTGATTCAAATACTCAATTGCCTTGCGGTAATTCTCTTTCGCCTGACGTTTGTTGTTTTGCTGAAAACAAATATTTGCGTTGCCGAAATATGCCGCACCGACTTGCATCGCCACTTGCCCGACATAATTTCCGCTTTGAGCCGACATTGCTTTCGCCATCAGTCCCTTCTTCGGTTTTTTCATGTTTTCCATTGCGCGTCCGAGCGTCTCGATTGTTCGCTCATTCCACAGCATGGCGTTCTTGAGGTCGCCTTCCATCTGCGATGCAAACGACGCAGTCGCGCAGGTCGGTCCGATAGTTTGATCGTTCTTGTCGGAATTGCCGTTGCGAACCCATTCAGCTTCTGCAACTTCGATTGTTTCTTTGTACTTGCCGCGTGTAGCCAGGCTCTGCGAAAGAACCATCGCCCCCCAGGCTGCACCGGAAGGCATGATTTTCTGCATCTTTTGCGCCTTCCTGCAAATGTCTTCTTGCGACTGCCATGCGTTCATCTTGCTGGCCAGAAGCACAGAACCGAGCACTCCCATCCAGGCGAGGCTCCTTGCAAAAATAAAAGTGAATGCAAGCGCCAACGTCATCCAAATGCAGAGCTGCCAATCGAGCGGCTTCGCATTGAGCGCGCGCATCATATTAATCGACGAAAATGCCATACCGCCGACCAGAAGAATGACTGCCAGCACCTGCGCGCTGTAGAAAAGGAGCAATGAATACTTATCGCCCTGCTCATTGCTGGGCGCCGTGTTTACGGACGGCATTTGTGTCGTCCCGAGTTTTTTGATCCGTGGCTTCTCTCGATTCTTCATTTGCGGCACAAACATGCTCCAGATTGCAGTACAGACTCACGTCCAATAGACTTTCGTCTTTCGATGATTACCTGCGTCAATTCATGACCGGTCATCCTATATATACAGTTTCGCAAACCAAGAGCCGTTTTTGCCTAGTTCTAAAGAGTCTTTCAACAATCCGAAAAATGGCGCCGCGCCGGCCGAAAGGCTCGTCCGCCTTACGGGCGCGCCTTCCTAAAGCATCTCTCAGACAAAAACAGCTAAAAGAAGGCGCCAAGATGGCTTAGACTTCCCTAATAGAGCAAATCCAAGTCGGTGAGCAAATCCAGCGGTAAGGGCAAAATTGCCGAGTAACGAATCTTCGAAACCCCCACTTAAATCACCCAAAATCGCCGTCATAGGCACGGCCTCTTTAGACACCATCCATTCGGAAGTGGACGGTGAGCGCAGCACATTCCATACGATCGGCGGCTCCGGGCTCTACACCGCTCTTGCATGCAACGCCTCCGGTGGGCGCGTCACGCTGCTGGCGCCCGTTCCCGAGTCCTGCACCGGGCAATTTCTGAAAGTCTCGCAGATGATCACCTGGAAAGGACCGCAGATTCGCGAGGCCGACATGCCGCGCCTGGAAATCATTCATCACGGCGGCGGGCGCGCCACTTTGCTCAATGCTGACTGGGGCGCGGAGTCCATGCTCACGCCGAAAGACTTGACCGGCTCACTCGAAGAATTCGATGTCGTGCACATCGCAGCGCTCAGTTCCGCAGCCAAGCAACGAGAGTTCTATCTAAGGGCACGCGAGCTTGGTGCAAAGACAATTTCCTGCGGTACCTATTTTCGGTTGGTAAAAACGGCACCGGATGTAGTGCGTGAGCTGGTCAAAGAGTGCGATTACTTTTTCATGAATTTGAATGAGTTTCAAACGCTCTTCGATGGAAGAATGCCTGACGATGCATACAACAAAGCTCTGTTCGTGACCGAAAGCGGGGACGGTTGTTCCATATACAGTCAGAAAGAAGCCTGGAAGCTTCCAGCCGAAGGCGTGCCCGAAGTAGATCCGACAGGAGCCGGCGACACTTTCTGCGGCGCCACAATCACCGCCATTGCCGCCGGAAGCGATACGACCGACGCCGCGCTGGAAGGCATGTGCCTGGCAGCCATGTGCGTGCGGTCGCCCGGTCCGCAATTCATGCTCGGTTAGACTTTTTCCCAGCCCGTCCGGCTTGCGGTCCGTTCACGGTCTCTTCACACCGGGTTTGTTATTGTCTTTGCATAGTCCTCTCCGACTTCCCATAACAAAGAAAGCGTAGATGCGCTAAGCAAGCGTATTCCGCCAAAATAAAGCGAAGCACCAGGGCTTCGCCGGCGAATCCAGCTTGTCCACGGACTAAAACCTGTAGCAAGGGACACACTGCGTCGGGCCGTAACTGGCTCGGCGCCGTGGCTATTTTCACGCGCGAAAGCTCACGATGCCAAAGTACTTGTGGAAACGCGCCGGAAGAAACCGATCAACACAGGCTTTCTACAGTTGCCTGGTAGATATCCACTTTTCCTGCGCCACAGGCTTGTAGCCGGAAAGCAGCTCCACAAGCTGCTCTGCTTCATCGGACACAATAATCATGTCGCGATGCGATTCTTTGACAAAGCCCTCTGAAACCTGGAAATCCATGAATTCAATCAATTTGTCGAAATAGCCACCGATGTTGAAAAGACCAAATGGCTTCTTGTGAATGCCCAATTGCGCCCAGGTGACCACCTCGAAAAGCTCTTCTAAAGTGCCAAACCCGCCGGGCATAGCGATAAAACCATCGGCAAGCTCGCTCATTTGGGCTTTTCGCTCATGCATGGTTTGAACAACACGAAGCTCGGTCAGCCCCTGATGGGCGACTTCCTTGTCCGAAAGGCAACGCGGAATAATGCCGATCGCCTTGGCTCCGGCTGACATCGCCGCATCAGCCACAACTCCCATCAGGCCGACGTGCCCGCCGCCATAGACCAGATCAATGTTCTGCTTCGCCAGAACCAAGCCCAGCTCTCGTGCACCGACGGAGTACTCAGGCTTATTTCCGGTCGACGACCCACAAAATACACAGACTCTCTGCATCCGGCTTCGCCCCTGTTTCGCTGCGCGCAATCGCGGCAGCTTATCTACTTTTGTCTTACCTATGGATCTTATCAATCAAAAGCCTCAAAAGGACCGCCCCTGCCTCAAATTGCAACCCTTCGCAAGATTTTTGCGACGAAACTCTGCACAAACCGCCTCTTCTCATGATCCGGAGCCAAGAAGGTGGTATCAATCTATTCTCTATATACAAAGTTCAGCGGTCTCAGACGCGGAGGGCTCAAATGGTTACGGCGCCTACAAAGACAGACATCGAATATGCAGCTTTCGAGTTGCGCAACTTTTCAATCGATGCCATAAGGGCGACGAAACGGACAACGCCCAAAATCGGTCCTCTGGACGTGCTTGTCAGGATGAAAGCCGCTTCTCTGAATTATCGCGACATTCTCGTCTCCACTGGAGTTTACAACCCCGGCATTCCACTGCCGAGAATTCCGCTTTCCGATGGCGCCGGCGAAGTGGTCGAGGTCGGCTCTTCGGTTACGCGCTTCAAAGTGGGCGACAGGGTTTCTCCCAATTTCATGACTGAATGGTTGGCAGGCAAGATCAATGCCACGGTTAAATCTTCCGATCTGGGCGGCACCATAGATGGTGTGCTGCGAGAACTTGCTGTTTTCAATGAAAGATCTCTGGTTCGAATTCCGGAGCATCTGAGTTACGCAGAAGCCGCGACACTTCCCTGCGCTGCGGTAACGGCATGGAATGGTCTGGTCGAAAACGGTGGGTTGCGCGCGGGTGAGACGGTTCTCGTTATGGGAACAGGCGGCGTTTCGATCTTTGCTCTGCAAATTGCACATCTGTTTGGTGCTGAGGTAATTGCCACCACCAGCAGTGACGACAAAATGAAGCATCTCAAAAAGCTGGGTGCTTCCCATGTGATCAATTACAAGAAAACGCCTGACTGGGAAAAAGAAGTCGTGAAATACACCTGCGGTCGCGGCGTCGATCATGTGGTCGAAATCGGCGGTGCAGGAACCCTTGCGAAATCAGCTATTTCCGTCAAGCTCGGCGGTCACATAAGCCTGATCGGAGTACTTGCTGACGCCGGACAAAAATCGAACTTTGAGATTTCGCTGCTGATGAAGGCAGTTAAATTGCAAGGCGTTTTTGTCGGCTCGGTCGAAATGTTCGAACGCATGAATGCTGCAATTTCACTGCACAAGATGAAGCCGGTCATTGATAAGTCGTTCAAAGCAAATCAGATCGTCGAAGCCCTGAAGTATCAACAAAGCGGCGCGCACTTCGGCAAGATTGTAATTACGATTTA
>JADYYD010000446.1 GCA_020853845.1 Candidatus Melainabacteria bacterium
ATGTCGTCCAACTGTCGAGACATGACCAGATCCGGACGAATTTGAGCAAGAGGCTTGGGATCGTCGTTGAAGTGCATGCCTACCGTGTCGGCAAAATCGACACCGACAAATGGTGCTCGTCCTGTCAAAAGTTCGTAGAACATGCAGCCAAGTGAATACATGTCGGAGCGCTCATCGAGGCGCTCTCCCCGGCACTGCTCAGGGCTCATGTACAGAGGGCTGCCGAAGACCTCGCCAGTTTCCGTCAGCCGTTGACTGTCCGCTTCGTCGACTTTGGCGATGCCGAAATCGATGATTTTTACGATCTCGGATCGACGGTCGTCGCCTCGCAAAATCATGACATTGCTCGGCTTCAAATCGCGGTGCACGACACCCTTGTTGTGAGCGTGTCTGAGCGCTTCGACGCATTGCTTGATGATGGAAACAGCGCGCACTTCCCGAAGCGCCTTCTTGCCGGTCATTACATCGGAAAGAGCTACGCCTTCCAGAAAGTCCATGACCAGATACGGTTCGGAGCTGTCGGCGTCTCCGAATTCGTAAACCTTGATCAAATTGGGATGGTCGAGCTTGCTCAGCGCCACGCCTTCCTGGACGAAGCGCGCCCGCGCTTTCTTGTCCATCTTGCGCTTGTAGCAGAGCACTTTGACTGCCACATTGCGCTTGAGGTTCTGGTCGTAGGCTTTATACACGGCGCTCATGCCGCCTCTGCCTACCAGCGCCACAATCTGATATTTATTGCCGAACATGGAGCCGGGGTTGAGGTCGCGTGAAGGATTCGCTCCACCGGGGCTGCCTTTCGGCACAATAGCCGTCAGCGATTTTTCTTCTTGACTTTCGGGCTCGTCAAAGGGACGCCCGCCTTTCAGCGGATCGCTCCTGCGAAATTTATCATCGAGGTTATCTGGCACCTGGCTCGATTAATCTCCTCAGATACGCGTAGCGTACCTGCCCCCCTTCTCTGTTCTACCCCAAAAAGTAGTGTTTAGGTTGTTTTTTCGGACTTTTTCGGGCTCTTTCTTGCTAGATTCGGAGTTTGCTAGCTTCTTTCTATTTATGCTAATCATATGAAAGGTCTAGTTCAGCAGCATATGCCTGACTGATCCCGCGTGCTTCAAGTAATCAGCCATGAGTATCGCCACATTCTTCGTCTTTCACTTCGTGCAGATCGTTCTGGTCGAATCGATCGTCATGTGGCGACTGAAATGGGGCACGTATCGCCACTCTCTGGTTGACGCGTTGATGATGAACTTCGCGTCCATTCTGGGCTTGACTCTAGGACTGGCGCCCTTGATTAGAGGGGCAGGACCATTCGGGTTGATGCTCTTCTGCACCTATAGTCTCATGGTCGAAACGGTAACTTTAATGCTGCTCGAACGGCATCCCTGGAAGAAGGTGGTCAGCGCTGTCGTGATTGCCAATCTTTGCAGTTGCGTGCTTCTTGCAGGCGAGAGTTTTATGAACTGGGCGGACTTTTCCGGACTTTTCAGATGAAGTTTTTGCGGGGCAAAACTGCTCGCATTTTGCCGATAATGTTTTTTGCAACCTGTACATTTTGTTCATCCTGCTCGGGCGATATCGCTACGAAGCAAACCACGGATGCTCGATGGAAAGCCGCTTATGATGCTGGAATGGCGGCTGTGTCGGCGGGCGATTGGCAAGCGGCCGAGAAGAGTTTGAGCGACTCTATTGCAGTGCTGGGCACGCGCGAAGCCAGTGAAAAACGCGCTAAATCAAGCTTGGCGCTGGCCCAGGTGTTTTTTGCCCAGCACAATTTTCAAGGCGCTTTGGTACGCTCGAAAGAAGCGATGTTTTACTTCGAGAGTAAATGGGACCCGCTAAAACCGGCATCGTCTCTCGATGAAAGCGGCATGAATTTTTTGAATTCTTCATTGCTTACAGCCAGGTCGTTTAACGCACTCAAACAATTCGACGAAGCTCTGCCGCTCCTTGAGCGCGCTCACAGCTTGCAGAAAAATCTGATTGTGCCAGTGAAATACAATCACGAACTTACCGATGCGCTGCGGGTGGCGCTTGCCGGCACGGGCAGGAAAAAAGAAGCCAGACAATTGCACGACGACATCAAGTTTACCGAGTCGTCTTTGCCGCAACGCGATTCGGCTTCGATTGCCGGTTTGGGTTTTAGCGAAGCAATCAGCGCAGGAAGGAGCGCCTATCAGGGAGGAAACTTCGAGGCTGCCGAAGCGCTCTTCAAGCAAGCGATTTCGAAAGCAAAGAGCGTAGGCGATGAAACGTTGGAGATGGCGGAGGCGTCGCTCAATCTCGGCGACCTTTACCTCTCCAGAAAGAGATATGCCGAAGCTCGCTCTATTCTGGAACGCGCCTTGACCATTGCACGCAAACGTTTAGCCAAGCACGACCGGCGCTTGAAAGAATATCTGAAGCGCTTAGCCAGCGTCTATGCCAACACTTCGCAATGGAAGAAAGCTGCTGCGCTCGATGAAGAAGCGCTGGAATTGGTTTTCGAGGATGAATACAAACTAGACAAAAAAACGCACCGCTCGCGTGATTTGATGGACGCGCTCATTGATATCTACAAACAGGACGGGCGGCTCGGCCAGGCCGAGAGCATGGCGCGCCGCAAACTCAAGCTGGAGGAAGACGGCTACGGCAAGACCAGTAAGAAGGCCGGCATGACCCTTTGCCAGTTGGGTGAAGTGCTGGCTTTGAAAAAAGACGACCGGGAAGCGCAAGAGTGTTTTGAGCGTTCACTTTCAATTCTCAAGAATAGCCACAAGACGATGGCGCGGGATCTTGCCGAAACCCTCGGGCAATACATCAAATTTTTGGAGCGGCGCGGTGATAAAAAGCGCGCTCAAGCAATGCGGGACGAGCTTCGTTCTATGAATGATGCGCTTGTCGACGATCTGGCCGGCGCAGGAAGGCGGTAGTTGTCAGGCGTCTGCCTGCCTTTGACGGTTGACGGCTGGTTCGAACGGGCATAAAAGGTCCGTCAGGCCATTAATCATGGGCGTTTATTTATGCTTAAAAAGACGAGTTTAGCAGCCAAGACATTGCAGAAATTGCCTGCTGCGCCTGGGCTTTCGGAGATTCACCACTTTCTGTCTGTGGCAATGGAACAGCGAGGCAGACAGGTGGAAATCACCTGGGCAACGCCCGATAAATTGATGGATTTCTCGCTCAACATCCACTGCCCGATCAAAGGCGGTGACACCAACTGGAAATTGTTTCTCGGCACTGGTGCGAAGAGCGAGCTGCTCTGGGACTATCGCAGTTGCGATGTGCTTCTTGTCTATAACCTGATCGTTTCTTCCTGCGGTGAAGTTCACCAGAGTGTTCAAGCCGAAGGTGCAATCACCGTTTCCGAGTCATTTAGAGACGCGTCCAGAAAACGCGACACCTATTTCATGCAAGCCAGCCGAGCAACGACCGAAACCGATTTGACCAAGCTTTCGGCAATCGGGCTGCAGGATAATTCGTGGTCGAAGGGCACTCAGGAAATGACCGGCGAGCTCACACTCGTCCCCACTTCGACTTTGCTTCAATCGATTTTGTTGTCCAAAACCACCGGCAAGCTCAATATCAACAATCAGAACGAGCACGTGACCATCTACTTTGTCGAGGGCCGCGCCGTTCATGCTGACGGGCTTGGACAAGTCGGCGATGAGTGTCTGCTCGAACTGATGGCTATGCGCGACGGTAAATACAATTTCGAGCCGCGCGCCCGAACCGACAAACAGAATGTCGCAACGGATTTGGAAACACTTATTGTCCGCGGCGTTCAACTGACCGACAGCATGACCTATTTGCGTCACGCAGGCGTTGCTCCGGAATCTATTTTGCTCAAGGCGCGAAAGGATCTCACCGAGTACGAATTGTCTTCGAGCCTGGCCGGCAATCAGACGATAGATCCCGAGTCGATGCTTCAGCTTTATATCGCCATCGATGATCGCTCTATGCTCAAACAAGTCACACGCATGGCGGAGTTGCAGAAGAGCCAGTGGGTGCCCGCACTGTGTCACCTCATTGAAAAGGACTTCGTTACTTTCTCCAACGAGCATGTGAAATCGAAGAGCGAGCGTTCAAATCTGCAAGGAAAGCAGATTGATACGTCGCTTATCCACAGTGTGATGATGACGTTGCGCAGACCGGAAACAGGGATGTTTACTTATCCTGCTTTCCTCTATTTTTTAGAACAGGAATACTTCCGCGCTTATCGCTCGAGCAGCCCGCTTTCGATCATACTTTTGGAAATGCGCGTTGTCGGTGCGCCGCCGAATTTCGGGCGTGACGCATTGGATGTCGGTGCCGTAGCAGAAGCCTTCAGGCGGATAAGCAAAATCAAACGACACGTCGACATGGTTTGCCATTACGACACTTATGATTATGGATTGATATTGCCGAACACACGCACTGCCGGCGCCAATATATTTGCCAGAAGAATATTGAAGGCCCTCACCAGCGCTCCGCTGCCAGGCATCGACAACAACCGTCTTTCAATCGTAATGGGCATCGCCACTGTTCCAGATGATTGCGTTGATCTTGCCGTTCTGCTTTCTGCTGCTGAAGCGGCCAAAGCGCAGGCTGTTAAGACAGTATCGCCCGTGGTGTTATACCAGGACGTCGTTTAATCGCTTATATCGCATCTTAGGAATGGTTTCCCAATGCCAAAAGTAACGAATCAACTCGGGCTGCTTCTTGCAGAGTCAGGATTTCTCACGGATGAACAAATTGAGAAGGCGCACGAAAGAGCGATGGCATCGGGCGTAACACTCGGGCGCATTCTTGTTGCCAGCAATGACATCGAAGAAAAAACTCTCAATCAAACCCTTGAAGTATTGGTTCATCTTCGCGACAACGCAATGTTTACCGAGGGCGATGCGCTGGAAGTTCTCGGCATGATGAAAGCGGAAGCCGACGGTAAAATCAAAGATGCCGATAAGTCTCAGCTAAAGTCATTTTTCTCGCGCAAGGGCAGCCCGATGCGGGTCGGCGAATTGCTGGTGCGTTCTGGTCTGGTGTCGCAGACCGAAGTGATGAATGCTGTTGAGGAAGGTTTGCTGACTCGTCGCAAGGTCGGGCAAGTCCTCGTCAGCAAAGCATATTTGACTGTTGATGCGCTGGAGACGGCCCTCAATCTGTTGGAAGGGATTAAGTCAGGCGAAGTCGATGCAAGCGAAGCAGCGAAGAACTTGCGGGAAGCCCACAGTTATCCTGAATCAGATGACGACGATAATGAATGAAACAGTCCGAGTTTGATGATCTTTTAAGGCGCAAGTTCGCCGAATTCGAGCGGCTAAAAGAACGTGAGCTCTCAGACGAGTTCGTTTTTCCGCGCTTTGAAAAGCATCCAGCCGGATACCAATAAGCCTTCCAATGCAATCAAACTCACGGCTCCTTGAGCGCTTCTGCTGTAGGTTGGAACTGTGCATAAGGTCAAAATCTGGTAGAGCAAGATTGTGAAGAGCACGATTCTCATAACGTTCGTGTGGTGTGACGGTGCTGCGCGTATTGCCAGAATCGAAGCCCATCTTGCGCTGAGATAAGTAGAAACCAGACCCTGCAACCAGAGTGCGTAATTGAGATACGGAATGAAAGTGAAAAAGTGAAGGGCACCGGCAATGGCGGCCCAGGCGATGTAGCCCAACGCGAAGCCTGCGAATGCAGCGACCGGCGTCAGCGCCCAGCGGAAAAGTTGTTTTGCGAAAAGCTTCATGCCACCTGATGTTATCAAAAGTAGATGCAATTTGGCCCCCTCGAAACGATGTGGTCTCTCTAATGCAGAAACTAACGGGCTCCCTTCATCGAAAGGAGCCCGCTGTTTCCACTAAATTCAGGGCGTGGAATTAATTCCATCTGTTGTTGTAATGACCATAAGCAGTCGGATAGTTGGGTGTGCTGAGCGCAGATGCAATCAAACGCTCGAGCTTATTCAGACTGTCATTCATCTTGTCGAATTCTCTTTGGTTGAACCGGCCGCCTGACGTGGCAAGCTTATTCAATTTATTCTCTTGTTGAGTGAGACGATCTTTGAAAAGATTGTATTCATTGATCGAAAGTCGGCGCTGCATTCTGCCTGATTCAACCCGGTTTCTCATGCTGTTGATGTCATTGCGAACTTTGTTGATGCTCAAGTTGAAGCGATGATCGAAGTATGGGTTGCCCGGGAAAAAGCCGCCACCGCCTCTGGTGGCTACGTAGCGATCGACTTTCTTGTCGAGGCTGGCTATTTTGGTGGTCACTGTTCTGGCTTCGCTCAAGGTGATGTTGCCGTCGGCAGCGTAAGCCATTTCCAGATTGAGTATGTTCGCCAACTCGGCACGCAGTGATGCAGCCTGGGTGGCGCTGATTCTGCCTGATGATTGAGCGTATGAAATATTTGCTTCTATCTCGCTGCGTTTACTTTGAAAATGGTTGCGTGCAAACGCTTGCGGATTGCGTAAATTGGTGACATTCACACCGAGCGAGTTTCGGAAAAAGTCGACTAAATCATTTGCATGTGATGGTTGAACAAAAGTGAATGCCGAGGCGATTGCTATTAGAGATGCAGCTCCAGCCAATTTTTTCGAAATACGCATAGTTCCTCCTCCGTCCCAAAGCTTCGCTACGTAAGCTTCAAGCGGTGCAATGTGTTGTGTGCTGCGCGCTGTGTTTGATGACGCCCTTCAAAATTTTTGGTTCCCAATAGCTGCAGCAGGCGCAGGAGTAACCTAAAAATGTGATTATTACTGGGCTTTAAGAGCTTCAGTTTCACAAACAGAGGTGCGCTTTTGAGTACAATTCATCTTGCTTATTCAACTCCAACCAATTAATTAGCGTTATCGAGCAGATTTGAACGGAAAATATTTCAATCATGAACACAACACTTACCGATGTAATCTGGCAACCCAAGGGCGAATACCTCGATTGCCGTGCGGCTGATTTCATAAAGAAGCACGGACTAAAAGATTGGAAAGAGCTTGTCAAGAAATCTGCTGACGACATTGAATGGTTCTGGAAAACGGCACTTGATTACATGGGCGTGCGCTTCAACAAGAACTACGACCGCATCCTCGACATGTCAAAAGGCATGGAATGGGCAGAGTGGTTCGTCGGCGGCGAGCTGAACATCTACGATAACTGCATCGACTGGCATTTGAAAAAAGGACAGAAGGAAGGCGTGCGTGAAAGCGTCGGCGCCGATCATCAAGCTGTCATCTGGGAAGGCGAAGACGGCAGAATTCGCAAGCTTACTTACGGCGAACTCGACGAAATGGCATCACGCACCGCCGGGCTGCTGAAGCGCCTGGGCGTCGGCAAAGGTGATGCGGTGGGCATGTACATGCCGATGGTGCCGGAAGTTGTTGCGGTTCTTCTTGCCTGTTTCAAGATTGGTGCAGTTGCAGTTCCAGTGTTTTCCGGATTCGGCGTTGAAGCATTGCAGAGCCGCTTGGAAGATTCCGAAGCAAAAGTACTTTTCACTGCCGACGGTGGTTCTCGCCGCGGCAAACTCATTCCTATAAAAGAGAATGCCGACAAAGCGGTGAAAGGGCTCGAGCACTTGAAGCACACTGTTGTTTTGAAACACATGGGCAATCAAGTTGCATTCGACAGCAAAACAGATCTCTGGTTTGACGAAGCGATAAAAGAGAGCGAGCGCGCAGAGACAGTAAAAAACCTTCCTGCCGAACATCCTTCTATGTATCTGTACACCTCGGGCACGACGGGCAAGCCGAAAGGCACGGTGCATACACATGCCGGAGCACTTTCGCAAATCGTGAAAGAACTCGGCTTCTCTTTTGATGTTCGCCCGTCGGATGTATTTTTCTGGTTCAGCGATATCGGCTGGATGATGGGACCCTGGGAGATCATCGGCGTCACCTTCTGGGGTGGAACCATGGTGATTTGCGAAGGAACACCGATTTATCCCGAGCCCGATCGTCTCTGGCAGATGATCGACAGGCATAAAGTAAACACTCTGGGCATCAGCCCCACCGCCGTGCGCGGTATGAAATCGGAAGGCGATCAGTGGGTGGAGAAACATGACCTTTCCAGCTTGCGTCTGCTCGGTTCCACAGGTGAGCCGTGGGATCACGACAGCTATATGTGGCTGTTCGAAAAGGCAGGCAAGAAGAAATGCCCGATCATCAATATCTCCGGCGGCACCGAGATCGTCGGCGGACTGCTTACACCACTGCCGCTCATGCCGCTCAAGCCCTGCTCGCTTGGCGGTCCCGGTCTGGGCATGGACATCGACGTTTACGATGAAGAAGGAAAGAGTTTGAAGAATGCCATCGGGCATCTCGTCTGCAAGAAGCCGGGGCCGTCCATGACCAAAGGTTTCCTGAAGTCGCCCGACCGCTATATCGAGACATATTTCAGCAAATTCCCTGGCGTCTGGTATCACGGCGACTGGGCGAAAGTTGATGACGATGGCTCCTGGTTCCTCTACGGTCGCTCGGACGACACCATCAAAGTGGCCGGAAAGCGCGTCGGACCGGGAGAAGTCGAGTCAGTGCTTGTTGAGCATGCAGGCATTGCAGAGGCGGCTGTCATCGGCGTTCCGCATGAGATGAAGGGCGAGGCGCTGGTTTGTTTCGTAAGAACAATGCCTGGACAGGAAGCCAGCGATGCGCTGAAGAAAGAATTGAAAGCTCTGGTGGGCGAAAGGCTTGGATCTGTTCTCAAACCAGAGAAGGTTCACTTCGTCAGCGCACTGCCCAAGACGCGCTCAGGAAAAATTGTCAGAAAGAACATTCGCCTGCAATATCTCGGCGAGCCTGTAGGCGATCTTTCATCGGTTGAAAATCCTGAAGCGCTGGAAGCAATAAAAGAGCTGGCTAAAGACTAGTTGCCGATATCAGCTATAAGGCTGAAGGTGGCGCGCTTTTAAGCGTTTTTCCATGGAATTGCTGGCTGCACAAATGTAGTCTGCAAAACCAAAATGCGGCGTTTCGGACACAAGATTGTTAAATCAGCGTCATTAGAACCATGGCGCTGTTCGAAGGGCGCTCGTCCTGGGAAAGCTCTATTTAGAGCGAGTGTGAGGTGCTTAGGTATGAACCGCAACTGCAAATCCAACAAGTGGGTGATGGCGATTGCCGCAGCATCCTTGATGTACCTGCCTGCTCCGGCGCTTGCCGATGATGACGGCACGGCCAAGACTTCAGGCTCGACGCGCATACAGATTCAGCGCCGAGATCCGCTCCAGGCACGGGCAAGCGTTGAGCATGACCTTGGCGCTCTCAATAATGACGAAACAGCGAAACTGCGTGCTGTCTTCGCTCAGCAGGCGGAGGGCAACCGCCCAAAGATGTTTCAGGGCAATGCCGCGCAGGAGGACGCCGGTTTCCACGGACGCACACCTCTGC
>JADYYD010000447.1 GCA_020853845.1 Candidatus Melainabacteria bacterium
CGCTTGCAGCGGTTTAGAAAGCCTACTTCAGTTTCTTTTGAAGATAAGAAACTGTTTGCTCTAGGACTGTGATTCTTTCAAGTAAATCCGGCGACTTTCGATACGCATCCTCCAAAACTAGTTTGTCTTGAATCCATTCCCGAAGTAGTGCACCTACGGGCATTTTACGTCTGTCTGCTGCGTCTAATATCGCTAATATGGTTTCTTTGTCCGCTCTAAACTGAAGCACTCCGCGCTCCGCCACCCTTTGTCGCGCATCAATCTGTAGATCCTTGTGTGCTTTTTTTAGCTCCTTTTGATTTAGTTTAGACATTGTTCCAGTCCTTTTCGAACAACTTTCGATACTGAGGTGACACTGTTTGTGCGTAAAAAGCGAAAACGGAGTTGAAGGCTATCCCAGTTGTAGCCGACAATTTGCACATTCAAACTACTCCGTACTACACTAATGCAGTACAAATTTGTACTACACGCAAGGCTTCCTCTTGAGCAGCTATCGCTTTCTGGTCAGCCCGATTATCCAGGCTTGCAGAAAAGATTCTCTTATAGCAAAGAAGACAGGCGTTCGATTCGTCCCGCTGCGCGTGGCATTGTCGTATAGCTGCGTGACGAGCCTGGCATAGTTCAATATTTCGCCGCAATAGCGCCTGTTCAGTTCAATCGCGGCCTTTCGTTTGGCGTCGTCCTGCGCTTGCTCTTGTGTTTTGCCCTGCCCGATGAATGTTTCTCCAATCATCGCTTCCGCTTGCTTCTGGGCGACTTTGTCAGCGCCGTTGTAAATCTCCTCGTAAATTTGCCGGTGTCCTTCCTCGTGTTCGTGCAGCCGCTTATTGACCGTATCCGGCAGCCAGAGCGTTATCGGCAAAGATAGACGGGCTGCGACTCTTGAGACTTTGAACGTACCGATGTAATTTTCGCCTGTTTTCTTGCTCGACTCAGGCTGGCAGCTCACTTCCACGTCGTAGCCGTAATTGCAGTGTGTAGTTGCCGCCTCTCTGCCTTTAAGAGGAACCTCGGGACCAGGATTGGCATGATCGAATTTTCGGGTTTCTACAACCGACTTTTCTTTCACCACCGTGACTTTGTCCGCTGTATCCGCCTGGGCTGCCGCCGCCAAGAATATGGCGCCCGAAAATGCCGCTGCAACCAGGGTTTTCAATTTTTGGACAACAAGCATGGGAAATCTACTAACAACTAAGTAATTCTACGCATTCACTTATCCGGCTGACAACCTTATCATCCTCTAAGAAGTCGCGGTTGCGATCTTTCAATCGGGCGGAGTGCCGCCCGCTTAGTTGCCTATCCTCTCGGATTGTCGTTGCATGTCACACGAAATACACCCTATAAATGATCCTACAATCATGAACAATCTAACCAGTGAAAACACTGCGCTGGGCAATGCCGCCGTCAGCGCTAAACCGTCTGCTCGCGACAATCAAAAGAAGACCGAGGTTTCGGTCTCGCTCAGCCAACCGCTGAAGCGACCTGTCACCGAAGAGCACGACGTTGCCGTTCTCTCGGCGCAAGCTGCCGCGGCGCCCGTCGTCATAGTTGTCGGCAATCGCACCGCACAGCAAGATCGTGTCGAACTTGCCAAAGAAGAAATGATGCGCGCGCTTCAAGCCGCTGACTTATCCGTAAAACCATTTTTGCTGCATCGCGAATTGAAAGCGGCACGCGCTGAACTCTCGAAAGCACCGGGCTCTGAAACTGCCCAACTCAAGGTCTCGAAGCTGGCTGGCGAATTACAGAAGATAGGTCAGGGCAAATACGCGCAGACCACCAAGACGATTCACACTTTTGCGACTGCTGTTGTGAATTATTTGGAATGCGAAGCTGATGAGTCCGTGAAAGCCGCTTGCCTGGCGGATTCGGTCAAGAAGATCGAAATGCTGATGTGCGGACCTGACAATCTATATAAGGGTATTCCGAATAAGACTCCCGACATACCGAGATTCGCCGATGCTTCCATGAGCGCTCAGGCGCGTCTTGAACAATTGGAAATGCACATGCGCGAGAAGATCTCCAAAATGGATGGAGACCAGGCGCAGCGTATCAAGAAAGTCGAAGGCACTCCCGTGCTCGTCAATTTGCTCAATCGCACAAGCGTTGCAGCGACTCGTTTTCCGGAAGATGCGGTTTTCTTCTTCAACGAAGACGGAATGATTATTGACGGTATCGGTTTGCGGCAGGACGCCGACTTCAATCAGGCGAGCCTCGACAAAGTCATGGAAAAGGCCCTCACCGTATGTGGTGCGTGTGTCGTGCGGCCAGAACGCACCGAGGCGGGCGAGATGATCGCTTTGCCCGACCGACCGAATTTCAAAATGTCCAGACCCGTCATTGCGCGGCGCATCGACCAGACTTTCGGTAAAGTCCCGAGTGACCTGGTTGTCGGCAGCATGTTCGACCTAGCCAATGATGCGTTCGCTGTATTTTTCAGAGAAGACGGCACGCTCATCATGGACCATGGCACTGAATTGCCGAAGCCCGTCGACATCGTGCGCCTGAGAAAGGCGGGAGTCGGACCGGAAGGCGGCGGATTCCACAGATTTATTGATGAAACTATCGTCGGCATGGCGATCGTGATGAAAAAGTATACTCCCGACGGCAAACCGCTTCAAATCCGCGGAACCAACGGATTGATTGCCAAAGAGGTAGTCGAAGTTGTTGGAAACGTGCCATCGCGCATGGTGCTCTCACCGACAGGTCAGTCACAGGAAGTGCCGCTGGTCAAGCCGGGAACGTCATATGGCAACTTGCTCAAGACTTTCCGCGAGCGCAATAAGCTGATGCATCAGCAAAGGAAAAACGCAACATAGAATATTAGGCATCCGGCAATAGTTGGCGGGTTTCAGATTTAAAAACCGATCTAGCCCAGTCTCAGTGGTGGAAAAAGTGCCGGACCCGAAAGCAGCCCAGACAGTTCAAGCAATTTCTACACGATAGAGTTGACTCTGCGGAGCTGGGCAGGTATCCCACAAATGATGACCAAAAAGAGGAAGCGTAAGCTTCCCTTCTTTTTGTTTTTCTGCAAAACTAGCCATGTCGTAAGGGCTAATCCTGTGGCTGATACTCTAAAACCAACCTCCCCGTGGCAAGCCGTTCGGCTCATTTTTGATATTTCCTGGTGGCGCGATGCGTTGCGTTTGACCTTGCAGTTCGCGCCGTTTTGCATAGCACCGGGCGTCTTTATGGCATTGTCCGGCACGGTGACTAACACCGCCGCTGTTGCTTTCGCCGAGCCACTGCGCAGCAATCCTGTCGAGTTGACCCATTTGCTCATGGCTATGGGCGTTTTAATGCTTGGTCTCTTGCTCGGACTCGCTTTCATCGTAATCGGTTTTGGCGGCTGGCTCTTTCGCTTGGCCGCATTTTCACTGGCGCTTATTCAAGCGCCATCGATAGACCATTTGAGCGGACTTGCCAGTGACGCGCGCAAAGCCGTTTTCAAGGCGGCAATTGCAGAGATCGAGCCCAAAAAAGTTCACATCGGCGCGGTTCTTTTCTGGGCGACTCTCTATATGCTGTTGCCGTTTTTCATGCTGATCGGGTGTACGGTCGTCAAAATAATTTCCATGCCGTCGATCATGGGTGCTTCGGCAGTTAATATTCCAGCTTGGGCTGAGATCGCGTGCAGTGTCATTGCCGTCCCCAACTTCATTTTTTTGCTTATCTTTTCGGTTGTGGCTCTTGTCGTTGCGGCATGCTCGCCCTTGCCGCCGCGCCCCGCCGCCGGTCTGTCATTCAAATTGTCTTGCCGGTATATTTTGCCGCTTTCAGTTATCTCTGTTGCTTTTACGCTGCTCAGTTGCGCTATCGGCGCGCCCAATGATCTTCGACAAGTGATGGACCCACAAGCAGTGATGGGGGAGCACAATCCTTTTGTGCGTGTCGGCAATCATGTGTGGCAGAGCTTGATCAGTATTTTGCTCTTTCCTCTGTCATTCACGCCGTTTTGCGATGTGCTGCGGCTGCCGTTGCGAGATGACTTGGTGCAGGGTAAAACCATTGAAGGTGACGGTGCAACTGAAATCGCTTAGGAGTTCGCGTTTTTGAGTTCGGATTTCGTGAGGATTGTAAATGCGCGCAACGGCGAAATGCCGGGTGTTATCGATGCGCTGAGAAATAGAACGAACGGGGCGTTTTTTCTTTGCGTCGCCTCCAGTGAAAGCAGCGACATCGAGGGAATCTCCGCAGCCGGGGCTTCACCTGATTTGCGCCGCATTACACCGTCAATCGATGCAGAAGCCCTGATCACTGGAAAGCCGAGCGGAGGCGCCGAACTGCCTGTTTCTCCCACAGGTGTAGTATCACCCGTGGTGATCACTAGAGCATGCACGAGGCTGGCCGGGTTCGGCATAACCGTGGTTGATTGCGGGACTTTCAAAGCTCCTGACCTCGAGAATGTTCTCAAGGTAGGCAAGGGACGTTCGCGCTGCGTTTCGACAGGCTGCGCTCAAGAGTATGAGGATGTTCGCGAACTTTTCTATTCCGGTTTGGAAATCGGTGCGGAAGTTGGCGATCAATGTGATTACGTTATCTTGGGCGAATGCGTTCCGGCCGGCACGACGACTGCGCTTGGAGTTCTTACAGCCTTAGGCGTCAGAGCTGCCGGTCTTGTGTCGAGCAGTTTGCAAAAGCCCGATCACAGCACCAAAGACCGGCTGGTTTCCGACGGTTTGAAAGCCGCAGCTCTCTTATTGCAGGACGTTGTCGAACGTCCGCTCAAAGCTGTGGCCGCAGTGGGTGATCCGATGCAGCCTTTTGTTGCCGGACTTGCCCTCGCGGCTTCGACAAGAGTGCCTGTGATTCTCGGGGGCGGCTCTCAAATGCTGGCTGTCTATGCGCTTGCGCAAGCGTTGCTGAAGACCGATATGAAAGCGCTGGATAATACGTTCGACAGGAGCATTTCGGTTATAACGACAAAATGGGTTGTTGACGACAGCGCGTCCAATGTCGGCGAACTCAGTCGCATTATAGGAGCGCCGTTTGCATGCTCTTGTCCGAATTTCCGAATGTCTCGCCACGAAGGGCTGCGCAGCTATGAAGACGGCAACGTCAAAGAAGGAGTCGCCGCTGGAGCTTCGATGGCTGTGGCCCACATCGCCGGCGGCGCGGAACCGGGTGCGATAGTCGAAGCAATCGATAGATGCTATGACGAGATGGTTCCGGTTCGTTTATGACTTTCGTCCTCAGCCTGCGAAGTTAGACTTGGCGCGGCCAATCTCTAGTAAGTGTGACACTACAAACAGTGAGAGTTCCAAGCACCCCTCTCATTCCCCTCACCACCGGCAGTGTCACGGGTTTCCGTCTTCCAATGCCAAGATCATACCGGCAGGATCTTGCCGGCAAACTGTTGAATTCCACAGTCCGGAAATTAATTACGCTTGAGTGGCGACCTGATTGCGTCCGCCTTCTTTAGCCTGTTGCAGAGCCAGTTTGGCGTCACGCAAGATGGTTTCGGGATTGAGATCTTCCATATTGAAGTTGGAGCATCCCACGCTTACCGTTACTTTCGGCCCGCGGGAACCTTGACCCTTGACGAAGCTGATGCGCTCGACTTCGGAGCGAACTTTCTCCGCGAGGATTTTGGCACCGGCAACGTCGGTGTTCGGCAATACAACTGCAAACTCGTCGCCGCCGTAACGTGCTATCAAATCGCTCGAGCGTGTGATATTGAGCAAACGGTTGGCGATTGTCGTGAGAACGACATCGCCGATTTCATATCCGAACTCTTCGTTGATTTTGGCGAAATTATCGATGTCGATGATCACCATGCCTACAGCCAGCCTCTGTCTGAATGAGAAAAGGAGCTGTTGTTGCAGGAAACCGACGAGAAATTCGAGATTGTACAGTCCGGTCAGAGGATCGATTGCAGCTCTGAACGCTTCGCGCTCGTGAAGCACTTCGATCTCGCGCTTGGCCATCAGCAACTGCACTACGGGCGCCATCTGCAATTGCAGTTGTCCCATAAATGCTCTGGTAATCGCGTTGAACGAACCTTTTTGGCTGGAGGCAAAAACCAAAGCAGCCTTGCCGTGTTTTTCAGCGGCAATCGGCAAGATTTCAATTTCTTCAAGAGAGTTGCCGCCGTCAGCTTTTGGCAGTTCACCGCGAATGTCGAGGTTCAAATCGCCGACAACTTCGAGGTCTTTCGTCAGTTTTTCAACCATCTTATCAAAAGCGTTCTGGCTCAGACCCGGCTCCAGATGGAACGCGGCCCACGGACCGTCGGCGCTGGCCACCACCAAACCCAAGAGGTCTGGCAAGAAAAGCTGGCTAATTAAACTAAAGTACGCATCGACGAATTTCTTGCGCGGATCGATTACTTCCGCCATGGTGCGCGTCACGCGCGAGATCAGTCGTTCGATAAGCAAGTCGTCGAGCAGTCCGGCGTAACTGTTGATCAGGTTGGCACTCGAGAATGAACGCGACGGCACCAGAAGGTTTTTCACCATATTCGGCTGCCAGCCTGTGTCATGCGCTTTGCTGACGAGCCCTTTGATTTGAGTGCAAACTGACTTGAGATCTTGGTTGAGCGTATCAGCGTCGACTACAGCATCAGGAAGTGCTGCTACTTTCCAGAAGGAGTCCTGCTCGGAGACTTCTCCCTTGGCAAGAAGCATGACCGGCAATTTGCTCGTGCGGTCATTCGATTTGATCAAGCAACAAAGCTGATATCCGCTTAAATCCGACAGCGCGGTCGATGCTACGACGATGTCCGCCCCTTGTGAGCCAAGCTCGTCAAGAGCGTCGAATCCACCGACGCAAGCAGTCACCTCGAAGCCCTCTTTTTTGAGCTGGGCACGGAAATCCGTGGAGGGGCTCTTCTCATCTTCTACAAGGACAACCTTAGCTATCGCCATTTTCGACTTCCTATTGGCTAGTTACCGAGCATCAGTGAATTCTACCGGGTTTCACTTTGCAGAGTCATTCTTACACAGTCATTATCGTCTGCCTCAAAAACCGCCGCCATAGTGTAAGATCATCGTTCGGAGAATCGATCGAAGCTGGTCTGTGACTGGCTTTGAGGCTTCCATTATATGGGTTACACGGCGGCTTGGCCCGCCAATTACGGTGAGTGTGAATGTTGACTGCGACAGCTTCCAAAGAATTGCCACTTAGCTTCAGATTGACTGAAGATCAATTGTTAATACAAGAAACGATTGCCGAAATCGCTCAGAAAGAATTCGCTCCCAGAGCCGCCGAGATTGATAAAAACCACAGATTTCCAAGAGAGAATTGGGAAATGCTGGCAGCCTCGGAAGTGTGCGGACTGCCCTTTCCTGAAGAGTACGGCGGGGCCGGACTGGACCACGTGTCTTATGCAATCGTCGTAGAAGAACTGGCTAAGAACTGCGCTACTACCTCAGTCATGTACTCCGCGCACGTTTCGCTCTGCGCCTCTCCCATTTACCTTATGGGCACGGAAGAACAGCGCAAGCGCTTCTTGCCGCCGATGTGCAGCGGCGAAAAAATGGGTGCCTTCGCATTGTCCGAACCGGGAACCGGCTCTGATTCAGCCGCTGCCACCTGTATGGCCGAATTGAAGGGCGACCACTTCATCCTCAACGGCTCCAAGAACTGGATTACGAACGGCGTGGAAGCCGACTACTACCTGGTCATTGCTCAGACCGATCGCGCACTCCGCCACAAAGGGCTGGTGGCGCTGGTTGTCGAGAAGGGCGCGCCCGGCTTTACATTCGGAAAGCTTGAAGACAAACTCGGCATCAAGGGCTCGTCCACATGCCAGATCATGTTCGAAGACACGCCCGTGCCGATCGAAAACATGCTTGGCAAGGTCGGAGAAGGCTTCAAGGTGGCGATGATGACGCTTGACGGCGGCAGAATCGGCATTGCTTCGCAGGCAGTCGGCATTGCCCAGGGCGCATGGGATCACGCTTACCGCTATGCCAAAGAGCGCGAAGCTTTCGGCAAAACCATCAATAAGCTGCAAGCCATCCGCTTTATGTTCTCTGAAATGCAAACAGAAATTGATGCGGCGCGGCTTTTGACGTATCACGCCTCGCTAGCACAGGATCGCGGCGAGAAATTCACGCGCGCGGCGGCGCACGCAAAACTGTACGCTTCCGAAGTCGCTATGCGCTCTACGGTCAAATGTGTGCAGATTTTCGGCGGATATGGGTATGTCACTGATTACCCGGCCGAACGTTATATGCGCGATGCCAAAATCACGGAAATTTATGAGGGAACCTCAGAAATTCAGCGTCTGGTGATATCCAACTCGCTTTTGAAAGATCAGTAATACTGGACTCTAATGGCGAAGACATGCTGAGGCAAAGGTTTCCAACCCCGTCAGTCTGACCGTTATTACAATGAGGAAATGCAAAATGAACTGGCAAGTCCCGCCGAACTGGCAACCACCGCCCCCTCCTCCCAGGCCGGGCATGCCACCTCCCGGTGGCGGCGCACCTGGTGGCGGAGCACC
>JADYYD010000448.1 GCA_020853845.1 Candidatus Melainabacteria bacterium
AATTCGAAAAAATCTAACGACCTGCAAGCGCGTCGAAAACACAGGGGTCGCAAGCGTTGCAAAAAGAGTGCCGAGTGAGTCTCGATAGATTCACTGCAACAAACTTGTCGCCGATCAGGTTTGCGAAAATTGCGGTTTGCGCCTCAGTACAATCCACAGAGTGGCAAGTATGCTCAGTACGCCTGCCGGGCTCATGAAAAGAAAAATCGTGCCGTAAACAGCTGTGGTCAGCGCCAGCATGATGACGGTCGATATGCAATAACTGCAGGCAAGCACCGCTGTAATGAATGTGTCGCCGAACAACTGCAAGACTGTGGGCAGCGAACTTTGAAACAATCCGACCAAGAAGGACATGACGGCTAGCACCGTTCCAAGCATGACCATCTTTCCTGCGCGCCTGTCCATTCAAATAACCTGATCGGATTCCAGTGTTTAGAGCCTGGGCTTGCCCTCAAAGTTCCCTTGCAGTTCGCCTTGCAAAACGGCACACTCTTTGCCTCTACTTTGTAATAGAAAAGGAAAGATCTTCTTGAGACCCATTCTCAACACGTTATAATCGCCGACTGCTGAAGGAGAGCCAGCAACCGGCCTTGCACAAAGGAGTGTTTTCTGTGACCGCCATTTCAACCTGGATGAAAGAAGAAAGACGTGATCTCGAGATGAACGAGTATCACGAGCAGTACTGGGGCAGCTTCATCAAGCGCATCTCGCCGAAAGACGAAATCAAAGGCAAGACGGTTCTTGATTTTGGCTGCGGATGCGGCGGATTTTTGCGAATGCTCCACGACCAGCGCCAGTTCAAAGACGGCGTCGGCATCGATATCGCCGAAAAGTCATTGGAAACCGCAAGATCGTTGGTCGCCAATCGTCCCATCGAGTATTTGCTCGCCAAGGACGCTGACAAGTTCAAAGGAAAGGTAGACTACGCCTTCAGTTACGAAGTCATTTATCTGATGCAAGATCTCGCGGAGCACGCGGATTTCATCGGCAGTTTCTTGAAACCGGGTGGCGTGTACTACGCTGCAACCGGCTGCCACACAGGCAACCCGCAATGGTTCGACTGGAAGAAAATCATCGTCAACGAATCGGTGCTTCCTCTTAAAGATTACGCGCCCGATGATTTCGTCGATGCGTTCCAGGCGAAAGGCTGGAAAGTAGGCGTTTGCCGCCTCGACCACAGAGATTTCGTTTCGGTAGTCCACAAAGATTACTTCCCGAAAGTGGAAGATGCGATTCGCTATTATGCCGACGACATCCAGGTCTTCCGCTTCGAAAAGCAAAAGTAACTGACCGCAGTTTCTGCCGACTACAGTTCATATATTGATTCAGCGCCCGTTCTGTGAGTGGGCGCTAATTTTTTGTTTTTTCAATAGGCGAAATTATGTTCTCTATCATTTGATTGTCCATCTTCATGATTGCTAAAGGATCTGTTTCTCACGGGCGCCGGGTTTCCGGCTTCTTGACGTCAGAAAATTGCAATAACCTAACGATTGCGAAACTTTGCAGATTTCGGCCGCAGAATTTGGTTGTCACTGTTCGAACACCTATTGAAGTTCGAACCTATCCCCTCCCCAATTTTTAGGAGAGCCGTTAATGATGGGAGTGTTTCACGATCTGGATATTTACGGTCATGAGCAAGTCTCTTTCTTCCATGATAAGGAAAGCGGACTGAAAGCGATCATCGGCGTGCACAGCACTGTGCTTGGTCCCTCGCTCGGCGGCTGCCGTATGTGGAAATACTCCGACGAAGCCGCGGCTCTTCGCGATGTTCTGCGCCTTTCGCGCGGCATGACCTACAAGGCTGCCGTTGCCGATTTGAAATTGGGCGGCGGAAAAGCAGTCGTCATCGCTGATGCGCGCACTGAAAAGACCCCCGAACTTTTGGAAGCCTTCGGTAAAGCCGTCGAATCGGTTGCCGGACGCTACATCACTGCCGAAGACGTCGGCATGTCCGTCAAGGATATCGACTACATCCGCAACTTCACCAAGCATGCCGTCGGCGGCAGCAACGAAGGCGGCTCGGGCGACCCTTCCGTAATGACTGCATTCGGCTGCTTCCAGGGCATCAAAGCCGCGTTGAAACACGCCGGCTTGGGCGAGAAGCTCGAAGGCGTCAAAGTCGCCGTACAAGGCGTAGGCAACGTCGGATATCACCTCTGCAGCTATCTATCCGCTGCCGGTGCCAAGCTCATCATCACCGACATCTACCCGAATCAAGTTGAGAAAGTCGTTCAAGAGTTCGACGCTACCGTCGTAACCCCCGACCAAATTTACGCAGTCGATGCGGACATCTTCGCTCCCTGCGCTCTGGGCGCCATTCTCAACGAGCGCACCATTCCGCAATTGAAGTGCAAAATCGTCGCCGGTTCCGCCAACAACCAGTTGGAAAACGATCTCGACGGCAAAGCACTGGCAGACAAAGGCATTGTCTACTGCCCCGACTACGCCATCAACGCCGGCGGCTTGATCAACGTAGCTGCCGAAATCGACGGCTACAACAAAGAGCTGGTGCTCAACAAAGTCAGCAAGATCTACGACACCATCGATTTGATCCTCGCGCGCGCGGAAAGCGAAGGCATCCTGCCCCAAGAAGCAGCAGCTCAGATTGCGGAGCAAAGACTGCAACAAGCCAGCTTCATCAAAAAAGCAGAGAAAGCTTTGAACACCGACGCGCTCAGCGTTCGCTAGATTCGGGCTTCTCGCTTGACGTTCAATACCGTATATGCCGACATCCAGTGCCCTTTTTGCAAAGAAAAGGTGACCTCGGGCGTCGGCTTTCGGATTGGCAGTTTGGCAAACAAAAACTACAAGCCAGGCGAGAAGATCGGCTGGGAGGGCGCCCATTGCCACCCGTCGGCACGTCCGAAGGACGGCAATATTAAGGCGATTGGCTATTTCAACTGTGACAACGTCAAATGCAAAACCTGGTCGGATTGCTACCCGGAAGTGCAGCAGGCGCTGATTACCGTAAAAAATGACGTGATCGAAAAAGTCGAAGTTTACAAAGGGCCCTTAAGCGGCGAGCAATTTGAGATTATTGACCCGGTTCAAGGCGGAGCGCAAAAAAGGCGCTCCAGCAAGAAGTAACCGGACACTCGTAATTTCAATTTTGCTCGAGGTTTGAGCGATGCAACCACGCGAATTTTTGATGATACCGGGCCCGACTCCTGTGCCCGACAGGGTTTTGGAGGCTGTCGCCCGCCATCCGATTGGGCATAGAACGCCCGAGTTCTCTAAACTTTTGCGCGGTGCGGTGGACGACCTGAAATGGCTCGGGCAGACGGCCAGAGACCCTTACGTGATCACGTCGTCCGGAACCGGCGCCATGGAAGCCGCCATCGTCAACACGGTCAATAGCGGCGACGGCGTACTTTCCCTGATTGTCGGCGTGTTCGGCGAGCGCTGGGCGAAAATCTCCGAAGCATACGGAGCAAAAGTCGAGCGCGTCATCTCCGAGCCGGGGCAGCCTGTAGACCTGGTTTTGCTCGCTGAGAAACTGAAAAAAGACAAGGAGCAAAAGATCAAGGTCGTAACAGTGACGCACAACGAAACCTCCACCGGCGTCATCAATGACCTGCAAGCAATCGCAAAGCTGGTGCGCTCTCACGGTGCTTTGCTTATCGTAGATGCAGTCACCAGCTTTGGTGCCGTCAATTTGCCGATCGATGAATGGCAGGTGGATGTTCTCGTGACAGGCAGCCAGAAAGCGCTCATGTTGCCGCCCGGCTTGGGTGTGATTTTCTTTTCGGAACGCGCCTGGAGAGTGAGTGAGAATTGCAAGACTCCGCGTTTCTATCTCGATCTGCGCAAATATAAGAAGAGCCTCGAACAAGATACGACACCGGCAACTCCCAACGTTTCCCTCGTAGCTGGGCTCAGAGAGTCGCTTTTGATGATGCGAGAAGATGGCACGGAAAAAATCTTCGCTCGCCACTTGCGTTTGAAAGAAGCTTTGAGGTCCGGTATAAAAGCGCTTGGACTCAAGCTCTTTGTTGCGGACGAGCATGCGTCGCCGACGATTACAGCCATACTTCCTCCGAGTGGAATTTCCGTTGCGGATATCCGAAAAGGGCTTAAGGAGGACTTCCGCATCCTTGTTGCCGACGGACAGGAAGAGCTGAAAGGAAAGATTTTCCGCATCGGACATATGGGTTATGTCTTCGAGAGAGACATCCTTATGACGCTCGCTGCACTCGAATCCGTTCTGCGCAAGCTCGGTCATGAAGTCACCCCGGGCAAGGCAGTTGAAGCGGCTTCCAGCGCCTTTGCCGTGCGGTAAATACTAATGAAAGCGGTGAAAATGTGATCACAATTCGTATTGGCCATACGAATTAATATGAAATTGAACATTAGTTCTGTTATTAGTTCTTTTGTGATCTGGCGTACAGCCGCGTGAATCTTCGATAGCGTGCGGCGGAGCAGGAGGAGTTATGACTCTCCAGTCCAAGAAAATTTTCGGCGCGAAATTGAAAAAGGCAGCAGTCTTCTGCGCGGCAGGAGCATTGCTTGTTTCGACAGCGGCGCCGGCGCATGCTTATTACAATTACGGATACGGGCTGAGCAACTTGCTCTGGCCGGTAAGAGCGCTGGTTTATCCGCTGGCAATCTCGCCATGGAGTTATCGCAGTCCGGCTTACATGGCGTCTGCGGGCATTCAAGCCATGGCTCGCACCGCATACAGAGCCCCGGTTGTCGGTGGTGTTTACGGCAACAGTTTGAACTACACCGAAGATCAAGTTGCCTACAATAATGGTTCCGGTCTCTTGAAAGTTCCTCAAGGAACAACCGATCAAATCAATTATGCCCGCTGGGTCAAACCCACTGATGCCGCCGATCGCGAGCTTCTCGCTCGTGCGCCTGGCGCACCGTCTGTGGTGCAAGGCGGCGACTTTTCCGCCCCCAATGTTCTTTCAAATCAAAGCGGATTTCCGCAAGGCGCTTCCGTTGGAACAATCGGCGCGGTGCCACCGCAAGCCGCTGGTCTAGCCGCTCCGCAAGGAGAGCCGCCAATAGGCTCGCCGGTGACCTACGGCAATCACAATATGAGTTCTTTCAATTCTTATCCAAACAACACGCCACTACCAGCGCCACCACATCAAAAGGTCAAGAAGCAAAAGCAACCGAAGCATGCCCAGGTTCACCCTAACAATATGCTCGCTCAATCGGCTCCACCTGCCGCTCAAGCGCATAGCATAGTGCCGCAGCATTTGTCTTCACCTCTGGCTGCTCATTTTATTGAAACAGTCAACGGTCGCTTTGACGGAGATATCAGCAAAGCCCTCAAGCACAGCGAAACCCGCAACCTCGCTGAAGCCATGGGCCTAATTGATCGCAAGGGCTTCTCCGCAGGTGATCTTTCGGCCTCGCGTGTTCAGGCAATCTCGCATATCTTCAAAGATCAATCGCTTGATCCTGCCAGCAAGTTGGACGCAATGAAGATCCTTCTGCGCAGTTCCAGTGGTGCTCCATCATCAGCGCCACCTGGCGTGCAAAGCGTTCAACAAACGTTCTAA
>JADYYD010000449.1 GCA_020853845.1 Candidatus Melainabacteria bacterium
GCGTAAAGATCCGACTGTGTCGCTGCTTTTCCTCTCAACTGCTCGGGAGCGATGTACGCTTGCTTGCCTACAAGCGTGCCGGTGGCAGTTCCAATAAATTCATTGGCAGCCCCGAAGTCGATCACCATAATGCTGCCGTCGTCGCGCAAAACGATGTTGTCGGGCGTCAAGTCTCGATGAACAATTGGAGGATCTTGCTCATGCAAATATTTGAGAGTGTTTGCAATCTCCAGCGCCCATTGAATAACTGTGCTTTCCTTTTGCGCTCCATTCTGTTTCACCAACTGTCGTGTGTCCTGACCGTTGATGTGTTCCAACATCAGATAGTGCCGTCCGCCATCCATGAAGTAATCTAAAACGCGCACGATGCCTGGATGCGAGAGTTTCATCAAAAATTGCGCTTCGCGCTCGAACATCTCCTGAGCTTTTTTCCTTACTGCCTCAACTGCATCATCCGGTATTACCGCTTCTTTGATGACTACAAGATCTTTATTGTCCAATTGCGCCAGGTATACAGCGGAAAGTCCGCCCATGGCAAGCTGGCGAACGATTTTCAAACTGCCGTTGCGCAGCATTGATCCAGGTTCGATAGGAAGAAATGCAGTCGATAGAAAACGGCGGCGCAACTCATCTTCCCACATGTCCGTGTAGCTCATTTCGATTTGATTAGTGGAGGTGGCTGTGCGCATCTGTTGCTGCAGCGCCGCTACGCTGCTTTCTTTCTGCAAGTCCACACCCCATGCATCGAGAGATAGAAGCAGTTGCTCCACTTGTTCTGGCTTGAGCCGGTTCAAATTAAACCTGATGGGACCGCCCTTTGCTCGAAAGAGAACAAGAGAGCGCTTGTGCCAATCACTCTCGAATTCGGGATAAATGCCGACCTTATTGATGGAAGACCAGGGAATGTATGCCGCAATATTGGGGAAATTTTCCGACACCATCGGAACTTGAATGCCATTGTTATCAACGATAAGGGTATTGCGTGACAGCCTCCAGCGCATTGTGAGGCAAATCAGTGAAAAACATAGGCAAGCCAATGCTATTGCGACTGTGCGCCAAATAGGTTCGCTGGTAGGGTAGACGAAAAAGCTGATTACCTGAAGCATGCAGATGACGGACACTATTGGAGCCGCCAATCCCCAAGCTGGAAAGCCAAGGTTGAGTGCTACGATGGCGACATCGCGGGCGGTGCTTTTGTACTCCAGTCGTACAGACAGTTCAGCCATCTTTTGAACACTCCGCTGCCAGCTTCTCCATTTCTTTTGGCAGTGTAATTACTTCCGAATCGTCTGATGAAGCCTCTGTAGCAGCGGTGCTTGGCGGTTCCACCTCAATGCTCTCACCGAGCAGTCGTCTTTTCACCAGGTGAATTGTTTCCGGTCTTTTATCTTCACTGAGGCAAGTGAGATCTTTGATGATCGTGTTGAGGTCGTCGGAAATCTCTTCCTTATGCTTTTGCGGGGACGATTGCGTGATGGGCGTCGGTTCCAATCCGGTGAGCAGAAAACTGAGTGTTGCTCCCATGGCGTACAAGTCGCTTCTGTGAGTGGGTTTGCCTCGAAACTGCTCAGGAGGGATGTATGCATGTTTGCCGACGACAGTTGCAGTAATACCGATTTCTTCGTTTTTTGCCACGTTGAAATCAATCAGTTTTAAAAGACCATTTTGAGTGAGCATCAAATTGTCCGGGGTGAAATCCCGATGCACCACATCTAGTGCATGCAAGTATTCGAGAATGTCGCACATTTGCAAAGCGAAATTTCGCACCTCGTCTTCAGAAAGACATCCCTTGCGCGCAACATATTCTTTTAAATTGCCTCCCTCGATATGCTCCAGCACGAGATAGCTGCGGTGGTCTTCGATGAAGTAATCTGTGAGCTTTACTATCTGCGGATGATCCATTTTATTGAGCAGTCTCGCCTCATGTTCGAAACGGAAGATCGCATTCTGCCGGGCTGTTTGGTCGACAAATGTTGGCAGGATCGTCTCCTTCAAGACTACTTTCTTGCCCACGCCAATCTCAGTGCAAAGATAGGCCGTTCCTTGCCCGCCGAGACCAAGGCGGCCGAGCACTTCAAATTGTCCTTCCTTTAGTCTTTCGCCTGATGAAAGCGGCTTTACGCTGGCACGTTTAGGAGGGCTTGATAGGGACTGCAACCACAGCTCCGTATAACTGGACTTTTGACGAGTCAGCATCTCTTCATCGAAATTAGTATCGTGTGTTGCATGCGGAGCATATTGTTTTAAGCGGCTGTTCAGAAGCTGACGATCTTCCAGGTCTATGGCGTTTAGTTTCAATTCAAACGGCTTGCCATTCGAGCGATTCAAGCGCAAAATCTTCTCTTTATCTCCCGCGCTTTCTTCTGGTTTGTTCAAAGAAGCGTGGGTGATGCTGCTCCAGTCTGTCCTTTCCAGGGTTACAGTGACAGGACCCAGGGTAAGATTTTTGTCTATGCCTGCCGGTGTTACTACCAGATTGTTCGGCTTCAAAATTACCGTAAGCAGATAATAGAGAAAACAAGTAATTCCGAATGCGGCGGCAATTCCGTAGACAGGATTTTGCAGGGCGTCATATGCGGCTTTTCCCGCAATATAGATACCTCCGCCTGCCATTCTCGAAAAATCATGAGCGAAATTCTGCAGCATATTCGGAATTTCGAGACTTTTTCCTGCTGTGATTTTGTGGTTCATCAACCACATGTAACTACCGTTGAGAATTGTCAGCCCTGTGAAGACGAAAAAATAGGGCATGCAAAGCGCCGGTCCCACGCGTGTCCATGCTGCTGCAGTACCCTGGAAGGTGGCGATCAATTCTTTGATTGGACGGTGTGAAGCATAGGGAAGCTCGAGGCGGTCGCTCGTTGCACTCAAATTTTTCTTTGCGACTGTTCTCAGCGCGCTGAGCGACATTACGACTGGATCGATCTTGCAGCTCTTGTATGTTTTCTCGACATGTCTGACTAGATAGTCCAGGTCTTCGACCCAGAGTCGATTTAGCTTTAGCTTGAGTTGCTTACCTTCCTTGAATCGCAAAATCACATGTGAGGGTAAGACTTTTTTCTTGCTGTATTTAAGTCCAATCGCCTCTATGTCTTTCAGCGCAAACTGTTTATATCCAAAGTAAAGCACCTCTTTGCGCAGGGTCAATTTGCGCTTGAGCAAATCTTCCACAAAATAGCTGAGAGACCAGAGCAAAATGAGGGAAAACCCGGCTTGCCCTATCTGCCAGCCGAACAACCCGAAAAATAAACCGAATAATGGAATGATCGGCAAAAGCCAGGGGGGCGCCAGCGTCCAGACTTTTATCCACAGCGCCAGCGTGGATTGCAAGTCGTTGTACTTTATGACGCGGGTGGCTTCCATATATGCAATCTACCAGATCTCATAAAATTCAAGCCATATTCTCATTTTTATTGGCTCAGTATCTTTTCTTTCTCCGGCATTCGACCCTCTTCAAAATGCTGGAAGACGCCCAGGTCCAGACGGAAAGAATCCGGTCTTACAGCAACATCACCGGAAAATGGATAGCCGAAAATGAAGACAAGGAAAATATTCAAGGACAAGGTCAGAGCGACTAGAGTGGTCATCACTACTTGTGTTCGCAGACTTTCGACAGCAAAGAAATAAGTGAAGATAAGCGTGAATACGCCGCCAATGATCAGGACCACCCACATTACCGGTGCCACACCGTGAGCGGCATTCACAAGACGAGTCCGGCGACTCTCCGTGACTTGGCAAATCTCGGAAATCAATTGTTGATGTATTGCTTCTTCGCGAGGAGTTTTGGGATCGAATGTCGATATTACTTTCCACAGCCCCCAGGTATGTCCAAATGCTTGCGAGCTGTAGCCGCCTTTCGCCAGAAGCGGCCATTCTTCGTCGATAACGATTTGTGCATAGTTGCGGCAGTGATTGCGAATTATCTTGCGCTCGTTATCGGGAAGTCCTTCTGCGGCAAGAAAAATATTGCACAAATGCGTCGCTTCATTGTCGACTATCACTCTTAAGTCTTGCTGATGCTGCATGGCATCGACGACCACGAATCCCAGAAGAACGGCATAGAGAGTTCCAATCACGGACAGAAGATGACCGGCAACTTCATGATGCTCGGTCAAATTTTGAACACCGACTTTCTTGCGCACCACAATCATTCCGACCACAGCCAGAATCGTCGAGAGAACTATGAAAAGTCCGCCCGCAAGAAATGAGTTCATTTATTTCGCCCTTTAGAGTCCGAGGAAATCGGGTCCGCTGCCCTGCGAAGTCGGCTTGACGCGCAGGTTTACTTCAGGACATACAATCTCGCAAGTGCGGCAGTGAACGCAGTTTTCCAGAGACATCCCGTGTCTTCTCACCTTGTCGATGACGTCGACGCGGTGAACTTCCGCGGTGCAATCCGCTACGCAAGGAGTGGTTTTGCCGAATCCTTCGTACTTGTTGATGCACTTCACGCACACATCGGCGTTGAATTCGTCGATGTGCTGGTTGCCTTCGTGGTACTTGGTGCCGGCAAAGAAGACGGCGTCCGCACGCGAATAGATTGTCGCTTTTTCAAATTGCGGCTCATCGTATTTTGGTGCCATGAAGTCGGGAATGATGTGCTTCCAGTCCGGCTCGTATGTGATCGGCCCTATATCGAATTTGCCTTCAATAAGACCAAGCGATCTGATGCCGTCTTTAGGCGCTTTGAGCGGGTTCTTGAAACCGATCTTGAGCATGCCGATCCAGGGCGTGGATTTGTCGATGCTCTTAACCATTTCAGGCAGATACTGTCCGAGCAGGCGCGGATTTTCTTGGAACGCGTAGCGGAAATATCTGTTTTGGAAAGATTCTTTGACGACGAAACTATCACGGAGTTGTGCATCGTACGGTTCCAATGCCGCTTCAGAAGTATCGTCCTTCATAAGTGCGTCGAATACGACTTTGGCGCCGACATATCCGCACTCCATCGCGCGGTCGATACCGGCAAGGTTTTTCACATCAAGAACGCCGAGCGCGTCACCAAGAAGTAATCCACCATTGAAGTGGAATTTCTTCGGCAAGCTGTAATATCCGCCTTCCGGAAGCAGCGCGGCTCCGTATTTGAGCAGCTTGCCACCTTTGATCATTTCTTGAATCCAGGGGTGCTTTTTGTACTCTTGCAATTTGAGCTGAGGATTCATATTCGGATCGGGACTGTCCAAACTGATGACCATGCCGATGGTCAGTTTGTTGTCCTTCATACCGTAGACGAAGCCACCACCGAAGGTGCCGTCCAGAAGCGGCCAGCCCAGCGTGTGCCAGACTTTTCCTGCATAGTCTTTGTCTACTTGCCAGACTTCTTTGACGCCGACAGACCAGATCTGCGGGCAGTCTCTCAGTTTGAAATGGTCGATTACGTCTCGGGAGATGAAGCCCTTATCGCCGAAGCAAGTGAAGCGAGCGTAAACATAATCGTCTTCCGATTTGGGATCTTCGGAAACAGCAACACCGGCTACGCGACCGTTTTCAAATACGACTTTGTGAGCGGAGAATCCGGTATATGGATCGACGCTTACATTGGGAACTTCTTTTGCTTTTTCCATCACCTGATTGGCGAGCCAGCCGGTGAAGTAGCTCAATGTAAGAACGAAGTAACCACGTTTGTCGAATGACTTCGGGTAGAGCTTGGCGGGCATATCCCACTTTTTCTGCAGCGAGAGAACCGACATATTCGACTCTGTGCACTCGGCTTCAATGGGGCAGTTTCTTTCCTTATAATCGGGAAAAACTTTTTTCAGCACGTGCGGATTGGATACTGCACCGCTCAAAATGTTGGAGCCGAAATCCTTTCCCTTTTCGAGAATGGCGATCGTAAATTCCTTGCCTGATTCTTTGGCAAGTTCAAGAAAGCGATAAGCAAGCGTCAAATTTGATGGACTGCCGCCTACCAGAAGAAGATCGTACTCAATGCGCGCTGACAACTGCCTCTACCTCTCGTCCGGACTGTACTTCCTTAAATTGCTTGATCAACTCAGGCAAAATTTGATAAACATCGCCCACGATACCGTGATGCGCAAACTTGAAAATCGGTGCATCGGCGTCTTTGTTGATCGCCAAAATCATGCCGGCTTTGGACATTCCCACGCGATGCTGGATAGCGCCGGAAATTCCGCAAGCAATATACAGTTTGGGTCTGACAGTCTTGCCTGTTTGCCCAACCTGATGTTGATATGGGATCCAGCCCAGGTCGACTACCTTTCTCGAGGCGCCCACTGCCGAATTCGGGAAGCACTTTGCCAGCTCATACAAA
>JADYYD010000450.1 GCA_020853845.1 Candidatus Melainabacteria bacterium
AAAGCCAATGCGAAAGAGGTCAAGGCGAAATACATCGTCGAAGGTGCCAACGGACCGACCTTGCCGGAAGCGGACGAAATCTTCATCAAAGCAGGCAAGCACGTCATTCCCGATATCTTCGCCAACGCGGGCGGAGTGGTCGTTTCTTATTTCGAATGGGTGCAAAACATTCAGCAATTTCGCTGGAGCGAAGAACGCGTCAATGCAGAGCTGAGAACAATCATGATGGAGTCGTATCAAGATTTGCGCACGTTGGCAAAATCAAACAATTGCGATTTGCGCACAGGCGCGTTTTTGCTTGCCATCTCACGAGTGGCTCAAGCAGCGGCGGTGCGTGGATTGGAAAACGACAGCTTCTGCATGATCAAGCCGTCGGCCTAACGACAGGAAACTGGCAGAAACAGAAACTAAGACAAACTTTGAGGAGATTGCCCGGTGGCAGATGCTGACAGAAAGAGCGAAACACCAGAAGAAAATCCCATTAACAGGGAGGTGCCGGAGCAGACTACTGCAATGGAAAAGGGCAGCCAGACGGGCGAGGAATCGGGCGCAAGCGGCGAGCCGCATCACGTAGAGGGCGGCGAATCAGTCGATGAAGCGACTGGAAATTATTCGCAAGCTTACTGGTTGAAAAATGTCTATCAAGGCGATAAGGTGCCGCAGCTAACATTGCGCGCAGTGATTATGGGCGGCTTGCTGGGTTCGCTCATGTCCATATCGAACCTGTATACATCGATTAAAGTCGGCTGGGCATTTGGCGTGGCAATTACTGCCTGTGTTCTTTCATATGTGATTTGGAACGCAATTAGAGTCGTGTTCCCCAAACTCTCACAGATGAGCATTCTGGAAAACAATTGCATGCAGTCTACCGCCTCTGCCGCCGGTTATTCTACAGGAGCCACCATCGGCACCGCATTCGGTGCATATCTTTTGATCACCGGCAATCACGTGTCGTGGCAAATTCTTCTTCCCTGGACGCTCGTGACTGCGCTGCTTGGAGTATTCCTCGCAGTGCCGATGAAGCGTCAGATGATCAACGAGGAAAAGCTTGCGTTTCCCAGTGGCATCGCGGCCGCCGAAACACTCAAGAGTCTTTACGGACAAAGCAAAGAAGCGATTCTGCAAGCGCGCTATCTCATCATCGCGCTCTTCACCGGCATGTTCGTCGGCCTTGTAAAAGGTGAATATGAATGGCAAAAGGTGTTCAACATCCACTATCCAAAGATGCCTGATTTAATTCCTTTCTACACCAAAATCAGCGGCGTCGACCTTTCCAAAATGCCCGGCTACGGCTTCGAGCCGAGCGCTCTTCTGATCGGCGCCGGCATGATCGTCGGCATGCGCGTCTGCGCCACGATGATGGTCGGCTCGCTGCTGCTTTATTTCGGTTTTGGTCCGTGGGTAGTAAACATTCACGAGATCCCCAGTCCGGACAAGCTCATTAAAGGCTGGGCGCTGTGGGGCGGAACAGGTCTGATGGTGACGTCGGGATTGACGGCTTTCGCCCTGCAGTGGAAAACAATCGCGCGTTCTTTCGGCAGTGTAAAACCAGGTGCGGCCGCATCCGACACTTCCGAAGAAGAACGAATCGCCAACATCGAAGTGCCGCTCAAATGGCTGATTATTGGCGCCATTCCATTGACCATCGCCATGGTCATTTTGGAATACATCGCCTTCTCGATAAATCCCGTGCTCGGTCTTATTTCGGTTGTTGTCAGCGCTTTCCTCGCTCTGGTCGCGTGCCGCTCGACAGGGGAAACGGACATCACGCCGATTGGTCCGATGGGCAAATTGACGCAGCTCACTTACGCATTCCTGGCTCCCTCGAACATCACGACAAACCTGATGGCTGCCAGCGTCACGTCCAACATTGCTTCCAGCTCCGCTGATCTTTTGACCGATTTGAAGAGCGGTTATCTTCTGGGTGCCAACGCACGCAGGCAGTTTATCGCGCAATTTTTCGGCGTCTTCTTCGGCACGATTGCAGTCGTGCCCGCGTGGTTCTTGATGATTCCCACTCGCGAAGCGCTGGACAAATACAATCCGCCCTCGTCCAATATGTGGAAAGCTGTAGCCGAAGCGCTCTCCAAAGGCATCACCTACATTCCGGAAACCGCACGCTACGCGCTTTTGATCGGCGGCATACTGGGGATTGTCATGGCTCTTATCGACCACTTCGCGCCCAAGAAGTGGAAGCCGTACATGCCTTCTGCCATGGGTCTCGGGCTTGCCTGGATCATGCCCTTCGCCAATGCCTTCTCTTTCTTCGTCGGCGCGACAATTGCGCTTGTCTGGAGCAAGCTCAATAAAAAGACCGCAGAACTTTACGTCATTCCAATCGCATCGGGCGCAGTAGCCGGTGAGTCGTTAATATGTGCTTTACTGGCAATTACTGATGCTGTTCTGGCATTGTCTAAGCACTAACAGGCGCAAGCAAAATGCAAGCTGCAGTTAAAACGAAAGAAAAAGAAATCGTCCTCAAAGCGGTTGATTCGCTGGGGCGGCGCGTGACCGCCGCTGACGTGGCCGCTAAGACGGGGCTGCCGGTGCTGGTCGCACAGGCGGAGTTGAACAAGGTCGCCTCGGAAACCGGCGGTCACATGGAAGTCGCCACTACCGGTGATGTCGCATATAAATTCGCGCCTGGGTTTCAAAACGCATATCTTGCCAAAGGCATTGCTGCATTTTTTCAAAAGATAGGAAAAGCGGCTTTCAACGTCGCCTATTTCTTGTTGCGCATTTCCTTCGGGATCATGCTCATTCTGTCAGTTTTGGCAGTGCTGTTTATCTTCATCGCCATCATGATTTATGGAAACAGGGGCAATAATGATCGCGATGATTATGGCAGTGGTGGAAGTTTTCACTTCGGCTTTTTCGATTATCTAATTCTGCGCGACTTGCTCACATGGGGAATGTATTCTGCCAGCGGTCCGCCCGGAAATCGCCAGCAACGACGTGAGCGCAAGAGCAATTTCTTATTCGACTGCTTCTCTTTTCTTTTCGGCGACGGCAACCCGAACGCCGAAATCGAAGAAAAGAAATGGTCACTGATAGCCAATTCTATTCGGGACAACGGAGGCGTTGTTACCGCCGAACAGTTGGCACCATATACGGGGGCAGATCCAAAAGATGAGGATGCCGTCTTGCCGGTATTGGTTCGTTTCAATGGCAAGCCGGAAGTGACCGAAGAAGGCGGGCTCGTCTACAGTTTCCCGGCGATGCAGGTGAGCGCGACGACCCGAGATTCTCACACTGGCGCGCCGTTTCTCCAGGAAATGCGCTGGCCGTTCGTCGGCCCGCAAGCAGGCAGTTTGATCATGGTGTATGCTCTTGCCGGCTTCAATTTTCTCGGCACCTGGTGGCTGTTTCTCCAACCAGGCTTGCGTGAATTATGGCCGCTGCTGCTTCCTCTCGTGACTTACGGAACCCTGTTCGTCACCATTCCTCTGTGCCGAAAGCTCGTTCTCGACATAATAAATAAACGCATAACAGAGCGCAACGCAAAGCGTTCTACATACGCTGAAATGCTGCGCGCACCATCGGCGGAACTGGCGAAAAAACTTGGCTTCGCTTCGCAACTGCGCATTGGAAAAACCAGAATTAAGGAAGACGACATCGTCTACACGACTGAAAAAGACAATCTGGATCAGGAGTCTGCCGACCAGTTAATCGAATTCGATAAGAAATTAAAAGAAGGTCGCGGCGCAGACGGCGACTTCGACGCCAGCCCTTAAAATAGTCATGTCGTCGGGCGGCATAGGCAATAAAAAATGAAAAAAGTGCGCGTAGTCGAATTAAACCGATATCCCGTCAAGTCTCTGGCGGGCATTCCGCTGACGACGGCTCGCGTCGAGGAGAAGGGAATCGCATACGACCGCACCTGGCTCGTCACTTTGCCCAGTGGCAAATTTCTCACTCAGCGAGAGATTCCGAAGATGGCGCTGGTCAAAACCGCACTGAGCGACGGCGGCGATCTCACTTTGAGTGCGGAAGGACGCCCCAGCATTACAGTCGCGCATGCCAGTCATGACGACGAAATGGATTTCAAACGAGTCACGGTATGGCGAGACGAATGCTATGCAATCGACGAAGGGGACGATGTCGCCGCGTGGCTTTCGGATTATTTAGAGACGAAATGCCGCCTTGTCAAAATGAAGGACGGCTTCAAGCGCCCGATCATTGATGACGGCAAAGAATATGACGGCAGCGTGCGCTTTCAAGATCAATATCCTTTGCTCGTAATTTCAACTGCATCGCTGGATGCGCTCAATGAAAAGCTGGAAACGCCCCTGCCGATGAATCGATTTCGCCCGAACATCGTCATCGAAGGCTGCGACGCTTTTGAAGAAGACGAGTTTAAAACGCTGACGTCCACTTCCGGATTGACGCTCACTTCAGCCAAACCTTGTGCTCGCTGCGTAATTACGACGACAGATCAAAAGACATCCGAAAGGGGAGTGGAACCGTTGAAAACTCTGGCAACGTTCCGCAACTCTGAGCTGGGTGTTCTATTCGGGCAAAACCTGCTCGTCACTCATGCCGGCAGTCTCAACGTAGGCGACGAGTTGACCGCGGAATAACGAGCAAATCGCTGACGCCTTTTTCGAAAAACCGGGAATAAGGTGGCATCACGGGGCGATGCTATGTTCGAGAAATGGCAGCACGAAATGGACCAGGGCAATCTCGCATTCAAGATGCGCGACTTTGCCACCGCTGAAAAACACTTCTCCGCAGCGATCCGAATGGCGGAGAAATTCGGACACAACAACCTGAGCCTGGCGCAAAGCGCCGAACGCATGGGTGATACGATTATGTCGCAGCCGCCGCTTGCTGATGAACGGGTTGAGGAATGCTTTTCTTACTTCGATGGCGCATGCAGCATCTATGAGGCGACGCTCGGTCCGGTCGATGCAAAAGTTGCCGAATGTCTGACCAACATGAG
>JADYYD010000451.1 GCA_020853845.1 Candidatus Melainabacteria bacterium
CGGAACTGGAGTTGCGCTTGCACCCGCAGACACAGCCGTTTCGGTCGTCAGAGCCGATGGAAGCGGCGGCAGTGGAGGAAGTGGTGGCAGATTAAGCGATGATGAAACGGTCGAGTCGGACTTGCTGAAACCGAGCGCCTTGTGAGTTTGATCCTCAACCTTTGCCAGTCTGTCTTTTTCGGTTTGCTGAAAACCTCTCAGTTGCCCGAGAAATCCAGAAAGGCTTGAAACATGGGAATCCGTCGGCAAACTCGTTGCAGCAGAAGCCGCTGATGCAGCCACTGAAGCTGCCGCGGCACCGGATGGTTGCGGCAGTGTTGCAGCCGGCGGCAACTCGCCCGGACGTACTTGCGAGGTTAGTTGCTGCAGAAGTCCCGGCTGAGAATTTTGATTCAAAAAGGAAATTACTTGCGGTGTCGCCAGGCCGCCTTGCGGCGCCGTTGGCGGCATTATCGTCGTTGTGGATTGAACGCGAGAAGCGAGCTCTTGCAATTTCTTGGCTGCGACCATGTTTTTCGGCTCTTCGCGAATTACAGCCATGTACGCATCGTGCGCCTGCGAATACAAGCCGAGGCGGGTCGCCAGATCTCCTTCATACAAGCGGATCTTCACATCCGTTGGGGCGATGCCGGAAGCCTCTACGATTTTCGTATGTGCTTCTCTGATAGCGCCGCCGGTATCAAGTGTTTGCGCGGCTTGATATGCCTTCAAGGCTTCCTGACGGGAAAGCGCGAGTTTGAAACTTTGTCTGGCTGCCGGAAGATTCGGATTGTCCGGTTCCAATCTTACGACTTGCTTGTATTCGTTTTGCGCAGATTTTAGATCGCCGGATAATTGATAGGCTCGTGCCAAACCCAGATGTTGACTGGCATCACGCGGATTTTTCGCCACTTGTCTGTGCCAGAGATCTATCAATGTTCGCGAAGCGACTTTATCGTCCGAATTGATCACCAGGGCTCGACTCAGATCGTTGTTCGCACCGATCACGTCTCCCTGTGTGTATCGCAAGCTGCCCAGGTGGCGCAGCGCCGAGCCGGAATTGGGATCAAGTTCTAGAGCCTTTTGAAATTCGGCTTTTGCTGTTTCTTTCTTGCCTTCTTTCAATAACATCGCGCCGACGCCGATATGCCCATCCGCGGAGGGCTTGAGCTTGAGCGCCGCTCTGTATTCAACTAATGCTTCGTTGGTTTTGCCCTCGCGAGCCAGAGTATCAGCCATCTTCAATCTTGCCGCATCACTGGCATGGTCGACGCCCTTCTTCTTCAGCCAATCGTTGAGAGCGACAGTCGCAGTCGTGCTGGTCGGCTCAATAGTCAGCGCTTCGCGCGCTGCCTTGATCGCATCATCGAAATCTTTAGACGCCACCCACGTTCTGCCGTGCGAAATCAGCGTTTGAACAAATTCGCTCTTAAGCACTTTGTCCTTGGGAAAAGCCCTTATATAGTTCTTGATCAGCGCCTGGGCTTCGGGGAACTTCCCTTCCTTTAGAAGATTATCCAATTGCGCGGTGGCGTGAGCCACTTGCGATGAGATGGCTTGTGCGTGTGCTTGAACATGAGGCGAGTTCAAAGCTTCGAAACCGGCTCGAGGGGTCATTGCCGTCGGCTGCGACATCGGAGACATCATGCCCATGGGCGGCGTAATGATAGAAGGCGTGACCGCAGGAGGCGGCGGAATCAGTCCGTTTTTGGAAGCTTTAGGTGCAGACGTGCCGGACGGCATGGAAATGTTGTATGGCAGAGGGGCCGGCGCCAGACCGCCGGAGGAATAATAGCCTCCATCGGTGGCAGAGCCGTTCATCATCGAGTAGCTCGACGACTCGCGCATCTCGGAGTCGTAGCGCCGTCTTATTCTCGATGCCGGCACGATAATTTGTTTGGCGCGTGCAAAGTCCGCTGCCTGAGCCGGTTGCGAAAAAAACAGATGAGTGGAAGAAAGACCCAGCGTTTCGGCTACCAGGCAGGAGCCTGGTATTGCGAGAAATAGAAGCGCTGTTTTTAGTTTATCGCTGGTCACTGTGGTTTCTTCGAGAGATGTCCACATACAGCTTGAAGCAAGCCCGGGGAGGACCCGGTTTCGCCACGCCGTATAGCATTTTGTTTGCTGATTTTTGATATCGGCAACGCCAAGGATATTCTAGTGACAACCTGAGAATCTTCAAAGTGGGAAATTACGAGTAAAGCAAAGTTTTGTTCGGTTTTTATGACGGCAAGGGAGATGGAGCACCGTTTAAGGCGGCAATTGGGGCCCCGGTGCGCTCTTGTTTTATGAGAGCCCGCTCAGCTTGGGTCGAATTACCAAGCGGGGGCGGAGAGTTCCGACCTTTTGTAAAAGGTTTCGGAACACCCATCTATAAATGCGAGTCTTTAACTTACACTTGGAAAGGTTGCCGGGCGCCTCTAGAAAGCCTACCTGACCATCGGAACCATCCGAACCGTGCAAGAAGGTAGGACTGGGTTTTCTTTTGCGTTCCGGGCGAGCTGTTCAACGTGTTAGTCGGTTGGTTTACAGCAAAAAAGGATTTATAGATGACGACGGCAGTCAAAGACAACGACACCAGTTTGATGGAGCGGGTTAATCACCTGACTCGGCAAGCCCGCCTGGCGGCTGCCGTCTTCAGCCAGTATTCGCAAGAAGATGTTGATCGCATCGTCAAAGCAATGACTGCAGCCGCTATCGAGAATGTCGAAAAGCTGGCTCGTGCCGCTTGTGATGAGACACGCATGGGTCTTTTCGAAGACAAAATGCTGAAGAATTTCGTCGCCTCGGAATTTCACTATCACCAGATTAAAGACAAGAAAACCGTCGGCATCATTCGCGAATTTCCCGAAGACAACATGGTCGAAATCGCTGAGCCTGTGGGCGTTATCCTGGCCCTGTCGCCGGTGACCAATCCGACATCGACAGTTATCTTCAAGAGCCTGGCTGCCGCAAAAACCAGAAATTCGATTATATTCAGCCCTCACTTGATGGCTGCCGACGCCAGCAACCTGGCTGCCAGAGTCGTATATGAAGCGGCAATCGAAGCGGGCGCGCCGAAAGGTTTCATCGGCTGGGTCGAAAAATCATCGCGCTTGAGGCGTGAAACAGAGCTGATGATGGTTCATCCCGAAGTCGATTTGATCTTCGCGACCGGCGGCACGCAAATGGTCAAAGCCGCTTGCAGCTCCGGCAAGCCCGTCCTGGGTGTCGGTTCCGGCAATACGCCTGTCTACGTGCACAAGAGCACGAATGTTCGCCAGGCGGCAATGGACATCATTATCTCCAAGACTTTCGACAACGGCACCGAATGCCCTTCCGAGCAAACACTGGTAGTAGACCGTGAAATCGCCGACTCGCTCATTCAGCAATTCAAAGACTATGGCTGCCACGATTGCTCCGACGAAGAAGTCGTGAAAGTCGCCGAGACGATTATCGATGCGCGCACCGGCGGAATGAACTACCGCATGGTCGGTCAACCGGCGAATTTCATTGCTGAGAAAGCCGGCATCACCGTCGCGCCTGAGACTAAAATTCTTCTTTGCCAAATGAAAGGCGACCTGCGCCAGCACAAACTGGCGGTTGAAAAGCTCATGCCTGTTTTGAGTTATGTTGTTGTCGACTCCGTCGAAGACGGGCTAAATCGCGCCCTCGACGTCAACTACGCAGGCGGCACCGGTCACACTGCCGGCATCTTTTCGGAAGATGAGGACGTCATCGAGCAATTCGGGACTTTTATAAACGCCGGCCGCATCATCGTCAATTCACCGACATCAATCGGTGGTCTGGGCGGCATCTATAACAATCTGAACACAACACTGAGCTTCGGGTGCGGAACCGGTGGCGGCAATATCACGACTGACAACGTCGGCATCAAGAACTTGCTCAACTACAAGCGAGTGCCGCGACGCAAGCACTTTACGCTCTCGTTCCAGACGACGAAGAACATCTACATAAACCCGGGTTCGATCGATCATCTGCGCACTATCAAAACCAAGCGCGCATTCGTCGTCACCTCCAGATCTGCTGCTCGCCGCGGCCATCTCTCGATGGTGCTCGAGCGCTTGCCGCAAGACTGCCGCGTGGATGTTTTCTCGGAAGTCGGCGCCGAGCCTGAATGGTCCACTATCGAGCAAGCCTTGCAGGTAATGTCGCAAAGTCAGCCGGATACCGTCATTGCCCTCGGAGGCGGTTCGGTTCTCGATGCTGCCAAAGTGATGCGCCTCTTCCATGACTATCCGGATCTGAAGCTGAAGGAAATCGCTTTCAACTTCCTCGACTTCCGCCACAGAATGGCCGAGTTTCCCAAAGGTGTAAAAACTCAACTGGTCGCGATTCCGACCACTTCGGGCACAGGCTCGGAAGTGACACCCTTTGCGGTTTTGAAGGACACCAAGTCGCAGAGAAAACTTTCGCTCATTGATGAAACGCTACTGCCGACGGTGGCAATTATCGACGCCAATTTGACCAAGTCACTGCCGCGTGATATCACCTCCGATACCGCCTTCGACGCATTGACGCATGCACTGGAAGCGCTTGTTTCCACAGTTGCCTCAGACTACACCGATGGTCTGGCATTCGAGTCGATGCGATTGATTTTCGAAGCGTTGCCGGAAGTTCTCAAAAATCCGACCAATGTAGTCTGGCGGCATAAATTGCACAATGCATCATGCTTGGCCGGTATGGCGATCGGCAACGCATCCGTTGGTGTCAACCACGCGCTTGCGCACAGTCTGGGCGGTCACTTCGATGTGCCGCACGGTAGAGCAAACGGTGTGTTCCTTATTTCGACACTGCAATACAACGCCAGCATTCCGCACAAATTCATGGTCCAATCTTGCTATCCGCTGTGGGTAGCAGACGAGAAATACGCGCGCGCCGCTCAATTCCTCGGTTTGGATGAAGACGGCAATCTGGCTGGAAAAGGCAAAGGCGAAAAGCCGAACGCTTCCAATATCAAACAGCTCAACCTGGCACTGAGACGAGCAATCTACGATCTGTCCATTCAGTGCGGTCAGCCTATGTCGATTGCCGAATTGGGAATTTCGCAGGAAAATTTCGCTGCTGCAATGCCCGATCTTGTGCGCGGTGCATTCGAAGATATGGCAGTTAGAACTAACCCCGCCGTGCCGCTCTTCGAAGATTTGAAGGACCTCTTCATCAATGCTTATGCACCGCGACAAAGACCATAGTTCTTGCTTGCTCTTTTGAGAGTGCATTTTTTTGCGAAGGAAACACCTGCGAATTTTGAAAGTTGGAGAAAGCCCGTGACTGAGAAAAAGAAAAAAGAATCTGGTGCCGCGGTGAAAGAACAAATGAGCTTTCGGCTGCCCGGCCCGCTCGTCAAAGGGCTCGATGACGTAGACAAACTGATGGCTTCCATCTCCGGTGATTTGCAACTGGATTTTTCCGATTGCACATTCATTTCGGTAGAAGGACTGGAGTGGTTGGAAGAAATGCTTCTTCGTGCTCAATCAAAAGGCGTGTCGGTCAGTTTTTCCAACGTGACCCCGAGCGTGTACAAAGTCTTCAAAGTCGCGCATATCGACTCGGTTATGGGGGCTTGCGGGCTGCCTATCTCCGGCCCTGTCTGCTGAGTTTGGCTGAAACGCTCGCGAAAGCTCATCCATTGCCTGATAACTGCTAAACTTGCAGGCGATGAGTGAAGCGCCGTCGATTAAGGTAACCCAGCTAACGAAGGTTTTTGGAAAGAGAACCGTCGTCGATCGGCTTGACCTGGAAGTTTTTCCTGGGGAGCTGTACGCGCTTTTGGGCGATAACGGCGCCGGCAAGACCACAACCATCAATATGTTAACAACCTTGCTCAAGCCGACATCGGGGCGATTCTCGATTTCCGGTTTTGACGGTATTGCCGACCCGGAGCGCGCTAAGTCCGGGTTTGCTGTCGTGTCCCAGGAAGTGGCGCTCTATCAAGAATTGACCGCCTTCGAGAATTTGATGTTCGTCTCCCGGCTCTATGGACTGCCGAAAAAGGGTGCCATTCAAAGGATCGAGCAACATCTCAGGCAGTGGGATTTGCTTTCTCGCCGAGATGACTATGTTGGTGATTTTTCCGGCGGCATGCAGCGAAAGCTGTCCATTGCGGGCGCACTTCTGCGTTCACCCCGAGTGTTATTTTTGGACGAACCGACTGTCGGTTTGGACCCCGGCTCCAGGCAACACATCTGGGAAATTCTCACCGGTTTGAAACATGAGGGCGTGACGATTTTTCTCACCACGCACTATTTGGAAGAAGCTGAATTGCTTGCCGATCGTGTCGGCATCATCGTGCGGGGAAAATTAATCGCAGAAGGGACAATCGATGATTTGCGCGGCAGGTTGAATCACATGAAATCGATTTGCGTGCGCATGGCCCGGCGTCCCGATCCGCAAGAGCTGGAGTCGAGTCTAAGCCGCTTGCGTAATTTCGCATTCGGTGAAGTCAGTTATGACGAATTGAGAAATACATTTTCAATTGCTTTGACGAGTCAAGGTCATTTATCGGAGACACTGCGGGCGGTGACTGACTGGATCGAAACGGAGCATATTCCCATCACCGGTGTATCGACGAGCGAGCCCAGTCTGGAAGAGATTTACCTGGCTCTTTCTCATGAGCCCTCGCCGCCGCCGAAAATAGAACAGTCACCTGTTGCACCTTTGAGCAAGGACGGAAAATAGTGGAACAGGTCATTGCCATCATGCGCAAGGATTTGCGGCAATGGATCAGGCGTCCGGCCTATCTGATCGCCAGTTTGATCATGGCGATTCTTATCGTTGCAGTAGTTGGTGATACCTTCTCCGGTGCGCGCCATATTCCTTTCGGTTTGTATGATCCCGGCAATGTCAGCGACCTGAAGAAAAAGTTGGCCCCCAGTGAGCGCTTCAATGTCATCGAATACACCGATCTCGATTTGGCGCGACGCGATCTCGTCAAAGGCAAGATTGTCGCTTTTGCGAGGGTGGACGAAGATCCGCTGGAAGACACGATTGAGATAGTCACGGAAGGACACAATCCTTTGGTCGACGATCAGATTTCCATGGGGCTTTTGCGCGGACTGACCGGACCTGGCAGTCAGAACATCGAGACGGCTATCAAAACTTCTTCGCTGGCGAACTTTCAATACGAGCTGCGTGATTTTATTACGCCTGGATTGGCAGCCTATCTTTGCTATGTGCTCGCATCGATGAATCTCGGATTTTCCTGGATTTACGAATGGATGGAGAAAACCTACAGGCAGATCATTCTTGCTCCGCACGGATTGCGCTCTGCCATTATCGCCAAAACGGTGACTGTCACGCTTCAAGCATCTGCAGTACTGTGGCTGGCTTTGACTCTGACCGCGCCCTTTGCGCATTTCACACTGGGCACCAATCCACTGGGCTTGATTTGTTTTACTCTATTGAGCGTTTTTTGTTTTGCCTCGATCGGTCTTTCTTTTGCGTGCTGGTTGCGCACGATTCGCGTTTACACCATGACCGTCTCCATACTTGGAGTGGCTCTCATGTTCATCTCCGGCATCATTGTGCCTCTGGAAGCAATGCCGGCCTGGGAGCAGTCGATCGCGCGCTGCATGCCGCTGTATTACGCAGCCGACGCTTTCAAAGGCGTCTTTCTCGATACACCTGCGCATTACTGGCAGGATGCATTTGTGCTTTCCGCCTGGAGTGTGTCAGGATTGCTCATGGCTGCCTACCTTTTGTCCAAGCGGCAGGCTGCACTTTAGGCGAGGAAATCGGTGTCTCGGATTGTAAAACAGAGCTGCGCACAGGTTGGCGCATTGTCCTGTCTGCTGATGCTGGGTATTTTTCAGCCTGCATATGCTGCCGAACAGAAAGCGGCCGGTGAGAAGGATGCGGTGGAGACGTTTGTCGCCGCTGTTTCGCGGCGAGACAGCGCGCCTGATGCCAAAAATGCATTTCGAGATGTCGCGCAGGTAATGGATTTCGAGGAGATGGCGAAGCGTTCGTTTGGTGATTCAGGTTGGGTGAAATTCTCAGCAGCAGAGCAAAAGGAAGTCACCGCCCTTTTCAAACGCTTGATCGAAATTCGTTTTTTCCCTCGCTGGCGCCGGGTTTTTCAAAGCGGCCGCTATGAAGTGACCGGGCAAGCGAAGGAGGGAGCGGATTCACTTGTATCCGGAGCATTGCTGTCGGGCGGAAAGAAGAACGATTTGACTTTTCGCCTGGTGAAGGTGCGTGACGGTTTTAGGTTGGTAAGCATGAAGGTTAAGGACAAGGATTTGTTGGAAAGAACGTCGGTGCGGATGAAACGCGGCCTGAAGCAGAAGGGCGCGGCAGGTTTGATAGCCCATCTGAAAAAGAAAACCGAGCAAGGGCCTGTCGAAGTATCTAATAAACAACAGCTCGACGAGTTAATCTCGGGCGGAAAATGAAAGTTTGATGCCGTAAAGGCGTGTCTGGTGGTTATTGGACCATCTCAGAAACTTTCAGCGGGAAGCGCATCTTGACCGGTTAACCGGGCCCATTTAGAATTATAAATGAGAGTTAATGTGCACTGAGCGAGGCCCTGACCTCGCAGCACCTAAAGTGTGCCCCGCAAGGTGCTTCTATGACTAGGGAGGAAGTTTCCTATGTTGGAGCGCGGACGTCTTTTTGGCACTATTTTTTCGCTTCGGACAGATCTTGCTTTGAGCAGATCTTCCAAGCGGCTGCGCGGACAGCGCGGCAATATGATCATCTTGATTCTGGCAATCTTGATGGGAGTTTTAATGCTGCTTCTGGCATTCTCGCTCAGCTATGTGAGAATGCTCGGTTCTAATTCCGAACAGAAGACCGCTATCGAGGCAGCAGCCCTCGCCGCTGCACGAGACCTCGGGCGCATAGTTATTGAAGATCCGAACTTCGGTTTCATCTCTATATCGGACGCTGCGCCGTCCGCGCCAAATACCAAGGCTGATGACGGCTTTGCATTGCCTGTTACCAGCATCAACACACTTCTTGCTACTATCAGGCTCGACATGATTATCGCCAACCATCTCGGCGATACGACTATGACTACACTTGCTGAAACCGACTACACGAATGCCATGTCGGCGAAAGACTTCCTGGTTGGAGCCTTGCAGCAAGCCATGTTGCCTGGTGGCGGCGGGGCTTCTTTGAGGGATGTGGACGGCAACTCGGTCAGTCCGTATCAAGCCGCCGAAGATGCTTATCGCCAGAATGTGGTGCGCATCGCCGGCGGCAATTCGCGCATGGTCAACGGCTCCATGAAATTGACACTTGGATGTCTGTCCACCCCGGCGATTACTGCTACAGTCGCGCCGACTCCGGCTTCCATGGCTGCAATAGGAAGCTCGCAAGTGATGCAGGGCAACTATGTTTCTTATATCGACGTTCCATTTAACGGCAAGAGTTTTGTTTTCGCCGGCATCGGCAAGGACGTAAAACTTGTAGACCAGAAGGTGTTCACACCCAGCCCGGGTGGTGTCCCGTATGCGATTCCCACGATTGTCAAAGCTGAAGCCGATCATATGATCGCGTCTGCCGGCTCCGGCGGCACCAACATCGTGCATGCCGTTGCTTGTGCTCAGCCCGCAACCGTCGTCGATCCGCGTCCGGCTCCCGGTGCACTTACGCTCTCTTTCCTGAGCGGAAGAATACCTGAATTCGGAATGCCGCAGAATTTGTTCACCGACCCGCAACTGGCCAGCGACACTCTGAAGATCAAAACTTCAATGGGTGGTGACTCTCCAGGTGGCGGCACGCTCACACCGACAACGATTCCTCCTTACGGCGGTTCGATGCCGATGTCGCAAGGCATCTCGACCGGCATGTATGACTGGTTGAGAAGAGCCGGAACCAAGCCCAACGTCAGTGCTGTCATGAATTTCATGACGACGTCTTTCAGACCTGGAATCACTGACACCGTTGGTGGTGTCAATGTATACACATGGAATGAGAACGGTTCGATAAGGTACGTGCAAATTCCCAACGTCACTACCCGAAACGTGGTGGTCAGCCACTTGCAGGGATTCGGCGAAGGAGCGAACACTTTCACCAGCACTAACGGCAGCGGCTATGATATGACCGCCACGGACGAATGCCGGCAGCCGGGCAGAATGCGCGGCGGCCAGCACGCGGGCGAGCCTTTGGTAGATGCCATTGTGCAAGCTGCCGCCGGATTGCCTGGAACGAACATCGCCAGCACAGAGGACGATTTCGGCAGCGACATTGCCGGTTTGCCCTTGCTCTTGCTGCTGGTGCTCGTGCCGTCCGGACTGTTCGTCTATGGTACTCAGCGCCGAAGCAAACTGGCGCGTCAGATTGCGGCGTTCATCATGCTCGCCGGAACATGCGCTTCTACTTTGGGAATGCTGACAGCCTGCGGAGGAGGCGGCTCGCCACCGCCCGTAGTGGTAACGACGACAGTAACCGGTGGACGTGTGCCGCGGACTACGTATACGGCTAATGGAATTGTGGTAGATATCTCTTTCAAGAAGAAGTAGAAAACATACAATCTAGCTCTTTGACGTTCTCTCCGCCCGGAAGCGAGAGGTTCCTGGGCTCAGGCAGCATCCTGCCCGATATCTCCACAGGCGATTACGGCGCGTCCCGCCGCAAGAATGTTTTTTGCTGCATTCAAATCGGCATTCAAAACATAGTTGCAACCGATGCAATTAAAGTTAGCCTGTGTTCTTCGATTCTC
>JADYYD010000452.1 GCA_020853845.1 Candidatus Melainabacteria bacterium
ACAAGAGTTGGAGTAGGCACGATAACGCAGTTGAGTGAAGCAATTGATTCCAGCGACTTCGCCGATCCGGAAACGGAAAGCCACGCGGCCATTGCCGCGCCGAGCAGTGCCAGGACAGCCACCCAGCCTTTGTGATTCCATCGCTTCAGATTTTCGCATGCGCTGACAGAGCCAAAAAGATTGGAATCGTTTGCTGCAAAATAAGATGCACCAATTACAATCGCACCCAGTATCGCCAATCCGCCAAACGAATAGTTATTCATATAGCTCGTAGCGGCGCCGTAATCGGTAATGCCGGTCAACTTGGCCAATATAAATCCTGTGCAGGGAAAAATCACCTGCCCGATCATGAGTGCCACCATAAGCGGTATCGCACAATTGGACACTTTCGGTTTGCTGAAGCGCCAGTAGTCGGCCTCATTGCCCCACACGGCAAAGCCGATGATAAAAGTCGAGATGGTTGTAAGCGCGCAGGCAAAAGACTTGTGCGTCACTTCGGTGAAGACGCCGGCTGGACAGGACGGAACTGTTTTCAAAAATGTATAGGTAACCCAGACGATCAATACCGGCGCAGCAAAGAAGCGGGCAAAATTCGCCACGCCTTTGAAGCCGAAGAAGTTGTTCAACGCCATCAAAAACGCAAATCCAACTGAAAGTGTCATCAGGGGTGCTTTCCAGTTGAACAGCCCCTCAAGACCTTCGGCAAAAAACAGCGCTGCCAGTCCATACCAGGCGACAAAAATCGCAACTAGATTGAAAGTAACTATTTTCGAGCCCCAGCGCCCGAAGATGCTCCGGCTCAAGGCCGCGTAACTGAGCCCGCTGACGGCGCCCAATTGGCAGGCGGGAATGGCATAGGCAAGGAGGATAAGGCAGCTCAAAAGAGTGCAGCAGAGGACCTGCAGCAATGTAAAACCCTGCTTGGCCCACTCGAAGCCGACCAGAACCGCAGGAAATGCAGTAACCATGGTTATCCAGAGCAAACCCATCGTCAAACGTCCGCGCCTTTCACTTTGGGGAATGGCCGTGAAAGGATGCTCGTGTTCGTCGTGCGGATCCAGCTTTCCTTTATATGTCTTGTCCTGAATGCGTGCCGGTTTCTTCCTCTTAGAGCCGTTATTGCGGACGCGAGGAACCTTCCTGATCGTTGAGGTCACGAAATACCCTCTCTATTTGACGTGCATGCCGGGTTGCCAAGCGGAACTAATTTATTACTACTACAGGGTTTCTGAGAAAAACACAATCTGGTATTTCTCCCCGGCACCGCCTTCATTGGGAGAAATACGACAATTCTGCATGGCACGAAAATGCCGGGATTGCAGAATCAATCCAGATCTTTCATAGTCTTGTCTTCTGCAGACTCATGAGTTTTCGGCAAAGGTTCCGGTGGCGGAACGGGAGAAACATCCGGCAATTGCGTGCGTTCAGGCGCCGGTGCTGGAGTGGCTTCACGCGGCTCTACGCGCGGGCGGACACGACTGAGAGCAGAGCCGGAATTGTCACTGTCGGTGGTGGCACTGTGACTGTCTGAATCGAGACCGCCGGTTTTCGTTTTCTCGCCGAGCCGATACGACTTATACATTTTTCCGTCCAGGTAAACTCTGAACTCATTGGTTCCATTCATCCTGACCGGACTGCCTGCGACAAAATCGATCGACTTGGAGTCGCGCCCCTGAAGCGGCTGAACAAATTCATCGACGACTTTTTGATCTCTTGTCCATAAGACCCGCTTAGAAACAGTATCTACAAGCTCTACTTTCACATTCAGCGAATTGACCGGATCATCCGACGGGTTCCAAATCTCGCCGCTGATCTTAGGCAGTCCGCCCTCCAGTCCGACGTTTACACCGCGCAAAGTCACCGACGGCAATGCGTTTGTAGGATCGATATTCTTCGCCTGCTGCAAATAACCGTAACCGGCATCGGTATCACCGCTGTCCAACAATTCTTTTCCGCGGCGAGTGAGCAGCGCCGCCAACTTGCGCTCGTAGACAGGATTGTGCGTTGAATACTTGATGGCAAGGCGCAGTTGATCGATTGCCAGATCGAGCTTCTCATTCTTCTCGTAGAGATCCGATGCCATCTCGTAGTTCTTTGCGTTTTGCGCTATGGCATTCAATTTGTTCAAATAATTGAGCGCCTTTTGATCGTCGTTTTTAGCGGCGAAATTGGAAGCCATCTTTTGATAGATAGTGGCAAGGCGAGCTTCCGCCTCGCCGAAGCGGGAGCCTTCGCGCAGGTCTCTCACTTCTTCCCAGCAGCGAAGGGCAAGATCAATATTGCCAGTGCGCAAAGCTTCATCGCCGTACAAAGCATCCAGATCGGCTAGCTCCGCCTTCTTTCCAGGAACATTGTTTTTCGCGAGCGGACGCAGGAGATCGAGCGCCTTTTCATACTTGCCGCGTTGGCGATAATAGTTGGCGAGATCCGACGCCAATTGCGGTTCTTCGACAACGCCAGCGCCCAGTTGTTGGGCTTGGCTGATGGCGTCCCAAGCTTTTTCCACCTGATCGACGCCTACATAAGCGCGGGCAAGCGCCAGAAAAACGCGCGGATCTTTATTGCGCAAAGCCGCAGCTTGCTCCAGCGTGGCTACTGCAAACGCATATTGCCCGTTGGCCAGCTCTTTTTTGCCTTTGACGAAAAGCCGCTCTTCATCAGGGGTTTTCGTCAGAAAAAATATTGTCGCACCGGCCGAGACCAGCAAAACCGTCACCGCTGTGAGCGCGCCCAGCATCGTCGGCAGCCGGCTCTGCATGCTCACTCCCAGAGACTTCGAACGTCTTGGCGGATGTGTCTTAGCTTCTTCGTAAGCCAACTCGTCCGGCTCACCGATTGGCCTTTCCATGGTTTCTACAGAAGAGCTCTTCGAGCTATGCTCATCATCATGAGCGTGCTCCTCACCTTCTTTGAAGGTAGCTCCGCACGACACACATCTATCGTACTGATTAGGATGATAAAGACCGCAACTGGGACATTTCATTGTTTAAGTCCATAGAAAAACTGCGCGGTCGCCGATTGCCAGCTTTCGCCGTCGCTCAAGCGCTGCCGCGCAGTCTTAACTAGTGTATAGGTGGAAATAACTCGCATGCCTCGTAAGGGAGATTTGCTACTCCCAGATTAGCGCATGTGGAGATTACTTGATTTCTACCTTGGCGCCAGCAGCTTCCAGCTTTTCTTTCATCTGGTCTGCTTCTTCCTTCTTGGTCTTTTCCTTCAAAGGCTTCGGAGCGGCATCAACGAGGTCCTTAGCTTCTTTCAAGCCGAGGCCGGTGAGTTCGCGCACGAGCTTGAGAACTTCAATCTTCTTATCGCCGACGGAAGTGAGAATAACGTCGAATTCGGTCTTCTCTTCAGCAGCAGCAGCGCCGGCGCCGGCAGCAGGTGCTGCAGCGAAAGCCATAGGAGCTGCGGCAGTGACGCCGAACTTCTCTTCCATTTTCTTCTTCAGATCAGCAGCTTCCAAAAGGGTGAGCGATCCGATTTGTTCCAACAGATCGTCTACCGAAAGTTTCGTAGCCATTTGTATTTACTCCTCTTACTTATGTTCTTAAGCATGGAAAACATCTAAAAATCAAAGAGCACAAAGCCTAAGCGGCGTTGTTGTTCTTCTTCGCGACTTCTTCAGCCAGAACAGCGATGTCGCGAATAACGGCTTCGAGCAATCCGGCAATGCCTCTGGCACCGGAATCGAGTCCACCCATAATCGATGACAACAATTGTTCTTTGCTGGGCAATTCAGCAAGACCCTTAACTTCATCGGAAGTCAGAGCATTGCCTTCAATCACGCCGCCTCTTACCGCGCCCTTTTTGATGGACTTCAGGTATTCGACAACCGTTTTTGCAGGTTGAGCCGGATCGTCGTAACCGATAACGATTGCCGACGGGCCCTTTGCCAATTTCTCGATTGCTGCGAACTCACTAGTATCGGTTGCGATCTTAATGAGGGTGTTCTTAGCAATGCGGCACTTGGCTTTGCTCGTATCGAGCTTTCTGCGAAACGCCGTGATTTCAGCAACTGTCAAACCGCTCAAGTCGGTGACAATTGCCACTTTGCCGTCTTTGAAGAACTCTTTGAGTTCTCCGACGATTTCCTGCTTGCGTGCCTTGGTGGCCATTGACGCCTCCTTATTCGAATCCCTCTATCAATTAGAAGGACAAGTGCAACGCAACTTCTCGAAACTCCCCAGAAATGGAAAAAATCCCAGGGATATTTCCGCGGGATCACAAGCAGAGGGTATGCCCCCTGTATCGAAAAACGCTCGGGCTTAGCCGTGCGCTATGTCGAAGTTGTGACCTCAAGCCGGCTC
>JADYYD010000453.1 GCA_020853845.1 Candidatus Melainabacteria bacterium
CGGTCATTGAATATGGCTGCGACATCGAAGGTCAGCTCATCATCGGGCGCAATAGCCGTCTGGGCGCCGGAACCGTTGTTATGGGCAATGTGGTCATCGGCGACAATTGCATAATCGAGCCTGGTGCCTTCTTGAAGGACTCAGTCATCTGGTCTAACTCTGTTGTGCAGCATGGTGCTCACGTCGAGCAAACCGTGATCTGCTCCGACTGTGTCGTACCGAATCTGTCGAGGCACTTCGGAGTCAACCACGTGTCCGCGCCGCAGCGCGCATCCCAGGCAGCTTAGGCGCAATCTCTCGTCAAGCTTGCGGATAAACCTGCAGTTAATCGCGTGAATAAACGCGAATAAACGCGGGAATAAACGCGCACATAAAGACGCAAATAAACACGCAAATAAATCTGAACGTTCGTGTCATACTTTGTCAATAGCCGTACAAAACTGTGGCGAATGTTTTCAAGCTGGCAACCTGAATTGCGAATTAAATCGGCACCAAATATCAAACTCATTTCGTTCGCTGTCCTTCTGCTGGTCAGTATGTTTCTGCCCTCTGTAACTTTTGCCCAGGGGCAGCCCCTCGAGCTGATGAGAATGATCCGTTATATCGACGAGCTTTTCAAAAGAAGTGACTTCGACCGGGCGGGGCCGATAGCAGATGCGGCTGTCGCGAAATATCCGCAGTCTTACCAGGCGCATGTTCTTCGTGGAGTTTGCTATCACCATTTGGAAGAAGAAAACAAAGCCATCGCGGAATTCAAGTGGGCTTTGGAACGTCAACCGAAAGATTGGAATGCTCTTCGATATCTGGGACTCACCTACTTCCAGATAGGAAAAAACGATTTAGCTCTCAAATACATCAACGACAGTATTGCCTTTGCTCCGAGAGATGCTGAGAGGGCTTCGATCTATACGCATAAGCGCGAAATTTTGAAAAGCATGAAGAGAAACATCGAGGCTGAACAAGCTGCGGATATGGCTGTGAAATTGTTTCCCGCGCCGCACTGGATTTTGGAGCGGATGAAGATGAGATTGATAAACGGTCACTGGCAGGGCGTTATTGATGACGGCAATATCGTGATTGCCAAAATTCCGAAGTTCAAAGAGAGAGTTTTGGCAGCTCGCGCAAAATCATATATCGGTTTGAAAAAATACCCGGAGGCGCAGCGTACGTTTAACGAGCTCTTCAAAATCAATCCTGAGTTGCGCGAGGCTCGGCAAGATCAGGTTCGTCTGTACGAATTGACAGGACAAAGTGATCTGGCGTTCAAGGAAAAAGCACTGATAAAGAAAATGGATTCAACTTTTGATTGAAAATTCAAACTAGAATCCCGGGCTGAGATCTTTCAATCGAGATCTCAGGCTATGCAGTTTTTTCCTCTTCCTCTTGCTTGATGAATTGCTGCAAACCATGAGGATTGATGTCCGGCTCGATGAGCTGATATACGCCAGACTGAGTAAATCCGCATTGTTTCACGCTTTGCGCTTGATTGTGCCATTGTGCAGGCAAAGTCGAATAGGTTCCGGACTCACTGGCATAGGCAGCACTCGCCAATTCGCCTGCCAGAGGGCGCACCACAAGGCTGCGACGCGCGCGCATCACCTGTGATTCAGTCATCGATGGCATCTGGCGAGCGCGCATGATTTGCGAATCGCTCATAGAGACAATCGGAATTATGTTGGGTTGCGGAATATCGTCAATCAAGGTCAATTCCGGAGTCGGCGCTTCTTCCGTCTCCATTCCGGGAATTTTGAAAGTACCCGACTGGCAGATGTCGAGATTTTCGTAAGTGCGTCTGGGATCGAATTTTCCGTTGGCCGTCTTGGTGTGCAGTTTTCGTGTGCACTCTTCAATGTAAGTCCTATTAAGAGCATCTTTTGACTTCGCATGTAAATCTTCCACGACGAACGTCTCTTTGTGCGTGTTCGGCTTATAGAAAGCTCGTTGAGCAAGCTCGACAGGAGCGATGATCATTTCCCATGTGTACTTAAGGACCGGACGCGCTAGCCGAGCAATTTGATTTGCCCACTTTTCGCCGCTTTCATTTTTGATTTTATCTATCTTTAAATGGGCGAACATTGAAAATCCCTCCACGGCACTGTGAGGGCGAGGACACGGGATTGGAACCAAGGTTCCGCACTTTCCCGCGGGAAAATTGGTTAATTCTCAAGCGTCCGGCTGCAAGCACGTTTCCCGTGATTAAACCTCAAAGCGGTCCAGGCGGTAACATCCCCCGGTGATGCGGGCGTTTTCGTGAGCGAAACGACGAAATCGCCCATGCATCAGCAATTTGTTCTATCGGTTGTTTGAGCTATGTTTTTCTAACCAGCCGTCAATGGTAGTTGCCACCGATGGCTTGATGAAAGCGGTGCCTACCAGTATGTGCCCCGAACCCGGCACGACGACGAATTGTTTGTCATTGGTTTTGAGAGCATCAAAAACACCTTGCGCCGAATCGGCATTCACTATTTGATCTTCCGAGCCCTGAATGACCAATACCGGAAGCGAGGGAGGCAACATTGAGGCACGCTTTGGCATATCTCGAATAAAACTCATGGTGCCTAGCAATTGCAGCGCCGATTGAGATTTCTTTGCGAGAGGATCTCCAATCATTTCTTGTGCAACTCTCGGATCGTCTGACAAATAATGCTGCAGATAAGATTTGATGTCCACCTGCGAAACCATAGAGGCCATGCCTTTTATGAAACCTACTCCCATGACGGCGGGATTGTGAAAAGCAGGCTGTGATCCTGCCGCACACAATATTATGGCGCGCACCCCTCTCGAACGTTTTGCCACTGCACTCAGGAGCACACCACTGCCGGTGCTTTCCCCAATGCAAAAAATTTCCGCTTTCTTATAGCGCTTGTGCAGTTGCGCCAAAATTTCGGCAATGTCATCGCAGCTCTTGTTCAGGTTTTCTTCCATAGATGCGTCACTTTCCGCCCACCTTCCGTGGGCTCGCAAATCAGGCGCAACGACTAAATATCCTTGTTCTGCATATTTTTGAGCAAGTGCGCAAAGCGAACCACCTTGTTGTGCAAAACCATGAACAAGCAGCAGGATCCTTTTCGGCTTAGCAACCTGGTCGTCTTTCCATTCATATAAAGGCACGCCCGTCTTCTGACTTAATTCAGAGCTGTCGTCGCGCAATACCGCCGCATCGGCTGGAATGGCAGCGCCGCATAATAACCATGCGCTGCACAAAATGGCTGCACCACACGACATCGCTCTACTACGCAAGATTGCTGCCAGAAGAAATTTCGAAACTTGTGACCAAATTGGGTGCATGGCTTTGTTAGACGTCGGCGAGCAAAATTTGATTCGCAGAAGTTTACCGCGAAAGCCGCGCGGGAAAGATTGATGAAAGCAATTGGGGCTCTAAAGCTCGATTAATAGGCGTGTTCCGGACTTCAGATTAAATTTGGTTCTGTCGGACACATATTTTTGGCGTTGGCGTCAATGGGTTCATTGGAGAGCATGGAGCTCTCATGGCCCCAGGAGCGCCCCCTATGAGAAAACAAATTGCAGTTGGATTTATCGCCGGCGTAGTTGCGCTCGCGAGCAGTGTTTTGGCGCCTACTGAAGCTCAAGCCAGAGACAACAATCGACAGTTGAATCAAATGGCAATGCAGATGTATATGCAAAATATGGCTAACCAACAGAATCTAGCCAATCAAAATTTGCTGGCTCAACAGAACTTTCAGAACGGCTTTGCGAATAACGGATTCAATCCATATTTAAATGCAAACAATGGTTTTAACAATAACTGGAACAACCGCCAGTTCTGCGGTAACAACGGTAACAATTGGCAACGCAGAAGCAACGCCAGTTTGAAGAGAAAGTTCAAGAGGGCTTTGAGAAACCGCAATTGCAACGGCAATTTCAATGCCAATCTCAATAATGCCGGTTTTTTTAATAACGGCATAAACACCGGATTCAACAATGGTTTCAATAACGGATATAATCCGCTGCTCAACAATATTGGCTTGAACAACGGTTTCAACGGAGTCAACGGTGTCAACCAATCAGCAGTCGGCAGAGTGCTTAATCGCTTCTTCTAAACTATTCAACATAGATAAGGCTGTTTTGAATAAGGGAAGGCATAAACTCGCTCTGAGCTGAGAGGTATGGCTCGAAATCGAAAAGCGCCACGGGCTGGCAAAACTTGAAAAGGTACCGCGTGGCGCAATATTTGCATGCTCTCTCCGTTCCTTCTAGACTTAATAGACTCATTTAAGTCTTCGACGAGGGGCAGAAGTCAGTATGAAAATGTTTGGTTGGAAGCCGGCGTTATTGTCGTTGTCCGCTGCTTTACTGCTGGCTCCATGCGCTTGGTCCCAACCGGCCATTTTCAGCAAACTGCCTTACGATCAGGCGAAATCAATTGCTAAAGCTGAGAACAAGCTTTTAATCATCGATTTTACTGCCAGTTGGTGTCCGCCTTGCAAGATGATGGACGCCAATACGTGGGTGGATCCGAAGGTCGAGGAGTGGTTCAAGAAAAATGCTGTTGCCCTGCAAGTCGATGTAGATGAGGACAAAGATTTTGCCGCTGACTTGAACGTGAGCGCAATGCCGACAATTGCCGTGTTTAAGCAAGGTGATCCGACAAAGGAAGTTGACCGCTATGTCGGCTTTAGAAAACCGGATCAATTATTGGATTGGCTCAACGGCGTGCTTGCAGGAAAGACTTTCAAAGACTCTTCCAAAGCCACTTTTGAATCTGTAGTAGGCAAAGGCGGCGAAGCTGAAGTCAGCGGACGCTATGAATTCGCAAAGCAATTGCAGGACAGTGGCGATGTGAAGGGCGCCGCCGAGCAGTACATCTGGCTCTGGAAAAACATCATGAAGGAGTATCCACCGATGGTTGGTGTCAGAGGCTCGTACATGGCTGCAAACATGGGACGATTGGCGGAAAAGGATGAGAGTGTCAAAGCGAGCATTGCAAAACTGCGCGATGAGGCAGAAACCAAGGATCGGGGCGACTGGATCACTCTCAATGAAACTTTGATGCAGCCGGAATTGACGCTGGCGTGGTTTGACAGAGTGAAGAAGGACAAGTCGGAAAATTCTGCAAAAGAGTTGAAGACTTCAGGCTTTCTGTTGTCGAGAATTTTGATCGTGAATAACCGTTGGCCCGATGTCGCCTACTTGTACAAAGATCCGATCGCAGAGTTGAAAGACAAATTCCGATTTGCAGAGGATATTATTTCTTACACTAAAGGGCGCGATGTGCCCCAAATCAACCCATTCCCCAAGGATGCCGCAGTAATATACGCGGCGCTCTTAGCAGCAGGACGCACGGACGAAGCGATTGCAGTCAAGAAAGAAGCTATCAAATTGCAAGATTCACCGAAGCTTCGCCAGGCCTTGAGCGCGATGGCGCAGAAGGCTGGTCAGAAAGAGCCTGAGGAAAAGTAATTTCAGAAGGAGCCGCCAAGTAAATGCTGAAAAAATTCTCTTCACCTCGAAAGAATTTGTCGCCTCCGCTGCCGCCTCTTTTGCAGGCATCAGTTGAACAGGTGAAGGCTGACATTTGGGCTGTGAGAGCCTCGGATGAACATTACAAACGCAGGAATGCGCTTTTGATTTGCAGGCATTCGGAACTGGCGAAGTTGCTGATTCCCGAGGCGTTCAAAGGCACGGATGTTTTCTGGCTTGATTGGAAGGGCGAGGCTATTACGAAACAAAGATGTATCGAGCAGATTTTAAAGCCGCTTTCGCAAGGCGCAAAAATCAAGACTGTTTGCGTATTCGATGCTGAGTTGATGGATGCCGACAAGTTAGAGTTTATGTCTTACTGCCTGGATTCGGTTGAACCATCCACAGGTTTCGTATTTGTTGTGATGGCATCCTCAGTGGCACCATTTCTGCGTCGGCGCTGCGACCTGCACCTAGATTTTAGAGAGGCTGGCACCACAGATAAATACGCGGACGAAGCAGTCAGATATTTCAGAGAGCTGTTCAAACAATTAGCTGACATGACCTTGAGCGATGATTTCATGTCTCGGGTAAAGTTGCACATCTCGACGATGCCGCCGGATATGGTGGCATCGCTTGTAGATTCTTTCTGGTATCAGTACAACGAAGCAAGATTTGCCGGTGTGTATTTGAGCACCGATGAATTCAGACTGAAATTGTTCGAGCAAGCGCTGAAACTTCGTGCTGAAGCGAACTAGCCTTGGTGTGCAAGAATGCGTAACCGACGAACCGGCGACCCTGTTATATTGCAAACAGAGCCGCCGGTTCGATTGTTTTTTGCGAACTTCTAAGAGACTAAATTCCTCCTCCCAGACCTCCGAAATTGTTGATTATGAAAGTTCCAAAAAAGTGAACAATTGTCGGTACTGCAAGCACGAAAATCAAAGCTTTCGCAATTGCGGCCTTCGGCATCGTCTTGCGCTTTTTCAGGAAACAAGCAGCCACAATAATTGAAATCAGCGCTGCGATTCCTGTCAGTGTCCGCACTGTGTCGCGTGCGGTATCGTAACCGAAGTCTTGAAGTTGTCCCACTTCATTCGATTGTCCGTACCGCGGATCGACTGGTGCACCAACCAATCCGGCTCCGGAGTATCGTGGTGCAGGCTGCGACCAAAATAATGTTGGTGCCTTCGGCAGCCGCGATAGCGGGTCTATCGACGGTGTTGAAGCTGCCGGCAGCACGGAGATAGGAACGCCACCTCCTTCAGCATTCTTGTAATCTCCTCGTTTGAGGTCGAACGCCACATAATCGGCATCACTTTCCAGAACGACTGCTGCGGTGACTGGACTGACGATGCGATATCTTCCGGCGAAAATTTCAGCTTTTTGTTGTTGCCCATTTCTCAGCATGGCATCGAGTTGACCCTTTGCCCACAAAGAAGTAATTTGTGCAGCTATGGCTGCGTCTTTAAGCATTCCCGATTTGGGAGGTGCTGAGCATGATTCACGCTTTACTATGAACGTTTTGCAGCCTTTTTCCCAGTCGCGCACCATCGCTTTAAAGTTGTCGTAGTGCGAATCATATTCAATGGACTTGGTCGACAACAAACTTGAAGGATCAACCAGCGGCAGTCGCTGCGAAATTGAATTCAGACCTTTGCCTATCTGCATATCGTACAAAGCCACCTTGTTGACGAGATCAAGCGCGGAAGCTTCCGCCAAATTTTGAGACAGTGGCTGCGGTCCGTGGATCCACAGAACTGCACAATTTTTCTTTTCCGCGGCTGTCTCCAGGGCGTTTTGCAGAGCCGGCCAATTGTCTTTACCACCAACGAACAAATCGCTTGCCAGCAGCTTTTTCGCTTGATCTATGCTTTCCGGAACGAATTTTACTTCAGATTCTTCCTCCGTTTTTTCACGAACAATATAAACAGCAGGTTTGAGCGCGACAGGAATAAGTGACAAGCACTTTTTGATATCGTCGGCATTCTGCCTGATGGAAGATGATGTATCAATGACGACGAACACCTGTTTAAGCGGTTCTGTTGCTGCCTCATTCAGTTTCTGCAAAATATACCTGGGTGTTTGAGCAAATGCATCTGCCACTGCAACTACCGGCAGTGAAGATGCACGTTTGAAGGTCAGTTCAGTAGTCTTATTTTCTTCGTCAGTTTTGATGAAGCCACTGAGATTGGTGGCTCCATTACTTATTTTTGATTCAATACCTGGAAGAGTTTTGACCAGGGCTTGATTGGAAACGATATCCACGAGATGCCGTTTGGGTTTTGTAAAATTGCTGTCCAGAAGCCTGGGCAATTCCACCGTCCCTGTCGTTCCGTCTGTCGTGTCGAGTGGGACCTTTAATCCCAGTCGTATTTTCATTCCTCCACCTTTTGCAGGGACTGGAAAACATTGAACCAGAACACGATCAGGTGCGGACATTGTGACGAGCAAGGGATCTCGTTGCTTGCTGACCACTGAGTCATATGCCTGCTGTGCTTTGCTGGTCGAAGCGAACGCACCATCATGCGATACTCCGTTTATCCATAGTGTTACGCGCGATACTACGCCACCTTTCGGTATGCCAATTTCGCAGCGAGCTTCCTGTGTTGCAAGGGAGGAATTGTGAAATGTAAGAGCCCAATCGATTGAGCTTGATAGACTTGAGGAGTCGATAGAACCAGTGAAATGCGACTTTGCCAGCGAAAGGCCTGCGATCTTTTCACCGACCGTTGGTGATTTCGTGTCAGCTTTGCTTGCCGATTTTGCGTCCTTCTCATCGAACGGTTTTCCGGTAATTTTGAAATAGAGATCTCGATCCGTATCGGTGCCTGTGTCCAGACCGCGATTTGGTATCAGTAATTCCGCCAGTGAAAAACCACTGACTGGAAATTTTGCAGGGCGCAGATCTTCATCAGTCGCGATGCTTCGCAGGTGAGTCACCGATTTTGGTTGATTGATAAGCGAACCGTACCTGGCATCTGACAGCACTGTTTGCACGTATAAACTGCGCACCATGGGCGACATTACGAATAGAAACGAGAGTAAGATGCCCAGTACTGCAAATGTTGTTGTGATTCTGTTGATATTGGACTCTGTCTTGATGCACAGGTCGCGACTCAGACATACTGAGGCGAAAAGCATGAATGGTGAAGCGCACAAGAGTAACATCCATCCGAATTTGCATGATAAATCGTTGCCGGGGAAGAAGGCGGATTTTATCCAAACCGCCGTCCAACAAGTGGAAAGGCCGAGCGCAAACCCATTCATCAGACCGACGATACGGGGACGGATCAGATATCCCTTGCGTACTGCACTCCAGACGCAAAAATTGAAGAGTGGTACAACCAGCAACAGTGCAAGCTTACCAATCGTCTCGAATGGGTTGGTTGGCTGTGCTGATGTGAGCGCATATGCGCCGTAGGCAAGTAAGCCCAGCCCCGGCAAAATTGCGCCGAACGTTACTACAAAAATGCCTTCGAATGGAGCCGTGAAAAATTCGAACTCTTTCTTCGAGCGAAACAGCACTTTTTCCGCCACCACATGAAATGCTAAGGCTACTAAGAGCAGCGAAATGAGCGACACCCAGAAAACTGTCGGCGACTTGCCCAAGCAAGCATAAGTGGCGATGGTGACGATGGCGAGCGATAAGTAGAGTGACGGATCTTTGAATACGGAACGAGTGGTGCCTTCGAATCCACTAATCTTTGGTGGAACAAAGGGATCTTCTGACGATGGTGTTTTGTCAATAGATGACTGTTCTAGGGTGTTCATAAGAATACCTCTGTTGCGTGTCGTGAGAATGTGAGCACTGGTGCCGCAGCGATGAAACTGCGGCGACAATAAGGTCAGCAAGAAGCTGTCTAGCGAACCAGCCTGCTCTAGAATTCTGATGTGCGCAATACACGGCTGCTGGAAATGCAGCAGATGGCGCTTAAAAATGCAGCAATATAAGCTGTTTAACGATTACCGGCACTCAGGTGGCAACTGAGCGTAACCCTGGCGATTTTTTTGTCTACGCATTATGCGCTTCTCTGGAAAGCTCGGCAAGACCGGGGTTTGAACTAGGGTGGGGATGTTCCCATATTTATCGAGCAAGCACTCAGCGTTGCCCCTGAGCGATTTCACGATGTGCCTCAGTGTTTCAGTTTTTTGACAGGCAACAGGCTTGGTGCCTCGGCTCGCGGCACACGTACTCTCACAGCGTTTGGAACAATTTCAACGGTGCATGGAGTTGTTCCGCTCGGTTCGCCGTCCACCATCGTTTTTGCCTCAAGCGTCAGTTGAGGTTGGTGTTTTTTCCCTGAAAGAAAATCACGCAGTTGACGGGCAAATCTATGCAGCGGTGATCGACTGACCTGCACAGGCACTATTTCTATTTTCACTTTCTTCACCTTCCGCAGCAGATATGGGACGTGCCCGGAATCTTGATTGAGGATAAACCAGCGAAAGAAGCGAATCAGAATGCGCCAATAATCAGCGACCGATCTTGGGTTCATCACCAGCAAATCGAGCAACCCATCAGAAAGGTGCTCTATGCCTTCGACTCCGATGCCCATTTCGGAACTGTTGGTGATGAAAATTCCCGATGCTTCCACGTCCAGCTTTTCACCATCGTCAATCGTCAACTCATATCTGAGCGGTCGGTGCGTAATGCTCTTCAGCAGTGGCCAACCGTAAGCTAAAAGACGAAGATGCGTTTTGATTTCCTTCACCGGCTTGGTGATGGCATCGGCAATCGGTCCGGTCCCGGCGTCGATAGTAAACCACCGTCCGTCAGCTTTTCCCATGTCTATGCTGACGGTATCACCGTGCATTATCGTGTCCATGGCTCTTTCGAGCGGATCTTCGTTATGTCGACCGGTACATATTTTGAGCATTCGCGCCAGTAAGTTACCGGTGCCGAAAGGAATGATGCCGACCGGGATTTGCAGCCCCGACTCTGCTACCGCGCCTAACACAAACCCGACAGTTCCGTCTCCTCCCACCGCCACGACGATTTCAAAAGTACCCATAATAGGCGCCAGCATCTGAGCGCTGGTCATTTCGGGCGTAATCGGGCGCGCATTGACCACATAACCCTTCTCCTCGGCAAAGTGTCGCACCATCGAACCCAGACGCCTGTCAAAGTCGCCGACTGAGCCGGAGGCTGGGTTATAGACGACCAAGACTTGCTTGATTCGGTAGTCAGGAGAGCTTTTATCCGTGCTCATGTTTGTTGGCGAGGCTGTCAATTGCCAGATCTTAGTCTGGAAAGAGCAGAAGAATCCCTGCTATGGTAAATCTTGTGATGATTCTTGCCAGCAGCGAAAGCTAAAAATGACAGAGCCGATTCGAAACTTTCACGAAGTGGAGCCTTATTTATTTCGCGGTGGTCAGCCGGTGAAGGAAGGTTTCTATGCCCTCAAAGATTTGGGGGTGAAAACAGTTGTCTGCCTGCGCTGGGGCAAGAAAGTAATCGCAGCGGAGAAAGCGTCGGTCGAATCGCTTGGCATGACTTTTGTTTCGATGCCGCTCAACTATTGGAATTTGCCGAAGCAGGAAACTGTCGATCACTTTCTGAAACTCATCGATGATGAGTCGAATCACCCACTTTTTGTGCATTGCTTTCATGGCTCGGATCGAACAGGAATTTTGATTGCGATATTTCGAATGTTGAGACAAGGTTGGACATTCCATGATTCTTATCGGGAGATGGTGAAGTTTGGGTTTCACCGGTTTCGCCTGCAAAATTTCAAATGGTGGCTGAGGAAATATACGCGCAAAGCCGGATTTGAATAGTGGGTAGAAGATGAACGATGACGACGATGATTCTTTAAACTTTAAACCTGGACAAATCCTGTCGTGCAGTACATGGAATAATTTGCATCTTTGCTGTTCTTTAGTTCGGGAGTGCTTCAGGTGGAAACAGTTATTGAGTTGGGCAGCGTGCAGTATCTAAATGACCTGGTCGATTCTGCGCTCCTCATGATCCTCGATTCGGAAGAGAAGAATCTCGATCGTGAAACAGCAATGCGGGGCGTGAAGGCTGCGCTGGAAAATCCCAGTCGTGGTTTCTATGTGGTGGCAAAAATCGACGGTCAGTTCGCTGGTTCGCTTTTCGTGAATAACTTCTGGTTGGATCTGATGGCGGGATTCGTCTGGTGGATCAACTGCGTGCACGTGCGCAAAGAGTATAGACGACAAGGTATCTATGAATTGATGTATAACTTCGTCAGGGAAAAAGCGAAGTCGCGCGACGATGTTGTTGCCCTGAGGCTGCTTGTCCATCCGGAAAATTTGTCGGCGAAGAGTGCATATGTGAAAACTGGTATGAGCGAGCTGCCATATCTGGTGTTCCAGGAAAGACTTTGAACGCGGGTTGAGAAGTTCGGCTTGACCGTGGAAGAATTTTGCCCCCGAGTTTTGTAAAGCATCTCCATAATTGCTTTACACAATTTGCCTATGATGGGAAGCGTTAACCCATTGCAAAATCGAGGCTCAATCTTGTTGCAGCCTCCAGTGTTTTGCGCGGTAAGAACGAAGGCAAGGAGTGGCAGGCGCTCTCAAAAGGGCGCCGCACTCAGTGAATTCGCAGAATGGACTGGGAACTTTGGCAACTTGAGTTTGTCCATATTCAAGAGCAGGATGGTAGTAGAATTTTCGCTATTTCTTTTACGTGCTGCTGTCCGAAGCCGAATAGCGTCAGGTCAGCAGGCCATCCTTTAGTAACAGAATTTAGATTAGTGCAAGAAGTTAGGAACCTAACGCGCATCAGCGTTAGGCTATGGATGATCGTCGCCTAAGACTTCCAGAAGCACGCCCTCCATGTCTCGTCCCGTCGCGACGGCTGATATTGAATAAACCTTCTTAAGTCCGTCAGGAACCTTGAAGAAGCTTTCCGGGCACTTCTGTTTTTCGATGGAATAAGTGATGAAATTAGAAGTCTTTTCACCGTTCATTTCCGCTTCGGTCGAAAGCAGAACTCTCGCTTCTGGTGTAGTCAGGTAAAAACCTTGCGCAAAATCTGCAATGTCTTTGTTGAATTTGAAATCGCTGGAAGCAATATAAGTGATTGTGCGACCGCCGGGAGTCTTAAGACTCGGTTTTGATCTGAATGCGATATCGAAAGAGTCACGCTTGAAACTGCGCACGGTGCGACTCGTTTTTATCGAGTCGCGGCCCAGAAACTTTACTTTCGTGAGTGTATGTATCTTGGGATTGAAAAACTCAACTATGCTTCGCGTCATTCCTTTGAGACCGGTCTGGTGCCAACTTTTGCGGTCTACTGGAAAAAACTGCTTGTCTTTGTTGAAGACAATAACATTCCACGACGGTGCGGCAGTTATGATTGTGCATTTGCCATTCATGCAATCGATTCGCGCATGTTTATCACCAAGGTAAACGGTAAATGCTCCGAGTTTATAGTCGCGCTGCCTGAGTACAATGCAATTTTCATCGCCGCCCGCTGCTATTGCGGAAGTGCTGAAGAGAAACACTGCCAGCAGAACAGTGAGAACTTTCATAAGCGACCGGTTTGAAATTTGGTGCAATGGCGTTTTCCTGTTTCACTTTACTCTTAACGTTGATACACCTGCGAGCTTTTCTTCAGGTCTTGCGTTTGGAACTCCAAGAACATATTTGTTCAGAAATTCGACGCAGTAATGTGAAATCAAATCACGCTCACTGCTGTCCTTGTTTAAATTTGTCCAGGCGAAGTGATTGGCATTTTCCAGCTCAATGTATATTGACGGTGATGGAGTCTGGCTGTATGCGCCATTTTCCTTCTTTACAAATGTGTTAATCCACTTATCTCTAGTGCCGCTCTGGTACATGACGGGGACATCAATTTTGGCTAGCGTAGAATTCTCAATGTATGGATTGCTGTATGGCGAAAGTGCAATGATTGCTCCGACACCCCCGAGTTTCCAATCCGGCCACGCGCCAGCCAGCCCGAGTACAGTGTAACCGCCAAGCGAATGACCGACCAGGGCAAGTTTTGACCAATCAATATGTCCACTCCATTGCGGATCCCGATGCAAGGCCTCGATCAATTTTACGATGTCTTCTTCACGATCTCTGTACGTAAGGGAAGACCACTCGCGTACTTTCGAGAAGCCCAGTTGCTTTTGTGAGAC
>JADYYD010000454.1 GCA_020853845.1 Candidatus Melainabacteria bacterium
CAGCAACTAAACCGTCGTTCAGGCCTTCGACGACGCGAGAGCCCTGGCTGACGTCTCGAGGTACGAGGTCAGCTTGGGCGTCTCGGTCTCGCGCAGACCCACATTGACGCTCAGCCGCTCGATCATCTGAGCGACCGCCATGTCACCTTCCTTCACCTTGTTCTTGGCGAAGAAGTCCACCACTTCCGCCTGCAGCTCGGGAGTGTCCAGAGCCGAGCAGGAAGACACCATGCGGGGCACGGCGTTGTCGGGGTAGGTGGCGACGATCTTTTCCCAGTTGGCGCGCATGAAGTCCCAGGCGGTCTCGCCGGCGTGTTCGGTGCCGATGATGCCAGCCAGGATGAAAGGCGCGTCCTGAGTGCGGATCTTGCCCGACAGGGTCAGCTCGATGGCCTCCTTGTAGAGACCTTCCTCACGGAAGTTGCCGAGCGCTCCGAGGAAGCGCAGCTTCTCCTGCGAGGTGGGAGCCGCCTCCGACAGAGCGAGGAACTCGTCGAAACGAGCCTTGTTGCCGGTGTAGGACAGAATGCTGATCAAAGCAGGCACGACGTTGGGGTCGACCGAGTTGCGATCGGCCTTCCACTTGTCGAACTGCACTGCGGCTTCGGCGCGGATGTCCCTGTCGGATGCGACCGTGCCGAGCAGGGAGGCTAGCTGGCCACGCAGCTGAAGCGTGTGCACCGACTCAACTTCCTTGGGCGTCCAACCGAGCTTGTCGAAGACCGGGCGGACGGTGTCGCGGATTGCCTGCTTGAAGGCCTGGCGGTGATCGCCCTTGGTGAGACCGTAGACGGTGCGCAGCGCGCCCGAGATGACCGCCCAGACGTTGGCGTCGGTCTCGCTCGAGAAGCTCTTCACCAATTCCAGATACTCGGTCGAAGTCATCGAGTTCTCGCTGCGCGCGCGGACGGAAGCCCACGAGTCGTTGACGAGATTGAAGCGCTCGATGATCTGCAGCGTGTTCTGCACGTCGGCCAGAGCCTTCTCGCGCAGCCCATCGCTGTAGTCGACGCGGTAGAAGCCCGAACCGCCGGCGTTGAGCACGACGAATTCGATCTCCTTGTCGCCCAAAGTGATGGTCTCCTCAGCCGCATCGAAAAGATGCTTCTGCTCGACCACTGCGCCGCCCGCCAGCTTGTAGCGGATGTGCAGCGGCACCGGCCAGACGTCCTTGTCGCCGGCGGGGAGGAACTGGAACTTCTTCTGCGTCACCTTGATGGTGCCCGGCTTGTCGCCCTCGGCGACGGAGACGACCGGGTGACCGGCGGTCTTCCACCAGAAGTCCATCAGGCGGCGGACCGGGATGTCCTTGCCGTCCACCTTGGCGCCTTCCTCGAGAGCGTCCCAGAGCTGCGACACGGTCGCGTTGCCCAGAGCGTGGCGCTCGAAGTAGATGCGCATGCCGGTGCGGAAGGTCTCGAAGCCCGCGTACTGGATGTACTGGAAGAGCAGCGAGCCGCCCTTTTCGTACGTGATGGTGTCGAAGAACTGCTGGATGTCGTCAGGATGGCTGACGGGAATCTCAACAGCGTGAGTGGACTTCAGCGAGTCGAGCGCGAAGGCGCCGGCACGGTCGATGCCGAACTCGTTGTAGACGTGCCACTCGGGGAACATGTCGTTCATCGACAGGTACGCCATGATGGTGGCGAACGACTCGTTCAGGCCCAGGCCGTCCCAGTCGTCCATGGTCACTTCGTTGCCGTTCCACTGGTGAGCCAGCTCGTGCAGGATGACTTCGCAAACCCGAGCCAGTTCGGCATAGGAAGCGGTCGCCTTGTTGACGAGCAGAGCCGTGTCACGGTACGTGATGAGACCGGTGTTCTCCATGGCGCCCGACGCGAAGTCGGGGATGGCGATCATGTCGATCTTGTCGCCGCCGAAATACGGACGGTTGAAGAAGTCCTCGTACCACTTGACGCCGAAGGCACCGCACTCGAGCGCGAATTCCTTCAGGTCGTTCTTGCCGGGGATGGACCAGATCCGGATTTCCTTGCCGTTGGCAAAGACCGGACGGGACGACTCGAACTCACCGACGCAGAAGGCGACGAGGTACGTCGACATGTGCGGGGTGCGCTCGTAGGTGACCATCTTCTTGCCGTTGCCGATCGACTCGGTCTTGATGTCGCGACCGTTGGACAGCGCCGTCAGGGTGCTGTCGACGATCAGGCGAACATCGAAGGTGGCCTTCATCGCCGGCTCGTCGAAGCAGGGGAAAGCCTGCCGCGCGTCGGTCGACTCGAACTGGGTGGTGAAGATCTGATGGTCGTTCTTGTCGGCGTCCTGCCACTGGCTGAGGTAGAAACCCTTCAGCTTCGTGTTGTGGATGCCGGTGAAGCTCATGTGGAGCGAGCCCTTGCCCTTCGGAACGATGCCATTGAAAGTGATGATGGCGAATTCGTTCTTGGGGTCGAGCGTGACGATGCCCTCGATCCGCTTGCCCTTCTTCGTGACGAAGCTGGCGCTGTGGATTTCGAGGTTGGCAGAGTGCAGAACGATGCGGTCGGTGGAGTGGAGGACATTGACCTTCACTTCCTCGACGCCGGTGAACTTGTAGATCACCTCTTCGTTGTCGCCGGTCTTGGTCGTAACCTTGATCCCGGGCGTGAGCGTGATCTTGTAGTTGATGGGAATCACGTGCTTGGGCAGACGGAATTCCTTCTGCTTGGACACGGAGAGCCCTTTACTGTGAAGCATGCACATAGTTGACTCCGATCATTGTTTTGGCTGCTTTGTGAGAGCAGCGACCCTGGAGTGTTGGAAGAAACCCTTCATAGAACACAAACGCACCATTGCATTGATGTGTTCTCAGATTGCTTGCAAGCGCAATCTGTTCCAACCACTTCTTAGCTCCTGATCATAACTACTTGAGAGCCATTTCATCTCAATCAACAAGATGTCGTACGCACGACTTTACGTCGGATGCGCGCGCTTGGAGATTGAAGACGGACGGAACTTGTAGTTGTAGCTCAGAAAAAAAGTCGAAGGAATTAGGGATCTAGAAACTATTGCTGAAAGCTCTTGAGAATCAAATCAAAGCTGCTTAATAAGCTGCGTGTTTTTCTTCGTGCAATCGTGCATAGTGGGCGAACCTCGCAAAACCGTGATGTCAAGCGATTTGTGGTGTTTAATTTAGCAGAAGTCAAGCGCAAATAGAAAGCCTTTGCTACCTGCGCGAGTGACTAATGGCTGAGCTGTAAATTCGGCAAAATCGAGAGTTGTCAGTATTTTTCGCAAAGCATGCTATATGCAACGCATGTGCATCGCTACCTGCGCATATTACAACACTACAAAGCTTAAGCCTGTAATCATGAGCTTTTTGACTTTTCACTCAAACTGTCTATTGGCAACCACATATGCTGCTTTTTATTCTGATATGTTGAGAACTCAATGATGTCACGGGTAGTGTCATCACCTAACTTCTTCTCTTTTCAGGTCAACTCAAAAGGCTTTCAAAAACCTACCCGCGCCCGGTTAACACGCTCTTTCCCACAGGCATTCGTGCCCGAAGAAAAGCACCGCGCGTGGTGTGTTGTAAAGAGATGAAGTTGTCGTCAAGTGGTAGAAGGCTAGCATCGGCTGCACTTGTTGTTATGGAAGCACTGCTGTGTTCCACAAACGCAAGCGGCCGAGTTCAGTACCACCACTTATTTGTCCATAGCGCTTGCGATCCGACTTCCGCCTGAGAAGCCGTTTTCCTGCGCCTCACAAACAGCCCTGAAACGGCTGTCCAACCCGACGACCAGCTCTGCTTGGTGGCGATGACTGAAGCTGCCGTGACGAGCACGCGCTCGTTCACAGATGAATCAGTCAACTGCCATTGAGCGTGCCCGGCGTCATTAGGAGACATACATGAACCGTTCACGTTCACACCAGGGGATCATCCCCCCGTACATCCTGCTGCACCTCTCGAACGCTTTCCCGGATGACCCGTCGTATCTCTGGACTCTCGATGAGACCCGGAAGATGCACCTCAAGGGTCTGCGGAATGTCGTGCGTTACCGGCTCTCCAACGGCAAGTCGGAAGTGCAGATCTACGACTGCAAGAACTCCACTCGTCTGCCGGGCACCAAGGCCCGCTTCGAGGGCGAGAAGGCAGTCGCCGACAACATCGTCAACATCGCCTTCGACTACCACTCGGCGGTCCGCGACTTCCTGAAGAAGGAGTTCGGCGTCGATTCGTACGACGGCAAGGGCGGCAACCTGATTGGCTCTGTCCACTACGGTACCCGCTACAACAACGCCTTCAACAACGGCCGCCAGATGGCCTATGGTGACGGTGACGGCCGCGTCTTCAAGACGTTCGTGCTGCTCGACGTCGCCGGCCACGAGTTCTTCCACGGCGTCACCGGTCAGTTCTCGGGCCTCGAGTACTACGGTGAGAGCGGCGCGCTGAACGAGTCCATCTCGGACATCTTCGGCGTCATGCTCCGCCAGTGGGTGAAGAACCTCACCGTCGACCAGGACTCCTGGCTCGTCGGCCCCGGCCTGTTCGTCGACCCGAAGCAGCGCGCTCTGCGCGACATGCTCAACCCGGGCTCGGCCTACAATGACCCGAACATCGGCAAGGACCCGCAGCCCGATCACTACGATCGCCGCTACAAGGGTTCGGCCGACAACGCGGGCGTCCACATCAACTCCGGCATTCCGAACAAGGCGTTCGCCACGTTCGCGATCTCTCTGGGCGGCTACGCCTGGAAGTCGGCCGCCGGCAAGATCTGGAACGAGGCCAACACCGGCAAGCGCCGCGTGAAGTCGGACTGCGATTTCCACACCTTCGCTCAGACCACTGTCGACATCTGCCGGGCCGATTACGACCAGGCGACGACCGACAAGCTGCAGGCGGCGTGGAACCTCGTCGGCATCAAGACGAAGTAATTCGTCCCTTCTGAAATGGCTCAGGGGTGAGGTTTCGACCTCGCCCCTGAGTATCTTTCTCTGCATGATCGATGTGATGAAAGGCTTCCGGTTCGTAATCGGAACGCTTTGAAATCGGCACTGTCTGCGGTGTTCGCGGGCAGATTTTTTGCAAATCGATTCTGTCTCTTACTGGAGCGCATCTTCCTGAACCAATGGAACAGCGCTCCTCACCTCGTAAGACGAGTCTCTAAGACTCTAAAAAGGAGCTCAATATGAGCAACAAAACTGGTAACAAGCCCGAAGAGAAGAAGTCGGGCGGTCTCGCTGAAGACGTTCTGCGCCAGGCTGGCAAGTCCGATGAGGAAGCCGGCAGCATGGGTAAGATCGACCGCGCGGAGGACGAGCTCGAGGCTACCCTCGATCCGAAGTTCCGCACGGAGAATTCCCCTGTCCACCAGGGCATCTGGAATCGCCGCACGCCTGTCAGTCTGTTCAGTGTTCCTTCCTCCGCCACTGCCGGCAACTCGCCCGCGCAGACGGCCATCGAGAACTGCATCCGCGTCGTGAAGGGTCACATCGCGGCCGGCACTCTGTTCGACAGCAAGGGCAAGGTCTCCGACCAGGTCCTCGCCGACCTCGGCGCCCAGGGCTACTGGGGCATGCTCGTCGACAAGAAGTACGGCGGTCAGGGTGCGACCATCACCGACTTCATGAACCTCGTCACCCGCATGGCTGCCGAGGGCGAAGCGACCACCGCCGGTCTCAACTCGATCCACGAGTGCATCGGCGCCGTCGACCCTGTCGTCGGCTACGGCACCGACGAGCAGAAGGCTCGCTTCCTGCCGAAGCTGGCTTCCGGCGAGGCTCTCTCGGCGTTCGCCTTGACCGAGCCGGGTGCCGGTTCGGACCTGACCGCGGTGAAGACCACGGCCGATCCGGACGGTGAGGACTTCGTCGTCAACGGCGAGAAGCTCTTCATCAGCAACGTGGCGCCGGGCCGCACCATCGGTCTGGTCTGCATGATCCCCGTTCTGGACAAGGACGGCAAGCCGAAGGTCGGCAAGACGGGCGCCATCGAGCGTCGTCACGCCGTCCTCATCGTCGACCTGCCGGGCGAGGAGAACGAGAACTTCCGTCTCGTCAACTACCCGATCCACGCGGTCAAGCACATCTACAACCGCGGCATCATCTTCACCAACTTCCGCGTGCCGGCAAAGAACTTGCTGGTGCCGCCGGTCGGTGACGGTCTGACCATCGCTTACCACGGCCTCAACCGTGGTCGCGTCGCTCTGTGCGCCAACGCCGCCGGCGTGATGCGCCAGCTTCTGACGAGCATGGTTCCGTGGTCGCAGTACCGCAAGACCTACGGTGAGCAGATCAAGATGCGCGCGCTGGTGAAGCGCCGCGTCGCTCGCATCGCCTCCTTGATCGTCGGCGCCGACGCGCTGCGCGACTGGGGCAGCCACCTGCTGGACGAGGGCTATCGCGGTGAGCTGGAGTGCGTGATCGCCAAGATCTACGCCTCCGAGGCGCTCATCGAGACGACCCGTCTGGCGCTCAAGACCCACGGTGGTCGTTCCTTCCTGGGCGGTCACATCATCGGCGACAACCTGCACGACTTCTTCGCTCCCTCGATCTACGAGGGCGAGAACGAGATGCTGGCGATGGCGTTCTTCAAGTCGCTCATCAAGCAGTTCGGCACCAAGTACATGGGGCCGATGCTCGCCAAGTCGTCCGCGCTCGGCATCAATCTCAATCAGTCGCCCGCCAAGGTGACGTTGCAGATGGCCACGCGCCCGGACAAGGCCTTCAAGATGCGGAAGGAAATCCTTTCCGTGGTCGGCCGCGCTCTCGGCATCGAGACGCGCTTCTCCGACAAGCAGAAGGTCCGCGGTCTGGACGGTCGCCTGCAGGCGCACGTCGACTTCGCGCTTGCGCAGTTCGTCGCCAACGGCAAGCAGCTCTATCGCACCATGCTCACGCACGGCCTGAAGCTTCAGGACGAGCAGGAGCTGATGGTCGACGTGCTGTCGATGCCGATCCAGCAGGCGGTGACCATGCTCGTCACGGCGTTGCACGCGCACGCCAAGGGCGACGAGGGCACCAAGCTGGCGGCTGACCTGCTCTGCATGGACCTCCGTGCGCAGATCACCGGCAAGGCTGTGAAGACCGACGCCAAGACGTACCGCAAGTACCTCCGCACGGCCAACAAGCTGTCGGACCTCGTGGTCAAGGGCGAGTTCAAGCAGCTCGACGGCTCTCTGGAGACGGCGATCCTGCGTCAGTACGACGCCAACGGTCGCACCATCACCGGCTAACATTCGGGGAGCAACCAGAGCAATCCGGTTGCTCCCTATCTTTTGAAAAGCGCTCCCGGGCGTTTGAGCAGACCTGGAAAGTCGGTTGCAAAACCGATCAATACGGATGCTCGAACGGTCGGGGGTTGCTCAAAGTTTCGGATTGAGAAAGGTTCCGGAATTTTGAGCAGCCCCTGACCGACCGGGTCTCTTTTGCGGTTGCAAATTGTTTTGACAGCACCGTATCTGGTGCTGGACCCAGAAGACACAAATGTCCAATCACCGGTTTTCGCCGGTGTTTCGATAGTCCGATTAGGGATGGCGGTCATCAAAAATGATTGCCTTCCCACTTTCGTACTGCTCCGAACCGGCGCCAAGAATTTCGTTTGCCACTGCAGGTGCAGTGCTGGACGGAATTTTGGGCGCTTTCAAGCAAACAATAGGAGCTCAACAACATGAAGTCTAAGACTCTCAAGCTGGACCTCAAGCCAGGTAGCAAGCAGCACCGCCACATGCACGTTCCCTCCGGCGACTGCTGCCGCAACCACATGGTTGTCGTCCCCGGGACAGGCGATGAGAACTTCAAGTTCCCGCCCGTTCAAGAACTGGTCATTCGCGCCCTCAATCGGCTCTCCAAGCCGGTCGAAGTCGAGGAAACGGATGACGACGCAAACCCTACTCAGGGGAGCGACGGCACCGATAACGGTGCTTCTTCCGTTAAGAAGCTCACCGTCGTCACCACCGATGGTACGCGCCGGCGCTCCCTTCCGCAAACGCGCAAGATTACGGTCAAGTACGAACATATTCATCATACGTTCGTGCCCGGCCTGCCCACCGACGGTATCGTGCCGGCGCCGCTTCTGCCTCGCCCGAATGATTCCGGCAAGGCCAACGGCGCCACGCTGTTCACCGCCGCTCAGGCTCTGCGCGAAATCATGGATGAGGGGCGTTTCGACGCCATCATCGCCGATCGTTTCGACCCTCTGGCCGGCGCCGTCAACTGGGCGCGCCTGCACATGGAAGAGCGCTTCCAGGGCGCCATCGAGAGCCTGAACGGGCAGCTTCGCCAGTTGCGCGTTCTCTATAAGGATGCGCTGCCGCGCGTCCTCACGGTTCTCGCCGCGCAGAACCCCGACGTGCCGGAGCAGATGCTTCTGCAGGTCGCTGTGCAGGTGCTCGACGAAGAGCTGGCGCAGATTCTCACTGTGCTGCGTATCTGGACCGATGCTTTCGCTCAGCATCGCGACCAGATGTACGAGCAGCTCGGTGCCGTCCGTCAGCTCGTGGAAGAGAGCTACGCGCTCTTCCGCGGCGAGGCTCTGGACGGTGAATCGCACGGCAAGAAGGCGGACGTTCACACGACCGTCTTCCAGGTCGGCAACGTCTTCGTGGCTCGCTTCGGTCATCTCGGCCCGGCCACGCTGCCGGCCAAGGGTCCGATTGGCGCACACGCCATCGAAGTGCCGATGGACGAGCGCAACATCATCACCCTGATGCTGCCCCTCTACGCTCACGAGTTCCGTCACGACGTCTTCCACGACGTCGTCGGTCTCGAGGACGACGTGCGCGAAGCGGTCGCCAAGGCGATTGTGGAAGCGTACGAGAAGGGCGAGCTGAAGTTCTCCCAGGAGTACATCAAGCTCGGGCGTCAGAAGGTGAAGACCATCGATCTTCTCGTCAAGTTCATCGCCGACACCACTCCCGAGATCGACGCCGACATCTCCGGCGGCGTTCTTCTTACCGGTGTCGCGTTCCTCTACCTCGTCATCCTGAGCTTCTCGGCGTTCAACGCCCGGGGGCGCACGGTGGAGAGCACGCCGCGCCTGCTGCGCACCGGCTCGTACTTCGAGCTGGTCCCGGACGAGAAGACGGGTGCTGTCGCGCTCGAATTCTTCCCGCATCCGCCGGATTACATCCGCGCGCACATCGTCGCTGCCGCTCTCGACGAGATCGGCTTCAAGTCGGAGGCCAACGAGTGCCGCACTCTGGCCGATATCGCCTGCGGCGACCCTCTGCCTGAGACGGTGAAGTGGTTCGACGCGACGGGCAAGAGCAAGCTGGTCATCGAGATTCCGGTCGCCGACATCAAGGCGGTTGCACCGGTCGTGGCCAAGGCGCTCATCCGCACGCCGCTCAAGTCCCTGGGCAATGTCGCCACCGGTGACATTCTCAACTGGGACAAGAAGCGTCAGGCGAAGGTGGACAAGCTGGCGGAACTGCTCATGCAGGGCCGCTCGGATATCCCCGAGTCGCTGGGCGATGTCTACGCGACTTACGTCGCCGCCGCCGCCGCGCTCGCCTACTGGGGTGCGGTCGGTGCCGGGCAGCGTGCCAAGCTGCAGGCTGTGCCGATGATCGAGAAGAATGCTCTGGCGATGCTCGCCACCATTCGCGAACGTCGCAAGCAGGCGCCCACCGTGGCGGATGCCGGCGATGAGCATGCCTCGTGCGTGCATGGCGCAGACGATTCGGACGCCGGTGAGGTCAATCCTCACTTCAAGCCGGATGCTGCCCAGCCGGAGACCACTCCGGCTGATGAGGAAGGCGAGCAGCCGCAAGGCTGACGCCTGCCTGGGTAAAAACTGAGAAGGGGCGGCTGTGGAGCAATCTGCAGCCGCCTTCTTCTTATCTGTTTTCGTCCGAGTCTTGAGAAGGGGCATGCGTGCTTTTTCCCAAGGCATCGGTGTGAAAGCGGTTCCATCTTTGCGATCCGGCAGCGGTGAACGCCTGATTGTTCACGCGCTTAGCCCCTGCCCTTACTCGAAAAGGAGAAGGCACCGCCCGTGGTGAAAGCTGCGGCGTGCCGTTACTGCCATGAATGAGCAAAGCAAATCTGAAACGCGCAGCCGCAAGCCGGCTGTGATCGTCGCTCTGGTCCTCGTCGGCATCGCGGTTGCTTTCGGCGTGAGCCGCAATCTCGAGAAGCCGATCACCTCGCCGTTTCCCAAAAAGACGGTGGTGCAGGTGCGCATGAAGTCGGCAGACGCCGGCAATGAGGACATCCGTTATACGACCACCTGGCCCGATGGGCGCACGCCCATGAACCAGCGCATCGAGCTCAAGAACGGTGAGACCGTCTACCAGACGTTCACTCCGCAGGGCTCCAAGAGTGTGGTCAAAGAGTACTTTCCGCTGCCTCTCAAGGACGGGAAGCCTCAAGTCCAGCTCAACGAGGACGGCACTGCGGTGTTTCCCTCCTCGCAGCCGTTCGAATTCAACGTCGCGGGCCGGCAGCTCAAGTCTGTTCTGGTCTTTTCTGAAGACGGCAAAGAGGTCGTTTCCAGCGAACTCTACCGTCCCGACGGCACGCGTGAAGTTGTAGGAAAGCGGCTGCCTGACGGCGCTTTCCAGAACCTTGTCTTTCACAAGGACGGTCTGACTCTTTCGGTCAGTCAACTTTTCGCGCGCAATGGGGACCTCGTCACCGAGCAGCAATTCGCTGAAGGCGGCTCGCGACTGATCGCGTCGTCCCAGCGGGAAGCCGACGGCAACCTGCACAGCAAGAGCTTCCGCGAAGACGGGACTCTGGCCAGCATCGGCATACTGAAGAAGCACGAGCAGCTCATCGACTTCTTCCGCGCCGATGGCGTGACGCGCACCATGACGGTGACCAGCAACTCCTACAGCACCACGGTCGTCTATTTCCGTGAAGACGGAGAGGCTGTCCTTCAGCGCGTTTTCGCGTCGGACGGCGACATGACGGTGACGGAGCTGGTGCCCGGCAGCGGTCGCTTCGGACCTCTCGGCACGGTCGAGAAATCGGTGGCGTCGCGCAACAAGCAGTCCTGGAATTACATTCCCGCCGACACTGCAAAGGGCACGCCGGCGCGCTATGTGCTCAAGGAATTGGAAGTGGTCGATGCGAGCGGCAATCCGGTTCGCAAGTTCATCTTCGATGAGACGACCGGTGCGGTCAGCCGCATCTGGATGTACAACGGAGGCAAGAACACGCACGACCGCGTCTACAATCCGGACGGCACGCTCAAAGAAGTCGGCTGGCTTGGCTCGGACGAGTACAGCAAAGAGTACAACTCCAAGCACGCCAAAGATGCCGACCGTCAGCCCGGAGCACCGGTTGAAGCCGGCGATCTGGAGTTGATCAAGAAGCACGGCACGTTCTCGGATTTCGAGGATCCGCGCCCGCTTCTCGCCAAAGTGGATGCGCAGCCGGTTCAGCACTGGGGCGACCACTACTGACCCTCGGGAAGGCGTTCGGAAATCCGATTTCCGGCGCCTTCCTACCTTTTTTCGCCGCGACTACCCAACACGACGGACGCAAAAGGCGTCCGCCCTGGAGTTTATCTATGAAACGACTTCTGACGGTACTGGGCGTGTTGGTCGCGGTCTTCGCGACCATAACGGTCGGTACGCTTGTATACACCAACCTGCCTGAGAGCTGGTCGGTGCCTTTCCCGGGCAAGACGAAGGTGCGTGTTCACGCGCCGCCGGCTGCGCAGGGCGAGGAAATTCGCTTCATCACGTATGCGTCCAAAGACTCGAACACTCCTGAAGAGATTCAGATCGAGTACAAGAACGGCGTGACTGGTTATGAGTTCTACCGAGCCGACGGCACCCTGCGTGAAACCACCGAATACTGGCCGCTTGCTAAAGGCGCCGGTCAAAGGGTGTTGAAGAGTGGTTCTACCCGATCGGACGACGGCACGATGTTCATGTCCGATCGCTCTTTCCGCCCGGACGGTTCTCGCGAGCGCGAGGGCAAGAGGCTGGAAGACGGCTCGTATCAGATCGACTTCTTTTTCGCCGACGGCAGCACGCTGGAGCGGCATCAGCTCGTCGGCAAAGACGGCAAGCCGCTTCTCGAGCAGGTCTATCGCGACAATGGTGTGCTCAAAGGTTTCACGCAGGTGGACGCCACCGGCAAGATGACCATCACCACCTATTTCGCGGACGGCAAGACCGAGTCGGTCACAATCGTTCCTTCGACCTACTGGGAGAATACCTGGGCTCGCTACTACTTCCCGGACGGCGTCAACATCGCCGTCAGGTACGAATGGACGACCTACAACAAACAAGCCATCTACTACCGGCTGGATGGCACCAGGCGTCTGATGGTCGAGGAGAGCAACTACGCGACCGGCAATGAGGTCTGGACGCACTTCGACGACAAAGGCCGGATGGTGATGAGACAGATTTATCGTGTGGAAACGAAGGTCGATGCTTCCACCGGCAAACCGGTGAGGACGACCCTTTTGCGCACGGTCGAAGAGTTCGATGCGGCCGGCAAGGAGACGCGCGAGATCAGTTTCGCCGCCGACGGTCGCACTCCCAATCAGGTGTTCATCCCCAAGCCGCCCGGTTCTTACTGGGGTGGCACTCGCAAAACCTTCCGAGCCGACGGTTCGCTCGAGAAGGTCGAGGAGAAGAACAACAACGGCGATGTCGTGAGCACGAAGACTTACACGGCTCAGGAGAATGTGCGCGAGCGCTTCCCCGACGCGTATCTCGTGCGCCCGGTCGAGCCGGCTATGCCGACTCCGCCCAAGAAGCCCGCGACTCCGCCGCCCTACTACTACGATTATCCCTGATAGTCGCGGTAGGCAATTAGAGTAAAACAGGGGACGGTGCCCGGCATCGCCCCCAAGTTGGAAAGCCCGTTCGGCAGTCGGTAGTGTCGCTCCTGGTATCACTGGCTGAGCAATTTTTGCGCGTGCCTTTGCTATCATGTGCACACCCGGCTGCCGGACGGTGCCTTTTCTGGAGGCTGATTTCCCGTTCAGGAACCTCAGGTTCGTGGGAAACAGTAGGTGCATGGAAAGAAAAACGATGAAGCGAGCGCTGGTTGGCACGAGCATAACCGGGCTGCTTTTCCTTATTGCGTTTAATTCGTCGGCCATCATATCGATGGGCATCGCCGGTTTCGAATACCTGCGCGGCAACGGTTCTACCGCACCGCAAAATCAAACCGGCAGCGTCGTGCTCAACGTGTTCGACGGTCAGCGCCGCCTGGTCGCACCCGGAACAAAGCTTCTGGTGCGCATCATCGACGGCAATCAGAAATTCATCGTCGATCGTTATTACGATGGTCCTTCGATTCGCTTCGATGGGCTGCCGTTTTACGACAACTTCGGCGACAACTACACGATCATCGTCTGGACGGACGGGTATAAGCAGGCCGGATTTACGCCTGTGAAAATCAGCAACAAGCCGGAAGAAATGCCGGTTCTGGATCTGATGCTCCTGCCGTCGAAAAACGTGATTGACTTCAGCGACGCTTCTTTCGATGCGCTCAAGCTGGCCAATTCTCCCGTCTATTTCCTGCTTCTGTCGGCAGATGCGGAGCCGGTCGCCAGAGCCCGATGGGAAGCGCTGATGAAGAACGACCCGCTGGCCGCCATCTGCATTCTCAACATCGCCACTTCACTTCTCGACGCCAAACTCGGCTCAGGCAGTCCTGTTCTGCCCTTCGTTCGCAGCATCATTTTCGATGCCGACAAAGAAAAGCCGAGCAAGAGCCGCTTTTTCGGTTATGCCGACAAGCGTCTTTCTGAAGAATTGAACGGCGAAGTGAAGCGCGGAACCTGGCAAGCCGACCCGGGCTCGTTTGTTTTCCACCCCGGCTCGACCGCCAGCTTCCGAGAGAAGCGTTTCGGCGAAGCCAACATGCAAGTGACGTTCTTCGAGAACGACACCAAGGTCATAGACGGTGTCACCTGCGTGAAAGTCGAGATTGATATCGACTACTACCGTGACCCCGCGGCCCATGCCATTCTGGAGGTGCTCCCGCATCTTCTCACCGGCGGTGCATCGGACCCGGTTACGGTCTATCAGTTGCGCTGGATTGCCGGCAGGCGCTCGGGCAATGATTTTGCTCCGCCTTACCGCATTCTCGAGCAGCCAAAGCCTGCCAAAAAGAACTGAGTTTGCTGCGCACTGCAATGAAGTGGATCCGGTGTCGAGGTTGGCTGAAAAGGCAAAAGCCTCGACACTCGATCTTCTTTGAAGGTCGCAGTCATCGTGCATCTTGTATGGTGTTTTTGGCGCTGATGGGTGCGCATGTTTCTGGAGTATTGCGCGCGCCCAGCCTATAAGCGAGGGAGTAAAATCCCATGGAAAAGAAGCGTTTCACTCGCTTTTCCGAGTTCTATCCTTTCTACCTCAGCGAGCATGCGGACCCGATCAATCGGCGTCTGCACTTCGCTGGCAGCACCCTGGTCATTGCGCTTTTGCTTTTCGCGCTGGTGACCGGGCAGTGGCTGTGGCTCTTAGCCGTTCCCGTTGCTGGGTACGGCTTTGCCTGGGCCGGTCACTTCTTCTTCGAGAAGAACAAGCCGGCCACCTTTTCTCACCCGCTCTACAGCCTTTTGGGCGACTGGGTGATGTACAAGGACATTCTCACGGGCAAGGTCAAGCTCTAAGGAGCAAGGCGCAGGTAGAGCGTCTTTGACCGAACGCCAGCCGGCGTTCTCGTGAGAGCGTGTTGGAGGTAGGTGCCAATTCGGCGTCTACCTCTTCCATGCCTTTTGCAACACAATAGAAGGCACTCTCAGATGAGTACGTTCACTGTCTTTCTCATCATCTTCACCGCAGCCATGGGCATTCTCACGGCGTCGCTCTATGGCGTTCTTCTGCTCTCGAAGCTGTTCGGCTTCACTCATCAGAGAGCGGCGCGCTGGAGCTTCGGCGTCAGCACTGTCGGTATCATCGCTTTGCTGGCATTGTCCGGCGAGAGCTATGAAATCGTCTGCACCTGGATGTCCGGCTTGAGCTTGCTGGGCGTGGGAGGCATTCTCATCGCCCTTCTGGCGCGCTCTATTGAATGGCGCCGGTAGCATCGACAAAAGTAAGTCCTGTGGAAACGCTCTGTTTTTGCAGGTCTTGCTTTTCTCGCCAATGCAACTATAATATACAGTAGTAATTGATTTTGCAAAAAGTTGGGAGGGTGTGCAACCCGGACACACGTCCGAATAGCACATCCCCACCCAAACAGATTCAGCTAAGAGAAATCAGTCGCCGCAGCCACCGCCGCCGCAACTGCTTCCACCATCGCTGTCGCCGCCGCCCGAACCGCCGCTATCAGCGCCGGAAGTCATCAGTGCAACGTCGCCGCCGCAAGTGCTGCCTCCATCGTCCTTCTTCTTGCGCGGATCTTCAGCCGTTGCCAGAGATGCGCCGGCCACACCCGCACCAGTAGCGGTGGCAAGAACGGCGCCCTTTTGCAAGCGAGACTGGCTCAGTCGCGATTGGAAGTTGGACGGCTGTTCGCTGTCGAGCGGGACGGGACCCACTCGGGACAGCATGATCAAAGCGATGGCGACGATTGCAACGAACGCGAAAAGAAGCATTATCACAGGGAAGTCCATGTCGAACCTCTTTGGCTGTTTCTAGGCTTGCTATTGCCAGGCATATTGCCCGCCGTTGCAGGTGAAGGAGGCGAGCCGAAGCCCGCCTCCGAAGGTTTTCAACTTACTTCTTCTTGCGTCCCTTGGGCAGGACGTTGTTGCCGTTGTCCGGACCCCAGATATCCGCGGGCGGCTCACCGAAGAACTTCCGGTAAGACTCGAGAGTCCGCTGATACTGGCGGGCGAACAACGCTTCGTCGCCTTGCTCACCTTGCCCCGGGTCATGGTGAATGAGCCGGCCGACGATGTCGCCCAGCTCTTCCCAGTAGGAGCGAGTGAAGATGAGGTGCATATGCCACACTTCGTCGACGACGAAGGACGGCGTTACCGGATGACCGGCTACAGCCGCCAGGCTGATGAAGCGCAGGTACTCTTTGATGGCGCGGTGAGCGAACTCCCTCGACCAATCCTGCTCGTCGGCAAGACGGGCCGAAAAGGGAGACGGAGCACCCGGCTTATCGATCGAGAAAGCCTCGACCTGCCGAATGATTGCGGCGGAGTCGGCAGGCTTTGCTGCATCGGTGCGTGCAGTTCCCGACGCGCATCCGAGAAATTTCAGTGCCATATTGCTACTCCCTGATCAGATTCAACGGTACGGTGAACCGCTGCGCGCTGCGCATCGGCGGAGATTACGATCCGCCGCCGCCGCAACCGCCACCACCGCCGCCACCGCAACTGCTGCCGCCGGAGCTGCAGGAAGAGCCGCTGGAGCTCGAGCTGCTGCTGCACGAGGGCGAGCTGGACGGGGTGCTGCAGCTCGGAGTGGCAACCGG
>JADYYD010000455.1 GCA_020853845.1 Candidatus Melainabacteria bacterium
CCAAACTGCGTTGCTGTTTTGCTAATTTCTTCTGACACACTTTGAAGCTGTCAACCGGCATGAACACCTGCCCATCCGAGAGCGTGGCGAAAAGTGCAACGCCGAGATCAATACCAACGGCAGAGACGCTTGGATGTTTCGGTTCCACTTCTGCGCGTTCAACTTGAATTGACACATACCATTTGCCGGCGGTTTTGGAAACCGTCACGTTCTTGATTGTGCCCTCAATTACGCGACTCTTGCGAAATTTTACCCAGCCAATTTTCGGCAAATAGATTTTTTTCTGCTCAACTTTCACGCCTTGTGGAAATCTGAAACTGTCATGACGTCCTTTTTTCTTAAAACGAGGCATGCCTTTTGATCCGGCAAGAAAATCCCTCATCGCCAGATCTTGATCTTTCAAAACTTGCTGAAGTGGCTGCGAATGAACATCTTTGAGAAAAGAAACCTCTCTTTTAAGTTGAGTCAACGTTTTGCACGATTCCGCATAGCTCAATATTTTTTTCTTTTGGTCTAATTGCCCTTTTTGCAGTTCAAGATTTTTATTCCAGACCAAACGAGCGCAACCGGCAAACTGACTCAAACGGTCACTTTGTTGACCATTTGGTTCAAGTCTGAATCGGTAGGCAGAAAGTACTATCATATGTATAGTATATGATTGGTGGATGCGAGATACAAATGAAATAAGACCCGGACGGCTCGGCGTTTCGAATCCGCATGTGTGGTTGATCTTTGTGACAACAGAAGCGCTTCCCAAAGTGATATTTAACGCCTTTCCATCTCCACTCTAAAGGGCGAAGCTTTTCGGCGCGTTTGGTAAAACAGCGGGAGCGCGACGTCCTTTCTTAGCGGCGGCGAAAACATTTTTCTGCCCGCGCACAACCCAAGGATCAGCAAGAATTTGTTTTTGAACTCTGGAAGGGACTTCATAAAGGGAAAAAATCAAACTGTCTATGTCGGCTTGAATCACCCTTTCTTTTGCCTGTGCCCAGGATAAAAACTCCTCGGTCTCATCGCACGAGAGTTGGTTGTCCAGCTTTTCCACCTCGCATGCCAGTGCCACCGCCTCATCAGCCAGTTTTGAAACAGCGAAGTGCGTGGACGAATCAGGCTTTGCATATGGAAGCCTGCGCAGGTCTCCGACCTGGAAATTGATGGTGGGATTGAGAACTCCCAACAGGTAACGAACGAGCGCTGCGTTCATAAACCCGAGCATGTACATTCTCAAAGCGTCGGGCGTGAAAACAGAGGAGCTGGCGATGTCGAAAATGCAGTCGGGACTGAGCAACCTGGCCTTGAAGCCTTGTGTACCTATATATGAATATGTAATCCCTGGCTTGAAGTAATAGTCCTCGCCGGGCAAGCTGCGCGACTGACCGCGCGAGGCTCTGTATTCGCGAATGACGTTGCCTGAGTCCACCCATTGCAGCATGTAGGGTGTTGTGTGATACCACTTTCTGCCGCCGCCTTTATCGTAGGGTACATATTCAAGCAATTCTTCAGCGGTAAGTTCGGAGCGCATCTTCACGAAAAGTTTGTTGTTGCAAGTGAAAAGGCCATTGATGACGATGATTCCGTTGCCCTGATTCTGCAATTGGTCGTGTTTTTCGAAAAGGTCATGCACGAATGCCGGACACCAGGGCGCCATCATGGTTTTCGAGTCCGGCTTCGGCATGACTGTTTGCCTTTCGCGCGGCACTAAGATGGAACGGATGCCGCGAATCTCTGCTTGTTTTTTTTCTTCCGAATACAAAATGCGAGCATAATTCAGCGGCGTTAAATTCACAGCACTGCTCGTCTGCGGCATGCGCCGTAGTGAGATGATTGCATTATTGACCTTTTCTCCAGAGCGTGTTGGAAAACTGCCGGAGCCAAGTTGAATCAGCGTTTCCATCTTGCACTTCTCACTCATCAGTTCTCTCAATGGTTTGAATCGTGAGATTGAAAGAACGCTCTGCTGGCAGATCAGACTCGCCCTGGCGTTGTCCTGCAAAAGATTGATGGCAAGCTCCAAGAACGCAGAATAAAGATCGTATTTTGAAAGCGGATAATGTTGTTTGAGAAATGCAGACAGATCTTTTGGCATATTGCGCATGCTCATGTAGGGCGGATTAGCTGCGATCGCGCCGAATTTTTCAGGCAGAGATTGCAGTGGTATCGGATCTTCCCGCCCAACTTGTTTCAAGCAAATAGAAAAGTTTTGATCTGTTTTCCTTCCAAGTCCAAGGCAAAGCGACCCACCAAGAGCGGCTGCAGAAGTGCCTGCAGAAGCAAGGATATAGATGTTCGCACAATTCAAGCTTTTGCTTGCGTCGATGTCTCTTGCCGCGAGATAGAGACTGAAATTTGCGGCTGCGCTTAAATTCGGATCTATTTCCAAACCAAAAATCTGTTTTTCAACAGCGAGCTGCAATGCATCATCACGCGCAATTCCTGATTCGGTGAGAAGCTTTACGCATCTGTTCAGCGCCGGTACGAGGATGTGCCCTGCGCCGCAAGCGGGGTCAAGAAAAGTCGTGCCCGGTTTTTCGATGGCGTCTTCCACCAAAAATTCTGCTATCCAGAGAGGTGTAAACCACTTTGTGTAAAACGGAGAACTGCCTGTTTTCTCCTGCGAAACGCCGGATTTTTTGGAATCCTTTTCGCATTGATGCAATAGATATTGATAAACCCAGCCGGGAAACAACGCATCTGATAACGCATATTGGCTGCCGTTTTTGCGCGTGTTGCTCGTCAATTCGCGCAAAACATTTGCGCAGGACGCAAAGTTTGCATCTAAGTTTTCTTCCGGCAAGTTGGTCAAGATCATAGATCCGACGGCTCGAGCCATTTCGCAGTCGTCTTCATTGAATTGCGTTTTACCAAATAGCTGCTCGCCCAAATTGCGAATGTTTTTTTCTGCTCTCGTTTTTTTCAAATTCGCAGGGATCAGTCCTCGCTTTGCGAGGCTGACTAGACACGCAAAAATCCAGACAAATCGCGAGCTGCCGGGCAATCCCGTTTGGTTGTCGAAAATCTGTTCGCTTCTTTCTTGCCGCTTCTTCTTGTCTCCCGCTGCAGCCGAAGGAAAAACAACCCTGCTCAGCTCGTCTGTAAGCCGTTTTACAGTGGGAAGTTCCAATTTATTTTCCGTCGATTTGTTCGCGTGCAAAATGGAGAACTAGGCTTCGTTGGGGCTGTGGCGGTTGTCAGTTTGTGCGTGAGAAACGATTACATAAGACTATCAGGAGCGCGGAATTTCCAATTAGAGATGTCCAGCCGGCAGAGCTTTGTTTTGAAAGAGGGTTGTTTTCTTCAGGGTCAATTTCATCGTGGAAAACCGTTCACTCTGCGTGGAAATTGAATCACATTGCACCGTTCTCGTGGAATTTTCATCACCAGCATGAGAAATTTGGTGGAAAATGCATCACCAACCGCGGAAAACCAATCACAATCTCGCACAATTGTGGCAAACAGTTCACCGATATTGCTTTGATACTGCAGAATGTGGACGCGTTTATGTCAGCGCACGCGTGCGATAGGCTTGATACAGACCTTCCAGGTACTCTTCCGCATTCCTTTGACTGCTGTCGGAAAGTTTTTCCTGAAAATGCGTCATCAATTTTGCCGCCACGATCGGTCTTTGTTTTTTCGCCATCGTGTTGCGGCGTTTCAAAAAGCTGACCAAAATCTCGTATTCCTGCGGGCTGATTCTGCCGATGTCCAGCATATCCGCATCGACAAGTTTGATATTCTCAAAATTCAAATCGTCATTTGACGATGTGAGAAGGTCCGAGCTGCGTTCGCGAACGACAACGGTACCGGCGGCAAGATCGCCGAAGCGCCGTTCCTTGGCGTCGATAATGATGGAGAGCACGCCGACAAGGACGACTCCTGTATCGATTACTCTCACCAGATTGCGGATAATCACGGCAGGCCAGGTGACCGGCTGTCCGTTTTGTTCGATTACCCTTATGTGGGCGACGCGCTTGCCGGGCGTTTGTCCCTGCCATGTCCCTTCGAAAAACATATGGAAGCCGAAGTGGATGATGAAGGAGCCGAAAATCAAAACCATGATGAGGAAGCCGTAAACGATGCTCTTTACATGTGACGGCATGGCGCCCATGGATACGACTGTAAAAACACCCCAGGTGGCTAGACCCATTATTACGATGAGAAAAACGCAGATGGTCTGGTCTACCAAACCGGCAAGTATGCGATTGCCGAGCCCGGCCAGCTCCAGGTGTAGGTCCACATTTTCCGGGGTAGAGATAGAGTAGTCGGGGTTTTGCATTGGCTTTTAGACCGATTTTGATCTCTGAATGTGACTCGATGTGCGTTGCACTATTATCCGTTATTTGAATGAACGTCGAACGTTGGCTTAAGACCAGAAAACCGGCATGGGAGAGGTTGGAGACCCTTCTGAAGCAGATCGACAAGAGCGGTATGCATCAGTTGGACCGTCAAGAACTTCAAGAACTCGGCCGACTTTACCGGATGACATCGGCTGATCTGTCAAGAGCACGGTCGTTGAAGCTCGGCCAGGATGTCCAGATTCATCTGAATAATCTGGTCGTCCGGGCGCACAACCAAGTCTATCAAACCAGAAGAAACCGCTGGTCCGATCTCGGACATTTCCTCTGGCTGACTTTTCCTCGCCTCGTGCGCGAAAAAATTCTCTATATCGTCGTTTCTTTCATACTTTTTGTCGGACCTGGGTTTTTAGCCTACTACTCGACAATTAAAGACCCGCATTTTGCGCAGTTGGAAGTGATGAAGAATCACCCACTCATCAATGAAGAGATGTGGGCGATGATTGAAAACAAAAAAATGTGGACCGATTCGGTGCAGGGGTATAGCCAAAGTGCATCCAGCATGATTGCTACCAATAATATTCGCGTTTGCATCCTTTCATTCGTGCTTGGTATCACATATGGTTTTGGCACCGTTTTTATCCTTTTCAACAACGGTCTGCACATCGGCACTGTTCTGGGTCTTTGCAAAGTGTATGGCATGCTCGATAAGCCGCTGGCATTTATAGCCGGCCACGGCGTCCTGGAGCTGACGGCGATATTCATCAGCGGCGGTGCCGGGCTTTTGCTCGGGCGTGCTTTGCTCTTTCCGGGAAGATACAGGCGCCTAGATGCTTTCCGCATGGTGGCACGAGATGCCGCCGGACTGTTCGGCGGATGTGTGCCCCTGCTGCTGGTGGCAGGCCTGATAGAAGGATTTATCTCGCCGCGCACGGATATATCGGCAGAGACAAAATTCGCCGTCAGCCTGGCCACGCTGGTTTTATTGATGCTTTATCTGTTCGCTCCCAGAAATTCCCGGGAAGAAACTGCCAACACTTCTGGTCAAAATTGATAACTTGTCGTTAAAATAGTGGTATCAAATCCGAAGCGCATTAAGTGATACCAAAAACGGAGCAAGTGGTCGCAAGCCTCATGAGTAAAGGAGCCGCTGTCGCCTCGCACCCGAGGGCGCCCAAGCAAGCAGGGACCAAGGTTAAGCAGAAGCAAAATAAGTTGCCGCCAGGGCAGCGATTGCTTTTGTATATCGTTTTGGCCTCCTCTCTTTCGATAATTACGTCGAGCCTGATTCCCCACGGCAAGAGTGACGCTGTTCCTCAAGCGTCAGCCGTCAAGGAAGTTGTTCCGTTTCCACTTACCTGCCGTCTCTCATCGCTCGAAGAAGACTTGAAAAAATCAAGCGACAAGAAAAAATTGCGCACTGGATTGTTCGTTGTAGAACCAGAAACAGGGCGATATGCAGAGATCAATGCAAGGGAGCCGTTTATGGCGGCCAGCATGATCAAGTTCCCGGTGCTGGTCAGTCTGCTGGCAGCGCTCGACCGCAAAACAGTCACTCTTACCGAAAAACTGACAATAAGCAAAGACTTGATCACAGGCGGGTCAGGCTATCTTCAATGGCGTCCGGTTGATTCGAAAATCACGGTCAAAGAAGCAGCCGAATTGATGATCATCATATCCGACAATACTGCCACCAATTTGCTTATCGACAGATTGGGCGGTCTGGAAAAACTCAACAAACAGTACTCAGGCTGGGGCTTGAAGAACACCAGGTTGAACAACTTGCTGGCCGATCTCGAAGGCACCAACACCACGAGCCCGTTCGATCTTTGTTATTTGATGGGACGCATCGAGCGCGGCGAATTGATTTCTCAAACCAGCCGTGAATGGATGTTTTCAATCATGCATCGCACGCGCATCAAAACATTGCTGCCGCAAGGTTTGAATCCGGGCGATCGCATATTTCATAAAACTGGCGACATCGGTAAAATGGTTGGCGATGTCGGGCTTGTGCACACCAGAGATGGAAAGCGTTATCTCGTTGCCGTTCAGGTCGAACGTCCACACAATGACCGCCGTGCCAATGAGCTGATTCGTGTTTTGTCTCGATCAATCCATTCCAGAATGATCAAGCCATCAGACGGCGCGGTTGATGAAGCAATCGCCGGAACTGATGCCACCATTCGCGCTGCTGCCGATCAATCGACCGTGCATTGACGCCGAAATTTCTTGACAGTTGCCGGTGGTTGATATATGGTGCACTCACCTTGCCTTTTGCGGGGTGTCAGACCACTTACTACGACATGCGAACCACTTCGATCCTGAAATCGATGCTTATTTTGGCTCCGGTAATCGCCGGCGCAGTCTCTCTTTGTGAACCAGCAAATGCCGCTGAGCGTGCCACCAAACCCGGTGCTATAGGACAGCGTGCGGCAGCGGCCATTCAGCAACGCGAAACGGAAGAGGAAATCCGGCAGCACATGCCGATTATGGCTATGCAGCGACGGTCGGAAACTGCCACCGCCAACAATCGGCATAATTTGTCGGTGATCGACAGCTTTGTCGGCAAGGCGCTGGAGATTCTCGCTCTAGCATTGGGTGTCGCCATGATTGTCTCGGCCGCTATCGACCAGAAAGGGAAGAAACGAGACACTATCAATATCGTCGCAGGCGCTTTGCTGATTCTTTTCGGACTTTTTTGCCCTCGCATCGTTCATACAATTTGCCAATTTGCCGCCAAAACCATTTTTCAATGAGCGTTTGAGGTCTTGCAGCTCGCCGCAAGATTAAAACCGGACTGCATCTCTTCCGCCTCGGCGGGTTTTTCACCATAACCGGTTTCGCATTTCTGGCGTTGTCTTTTCTTTTGTTGTTGGCCTCGGCCATCCTGTCTATCTCAAACAGTCGCCCCGTCGTTTTATAGACCTCCAGGAGACGTTTTGAGAGGCGATCTGTTGGGGGGTGTGGTGAATATGCCTGATGCCCTTTTTGTCTTCGCCAGAAAACAGTGCGCCAGATGTGAGCCTCTATTTCTCCCCACTGGTTTCTATTGATGTGGCGGCAGTAGCCGTTATGTTTTTTCTCAAGCCAGTCACCG
>JADYYD010000456.1 GCA_020853845.1 Candidatus Melainabacteria bacterium
AGAAAAGATTTCAGACCGCTGATGAATTTCTGCAGGCATTGAGCAGGCAAGGAAACGAAGCTGTTTCAACCGCTGCGACTGAGACAAGCGCAGGCAGCAAGTTTGACTACAAATTCGTAGCCATCGCCGCCGGACTGGTTCTGGTTTTAATTGCAGGCGTGGTTGTGAGTGTTTTCTTGAAATCAGATTTTAGCCCAGATTCGAAATCAGATTTTAAATCAGAAAAGACTGCCGCCGAAAAGGTTTTACAGCCAACAATCCCGCTGGACCAGCAAAAGAACGCGCCGCCATCGACTGTTCCGGCAGCTAAGCGTACCGATTTGAACAGATATGACAGGGACGTTTCAAAAGCGATCTTTATGCAGCGGATAGATTCATCATCATTGATTATCAATGCTAGCGGATTTGACTTAAGAGATGAAGATCTAAAAAATCTGAGGCAGGACGCCAGATTGCAAGCAATAGTGATAAGCGACACCGGCATTACGGATAGTGGACTGGCCATTCTGGCAGAACTCAAAAACCTCCTGTGCATCAGCGCCAATCGCACCAAAATTTCAGATGCCGGAATTGCCAAATTAACTGGAATGCCTAAATTGCATACCTTGCATTTGAGCGAAACACGGCTTACAGACGCCTGCACCGGGTCGCTGGCTCGCATTGTGAATTTGAGAGAGGTAGACCTTTGCGACACGACTGTTTCAGATAAGGGAATTGACAAACTGGCTCGTTTAAAACAGATGAAGTCGATCCATGTCAATCGCACGCTTGTGACCGATCGAGGCATTGAAGCAATCGTCAAAAACTTCCCTGCGCTGGAAGAACTGCATGCGCGCTCCAATCCGGGAATAACAGCTAAATCATTGAAATATCTCGGCAATGCTCACAGTCTGCGCAGGCTCACTCTTTCCGGTTGCCCGATCAGCGCAACTGAGATGCGAAACTTCTTTGCCCGTCACCCGCAAATCAAAGAAGTAGCGAGTGTTCAGGAAAAAATGTTTCTAGACTTCATCGCCCCATAAGGCGGGCCGAAAACAAAAAGTAAGCAACCCCGCTTCCGTTTGCTTTGTTGCAGATACAACTCTGCAGGGTTTGGAGCGGGGTCACTTGTGTTGTTGATATAGGCGGCGCAAAAGGCTAAAAGTTCCAACTTTTCCAAAAAAAATTCGTGAATTCAAATATATTTCGCGCCGCCAATTGTCGGTTTTGAACACTTATAAACCGCGATTGCGGTCCATGAATTCTCTCGGATTCCAGCGCGGAGTGATGCAGCCGAGGTGCGTATACTGGGTGCGGGGATTGTCGGTTTGAATCAGGCACAGCAAGCGCTGTCCGGTGATGAGAAAACGTCTGGAGTTCGTCTCGATTATGTCGAGAACCGCCTGGGCCCTGTCAGGTAGTGCAGAGTAAAACCGATCGAAGTGCAAGATTGCAATTACAAATCCGCCGCCTTTGCCGATTTCGATATCACCAAGGCAATCATTGAAAGCGTTGATGTTGTTTCCGTAATACCCGGGAAACTCCAGAATTCGTTTCACATCATCATGAAAAGCGGCTTCTGTCGTCCAGTTGGACGCATCGAGACCGCGCACTTTGTAGCCATGCTTCTTCAACCAGGCACAATCTTCTTGCAGAATGTCCTGGCTAAAATACAAACTGACGGCACCGTGCTGCAGCAACTGGTAGTCCAGCCTGTTCCACATATCAACGGCATTGAAAGTGTCCGCCAAGGGAGTCTTCTTTATTTCTTACCGCCTGCAACCGCAGCCATTTCTTTTGTTGCCGAAGCAGGCAACGTCTGGTTTTCCAACACATACTGGAAAATGAGCGGAGCGATGATGGTCGCATCCGACTCGATGACAAAACGCGGAGTTGTTTCTTCCAATTTGCCCCAGGTGATCTTCTCGTTCGGCACAGCGCCGCTGTAAGAACCGTAAGATGTGGTGCTGTCCGAAATCTGGCAGAAATAGCTCCAGAAGGGGCACGGCTTTTGCAGATCTTGCTGAATCAAAGGAACAACGCAGATCGGGAAGTCGCCGGCGATGCCGCCGCCAATCTGGAAGAAGCCGATGCCGGCGTCTTTTGAACTGGCGCTGTCGTACCACTTGATCAACTCTTGCATGTATTCCAGACCACCGCGGATGATCTGGCATGATGAGAGTTCGCCCGTCACCACGTGCGAGACGAAGATATTTCCGAGGGTGCTGTCTTCCCAGCCTGGAACAAAGATAGGCAAGTTCTTTTCAGCCGCTGCCAATATCCATGAGTCTTTCGGGTCGATTTGATATTCGCTTTTCAAAACTCCGGATTTAACGAGGCGATACATCACTTCGTGTGGAAAGAGTCTTTCATTGGCTTTGTCGGCGGCTTCCCAAATATCCAGTACATGCTTTTCGATTTTGCGAATCGCAGTGTCTTCGGGAATGCAGGTATCGGTTACGCGATTCAAACCGCGCTCACGCAGCGCTGTTTCTTGCTGCGGTGTCAATTCGCGATAATTGGGAATGCGCTCATAGTGGTCGTGTGCAACCAGGTTGAATACGTCTTCTTCCAGGTTGGCGCCGGTGCAGGTGATGGCTTGCACCTTATCGTTTCGAATCATCTCGGCAAGCGACAGCCCGAGCTCGGCAGTGCTCATCGCGCCCGCCAAAGTGATCATCATTTTCTTGCCCGTGCGCAAATGCTCAACATATGCGCGTGCAGCATCTTTTACAGTCGCTGCATTGAAGTGGCGAAAGTGATGCTCAATGAAATTCGTGATGTTAGACTCTGACATCGCACCATCCCCTATCTATAAATCGTTTCCGGCGTGGAAATTTAACACGTAAGAGCCCGAAAGTGCCGTTTACAGCAGAAGAAAGTTAATACTGTTACGTTTTGACTTCGCCGGCTGCGGGTTGTCTAATGAGTTAGGCAAGCTTTGCAGGCAATCAAGGCGGTTTTCAAGCGAGACTGAAGGATGCGGGAATGAAACTCCTGATTCTGGGCGGAACTGTATTTCTCGGGCGGCACATTGTGACAGCGGCGCTGGAAGCCGGTCATACAGTGACGACTTTCAACCGGGGGACCCATGCTCCGCAAGAACAGAAAACCGTCGAGAAGCTGCACGGAGACAGGGAAAAGAGCCTGGACGAATTGGCAAACAGAACCTGGGACGCCGTCATAGACACGTGCGGATACGATCCCGATGTCGTTGAGAAGTCGGCTGAAACGCTGAAAAACTGCGCGAACAACTATGTTTTCATATCGAGCATATCTGCTTACAAAAGCTTTCCGACTCAAGGAATGGACGAGTCAGCGACCTTAAAATCAATCGAAGACGGCGACGAAATCGAATACGGGTCTCTAAAAGTTGCTTGCGAGAAGTCCATCGAGAAAGTCTTCGGCAATCGTGCCACGATTATTCGCCCGGGTCTCATTGTCGGTCCATACGATCCCACCGATCGATTCACTTACTGGCCCTGGCGTGTTTCCAAAGGTGGGCGCTTGATTGCACCGGGAGATCCTGAGCGCCGCGTTCAATTCATCGATGCACGCGATCTTGCCGAGTGGACGGTGCGCATGATCGAAAATAAAACCACAGGAACTTTCAACGCGACAGGACCTGAAAACCAGCTCTCCATGCGGCAATTTTTAAACGAGTGCAATGCAGTGGGAGGCAATTTTGCTCAGTTCGTTTGGATCAGCGATGATGCATTGGCCGAAGCAAAAGTCGACCCATGGATGGAAATGCCGCTCTGGATTCCCGCCGCCGATGAAGAGCATGGCGGCTTTCTTAGCATGGATTGCAGCAAGGCGCAGAACGCCGGTTTGAAATACTCCGCATTAGCACGAACCATCAAAGATACGCTGATTTGGTCTTCGAAACGCGACCAATCACACAAGTGGAAAGCGGGACTGGCAGCAGAAAAAGAAAATCAATTGCTGGCCGCATCTGCAAAACAATCCTAATTCTTTTGCGCCATCACTTTGTCGAACACACTTCCAAGTTTTACAAAGGGGAAAGAGTTTTTCTCATTTGCCTCTTGCGTTGACGCGAATTTGATGTCGCCAACCTTCATCACCATGTCATACTCGCCGAGCGCTTGTTGAAGCATGACCAGGGCCAAATTGTCCTGTGATTCCTGCTTATTGTAGCCCTTGATGAAAACAGTGATGCGTGCTTTATCGCCCGTGCGCTCTATGGCAGCACGCATGTCCCTTACAGCTATCTCAACGCCCTCTTCTTTAGCGGTCTCTTTCGAAAGATTTACGGGAGCCCCCTTAATCGCCAGTTCCTTCAGGTTCGCTTCCGCAACGCGCTGCCGAAAAGCCACGACTTTCCACTTTTCCATTTTGGGCGCCGCTTTGACAATCTTCTCTACAAGAGGAAACAGCTCGAGAATGCCATCTGCACTGACTGCCATCTCGCGCTTACCATTTTCTACGCGCCCGATTTCATAAGTAAGATCGTCTTCTATTCGCTTCAGCTTCTCGCCCAGACTGACATGTTCCATGTCACCCGGATTGTCCGACGAGAAGAGCGCTTGTTGATTGGTTTGAAACCAACTCCAAAAGAATG
>JADYYD010000457.1 GCA_020853845.1 Candidatus Melainabacteria bacterium
CATCATCAGCAAACAACGACTTATCCAACTTGATACTGCCTAGAGTGCCATTCACCGTCCATGTTCTCAACGGCTTCTTCGAAGGGCTCTCATCTCTATAGGTAAAGTGCTCGAGTTGAAACATCGCGCGGGGGCGAGACAACTCGCAAAGACACAAGACAGCACCAGGAATTTTTGAAACGTCATATTCGAACTCGAGTGGATACTTGAGCGGGCGATAGGCACCATCGTTGCATTCGCGAAGAGTTTGCTTGGACACAATCAACTTCGGAATCAAAGACTCTCCATCATTCAACCGAGCAGACAACACTTTTAAATTCTGTTTGTCCTTCAGATAAATACCGAATTTCGACATATCGTTATGCAAAAACCAGACGAATTTCTGATCTACAGGAAAGCGCACAGTCTGCACTTTCCTGCTCAAGTCATAATCAGCCTGCACCCAGTTGTCCAGGCCTTTGGGAGGCTCGCGCTCTCTGTCGAACGACAGTACCAACACACTTTTCCTGGCAAGAGCAGTCGGTTCCGAATTAGCGATTTCAACATCAATGAATCTGACCGCACTGGGATCGAACGGTTTTTCCGCGATGATTTCCGTCATGCCGTAATCGCCCGGCTGAACTTTCAAGTTTGGCAAGTCCGGCTTCACGTTTGTAAAACCAAATTGCTTACCAGCTCTCAGTTCAATCAGCTTTTTGGTGCCGACGTGCCAATATACGGGAGTAAAATGCTCGACATCGGCAAGTTTTCTGCGCAACAAGCCGCCCGGTATCAAATGGTCATACGTGTAGAAACGCGGCTCCAGGACAGCGATACGATTCGATATGTCCGGATTCAGAAGGGGCGGCGAGAACAAAGATTGAATCAGGTAATACCGATTGAACATGTGCGCGCCAAGCACTTGTATCGGCGTATAAGCGAGCAACAATTTCTTCTCGGCAGGCAGCACCGCCACTGCGTTGTTCAACTCAATCTGCATCCCTTCGACATGTTGCGCCGCCTCGATCCAGCATTGGTTGTTTTGCCTGCCGACCACCACCGAAAGCCCGATCCCAAATACAAACAGAAGCGCCGCCGAAGCTGCCGCAACGCGCTTGACGAAAATGCCGTTATTCTTAAGATCAGGCACCAGAAGCACGGCGCCAATTACGCTGAGCACTGCAGTGCTGAGATAAAACAATCTGGAACCGGCTAGAGTACTGTGAATCATGAACACTTGGTAGAGCGGCAAAAATTGGAGCACAAGCCAGCAAAGAAGAAACCCGGTCAGTTTCAAACGCGCGCCTGTAAATCCATCAATTCGCAAGCGAGCCAAAAGATAAACGCCGAAAAGCATGTAGAAGACGCGAAATTTGTTTTCAAAATCACCGTTGCGCTCAATCAAGTCCTCGTTAAATGGATACGCGACTTTCCAAAAATGCGCAAAACGATCCAAGACAGAAGACAGAGAAAAAACATTCGCTTCTCCAACTGCGCCGACATATCCCCCGAGAACCTGTCCGGTAGCCAGATAACGAATGAGAAAGTAAACAGCCAGCATGCCGAAGTATGGAATTGTTTCCATCAAAGCGTGACGAAACTTGCCGGAAATCTTCTTTTCATTGCTGAGGAATGCAGAGCAGGCGAAAAGTACCATGGGAAGCGAGGCTGACATTTCTTTGCTCAGCAAGGCAAGAGCAAATGCAACAAGCGACATCCAGCCGGATAATGATCTGCAAGCATTCTTCCCAACCGGAATATGCAAAAACATGGCGAAGCCTAACAGATAGAACATCGTCGAGAGTCCGTCGACACGCCCGATCAGCCACGACACGACTTCCGTATGCAAAGGGCTGACGGCAAACATCAGCGCCGCACAGCAAGCAATAACGTCCGCACTCGCAACCTCGAAACGCTGAGCCAACTTTCGCGCAATCGCAAACAAAGCGATTGCTCCGAAAAACGAGTACAAGAAATTCGAAACGTGATAGCCGAATGGGTTGGCACCAGACATCAACTGATCAAAAGCAAAGCTCACTTCAATCAATGGGCGATAAAACACTTCCGTCGAATTGTCTTGCATCCATACTGTGGCAAACGTGCGAAAAAATAAGTCTGCATTGTTGGCAAACATTTTGGAGGCGTAGGTGACATGAATGAGATCGTCCGACGTGAAATAGCTTTTCAGCGCTCCGCCGAATTCGAAAAACATCAGTCCGGCAATGACAATAGCAAATATTGCGAACGCGAGGATGCCCCGCCAAGCGCCCGATTGCCAACCTTCGCCAACGGAAGCGCTTGCCGACCAATCCGAACTGATCCGGACTGGCTTATCGCGCAGGTCTTCGGCTGTATTCACTTGATGGAAAAGCCTATGGATAGAGTCCGCGCAACTTGCGAGCTTCGACCACACGCTGCAAAGCAATACGCATCGCTGCGTCTCTGAGCGAAAGTTTGTGCTCCGTTGCGGTAGCAAAAACCTGATCGCAAGCTCTGGTCACCAGTTGTTCAAGCCGCTCGTAGACTTCCTTTTCATTCCAGAAAAGTCCCATTAAGCTCTGCACCCATTCAAAATATCCGACCGTCACGGCGGCGGAATTTGAAAGGATATCAGGCAGCACATGCACGCCGCGCTTGGCGAGCACCTCATCGGCTTCCGGCGTCGTAGGCGCGTTGGCGCCTTCCACAACTATCTTGGCTTTGACCTTATCCACATTTTCGGCGTGAATCTGGTTGGCGACCGCGCACAAAACGAGGATGTCGCAATCGAGTTCTACAACCTCGTCTACCGGGATGAATTTACCCTTCGGATAATTCTCCATACTGCGGTGCTCCCGGTAGTGAGCTTTGACGTCTTCGATGTCCAGCCCTTTCGGGTTGTATACACCGCCGGACGTTTCCGAAACACCAACGATTTTGAAACCGGCTTTGACAAGATCTCTTGCTGTGCCGGAACCCGCGCGGCCCAGTCCTTGAATCACAACCGTCGGCTCGTTCTTGCTGTGCGAAACATGCTTGAGCAGTTTCTGCGTGCAGAGTGAAACGCCGAAGCCAGTCGCTTCATGCATGGCGAGCGAACCACCTATGCTTTTCGGTTTTCCTGTGACGACAGACCCGGCAGTATGCCCGATATTGACACTGTAAGTGTCCATTATCCACGCCATCGTTTGCTCGTTCGTGTTCAAATCGGGACCCATGATGTCGGCGTCCGGTCCGATGATATCGATGATCTCGGAAGTGAATCTTCTGGTCACGCGTTCCAGCTCAGAGTTCGACATAGCATGCGGGTCGAGGCGAATACCGCCGTGCGCGCCGCCATACGGCAGATTCATAAGAGAGCACTTCCAGGTCATCAGCATTGCCATTGCGGCAATTTCGCCCAGATTGACGTAGGGGTGAAAACGAACTCCGCCTTTGCCGGGTCCGAGCGCCAGGTCATGGTGCACGCGATAACCCTGAAAAGTCTGAATCGAGCCGTCATCCATGCGGCACGGAACCACAACCGACAAGGCCCGCTTGGGCTGCATCAGTGGTCCGACGGTGCTTTCGTCAAGCTTCAGCGATTGCGCCGCCCGGTGGATGCGCTTCTGAGCCATCAAGAAATCTTCGGTTTCCCACTCATTCTTGATCTCCTTCTTGCCGCCGGTTTCTTGCGAGTCGCCCTTTTGCTTGACTTTGCCCATTCGATATACACCTTAGTTGCCGGAGTCGAGCCAATATTATAGGCATTAACAGCTCAAAATAGGCTGTTAGCCTTGATTAGAAGCTAATACTCCGCAAATTTATTTAGCGACCGCCTGCTGGCACTCTTTCATCAGGTGGTCCTGTACTTTCTTCGCCGCGCGGCTGCTCTTCTTGCGCACTGATTCCATGAGGGAATCAGCCTCTTTAGAAGTCTTACGGACGAAGTCCGCATGGCTCTTGTCAAACCCGGATAAGTTGATGAGGACGTTGTAATAGGCACCCTCGGCGGCGGCCAGCGCCAAAAGACCAGCGACTCCCGCATCGGACATGGAGTTGGGATTGCCCTTCTCGATGGCCGTGTCGACCAGGTTGAGCGCGTCATCACAGCGCCTGAGCACTCCCAGGGGCACGAGCGTCGCCTCGAGCGTGGCATTATGCATCGCTTCATCGCGACTCTTGACCTCTTCGGGCGACCCTTTCGGCATGCGCCTGGCTTCGATAATGCGATTGTATGCGTTCATATCGTTGTCGACATCGCGCAAGAAGTCACGTTTCAATACCTGACCTTCTTCGGCCATTGCGTTGAGAATCGGCTTGGAAGCCTCGAAGCCCTTCTTCTCATAGGTCAGATTGCCGACCATTGCAGACAGGGATGCCGAAAGAGCGCCAGCCAGAGCAGCAGCACTGCCGCCGCCCGGAGCTACCGAGTCTGATGCAAGTTCGTCTACAAAGTCGCTAAGAGATAATTTTTTCAATTCCTTTGTCTCAGGAGCGACACGGTATTCGATGATTTTTTTATCGATATCGAAAGGCGAAAGTTCCGCCAGACCCAACGATTGAACTGCCGTTTCCACCAGCTCTCGCTCGGAAACACCGGTTGGGCGCCCCTGCTTTCTTAGATAATGCCTGCCTGCTTCGAGCATCGGTGCAAGCGGCACCAAACCGACAATCTCACTGCCGGTCACTCTAAGCCCCATATCGATCGCGACGCGCTCAGCCTCATCAAAAGCCTGATGAAGAGAGCAAACAGAATAGTCAATCAGGTTAATGGAAATTTGTGCGCGCTTGTACTCGTCAACATACCAACCGACCGCACGAACCGACTTGAGTGTTCCGGGAACTTTTACGGAAACACCTTCTTTGTCTTTGACAATGTTTCCTTCGGCATCACGCATGGCTTTGCCAGCTTCTCTTATTGTCAGAGCAATATCATTTGCAAGTTTCTTCGAGCGAGTATTCAGATTTACGTTATAGGCAATGAGAAACTGGCGGGCACCGATGACGGTGGCACCAGATTGTGCGTTGAATTCGGACGGTCCGAAATCCGGTTTGAAACTCTTGTCTTTCATCTTCTCGGGAAGCGCTTCGTATTCGCCTTTGCGAATATCGGCAAGACTCTTGCGATCTTCCGTTCGCGCCGCTTCTGCGTACAGATAAACAGGAATGCCCAGTTCTTTACCAACGCGCTCACCGAGTTGCTCCGCCAGTTTCGCGCATTCCTCCATGGTCACGCCGGCAACGGGGACAAACGGGCAAACATCGGTGGCGCCCATGCGCGGATGCTCCCCCTTGTGCCTTCTCATGTCGATCAAACCTTGCGCAGTTTTAATCGCTTGGAATGCACCTTCCACGATCACTTCCGGGCTGCCGACGAACGTAACTACCGTCCGGTTTGTGCTGACGCCGGGGTCTACGTCCAA
>JADYYD010000458.1 GCA_020853845.1 Candidatus Melainabacteria bacterium
CGGCTTCGGAAGGTATCAACTGTGAGCATGCGTCGATACGTCAGTATTTCAGCCGGTTTCAGTGCTGTAGCAGGGCTGATTGCCACAAGTTTCGCAGGTCTTGGCTATTCAAGCCTGGTCAATTTGAACTGCGCCGTCCCTGCCGCGGCGCAAAGCACCAGCCAGGCTAAAATTTCGGTTTCTCACGGCGGGCGAACCTCGTCACGCCCGGTCCGTGCAGGTTCTCGGGCTGCCGGCGGCGTGACCGCTGCGTCCAAAGCCGGAAAGTCCGTCAACACCAGCGCCAAGTCTCTGCCTGGCGACTCGGAAGACGAATGGGGCTCGAAAACGCTGCGCATCCCCACTGCGCTTGCCGCAGATAATACGCCGTCCATCTCGTGGCTACCGCCCGATGGCGTGCAAACTCGCGTCGCGCTCCTCTGCATCCATGGTTTCAGCCTGCACAAGGGCTGTTACGCTGCTTTCGGCAAGACAATGGCGAAAGACGGGATTGCCGTTTACGCCCTGGACATGCGCGGTTTTGGTGAGAGCAAAATGACCGGGAAGCACACAGAGCTTGATTTTGACGGCAGCCTGGCAGACATTAAGGCAATGCTGTTGCAGATTCGAAAGACCCATCCCGGAATTCCAGTGGTCATTCTGGGAGAATCGATGGGCGGTGCGGTCGCCTTGCACGCGACGGCATACTACCCGGAGCTCATTTCAGGACTTATTTCGTCGGTGCCGGCGCGCGATCGTTTCGGCATGAGTGACGAAGAGCGAAAAGTGGCAGGCAAAGCAGGTCTTCAAGTCCTCTTCGGCGGTTACAGAAAACCGATGACGAACGTAGCGATGGCCGCGGTGCACAAGATTTCGCAGAAGGAAGAAGTGCGCAGCGAGTGGACTACAGACCCATTGATGCGGACGAGTTTTTCGCCCAAAGAGTTCGTGCAACTCGATGGATTTATGTCGAAAAACCTGCAAGCAGCCGGGTTGGTGAAAAACACGCCCGTGCTTTTCATTCAGGGCACCAACGACAAACTCATTCGTCCGGCTGGAACATGGAAACTTTTCGAGCGCCTCGGCACTCCGAACCGCCAGCTCGTTCTGAGCAAAAACTCAGAGCACCTGATTTTTGAAGAAGGACAGTACAGAGCGGATGATTTGAAATTTGTCCGGTCGTGGATAGACAAAAACATCGCGCATCTCGATTCCACAATCGGCGTGACGGAAGACAAACTGCCAGTGGTGGCATCAAAAGAAGAGTACACCGGCAAGGAAAACATCTTCGAAGCAGGAAACATGACACGCGCAGATGCACCAGATAAGGTGGCGTCGTCGATTGTGCCTCCCGACCTGCCGCCGCCTCCTGCCGCAACGGAATTTCAAAATCGCATCGCCACTTCCACTCGCCCCAAGATCAGTTACTGGATCGAACTTTACCGTGGTGGCAAAGTCTATCGCTGCAACAACAAAATGGAATTCAGGACCGGCGATGCGATTCGCTTTCATTTAATTCCGGAAAGCGATGGATATGCATATCTTGTGATGAAGGCGAGCACCACCGGCAAGAGCGACGTGCTGTTTCCAAACAAAGCGTACGGCATGCAGAACTATTTGAAGAAAGGGCAAGACTACCCGATTCCATCAACAGGCTGGATGGCGTTTGACAGCAATCCAGGAACCGAACAGCTCGGTCTCGTTTTCGGTCAAGAAAAAATCGCCATCACACCGGAGATGCTAAAAAATCGCGAACTCACCGCGTTCGTTTCTCCATCTCAAAATGGCGCCAAAGATTTGTGCCCGACTCGTATGAAATTGTCCTGGGACGATCCCATGCCGGTGATGTTGCCGGACGATTTCAAACCACTGTCACAAGTGGCTAGAGCTCAAGAAAGCAGCTTGGTGCGCCTGACTTCAACGTCCGGCTCAATGGTGTCCGCAAACATACAACTTTTGCACGTTAAGTAGAACGAGGTAAAAATGAAACTTTCCTTCCGGCTGACATTGCTCACGGCGCTGACACTGCTGGCGACACCAGCATGGTGCCAGTCTACTGCCGATCCGAAAGCAGCAAAATTGCCCGGCGTCGAATTCACGAAAGTTCAGGACTTAAACCCGACTGCAAAAGGAACTAATCGCCCCATCAAGCAAAAGTGGGCGGTGGTGATCGGAACATCTAAGTTTAAGGAAGGTCGTCTCGCCCCCGCTCAAGAAGGCGACATGGCTCAATCCGCCAAAGAGTTCTATCAATATCTAATCGATCCGAACGGCGGACGCTTTGACGCAAAACACGTCAAGCTTCTGGTCGACTCCGACGCGCAAAAGCAAAGCATCATGACCGCGCTCGGTCCAAGTTTTCTCGGCAATGCTGCCGGTCCCGATGACCTCGTAGTCGTTTTCATCGCCACCAGCAGCTTTCCCACCACCGACGGCAACACTTATCTGTGCGCCTACGATTGCGCGCTCGATAACATTTACGGCACGTGCATCTCGATGCAATCGCTGATGAGCACATTGAAGGAAACAATTCACTCTGA
>JADYYD010000459.1 GCA_020853845.1 Candidatus Melainabacteria bacterium
TATGGTCTTCACGGTTGGATTGCCACGCGAATGGCAGTAGCTGCTCTTTTCCACCCATATGAAACCTGGTACTGGCCGGGCACGAAAATTGCCATGCCGCTCACCCCGGGCATTTTTCCAAAGCGCAAGAACAAGCTGGCCGAATCGGTGGCGGGCACGGTTACAGACACACTTTTGACGCCTGCAGATATTTCGCAAAGAGTGGAGACCCTGGTCACCGAAGAGAATCTCATTCTTGCTGCCGATGCAGTTATCGATTCGATTTTGAGAGAGTTCCGCGAAACATCCAAGCTGCACAGGCTGGCGTCCGAGATTTCCGAACTGAGCCCGGCCGTGTTGCAGCATCTTGTCGACTCATCGATCGAAGGGCTGGAGAAAGGGCGCGACAGAAACGTCCAGACTATCGTCGAGAAAATTTTCGATCATATGATCCTGCCCATGCGCATCTCTCTCGAGCAAGCGACCGAGATTTCATCGCGCATCATGGAAGCTTTCATTACGCCTGAAAAAGTGCGCACTCATCTCATTACATTGCTTTCGCCGCAGAACATCAATGCTTTAGATGAATCGATTCAAGCCCATGCCGGCGGCCCTTACAAATTGCTGGCGCGAATCATCGGCGTCAAGCGAGTTTGCTATGAATGGCGCAACTTTATGGAGAAGGAGCCGGAGGAAAGCACGCGCGTTATAGGCGATCTGATCAAGCGTTTCGGCATTCGCGATCAGATGGCTATTCAGATTGCCAACTTCGATCTGCGCTCCATGCCGTTGCAGAACATCGCTCGACTGAAGGCAAACGTGGTCAGTTTTGTCGAGAATTTCCTGCTGCATAACCGCGATTCCATAATGGAAGCTGTCAAGGTGGGAGAGGGCGCAGCCATGAGCACGGTGCGTTCGGCAATCATAAGATTCAATCCCGAGTCGATACCTGAGAAGTGGCTGGAGCGCGCTAAAAAGAGCGTCTCCACATTCGCTTATTCCTATTTGCAACGCGAACTGAGAGTCCTGCTTGGGAATTTAATTCCAAAGCTGGGAATGAAACATTTGATAGCCGATAAAATCGAGCGATTCACTTCAGAACAGATGGAAACCCTAGTTAAGCGGATTTGCGCCAAAGAATTGGTCGCTCTTGAATATTTCGGCGCAGCCATCGGTGTTTTACTCGGATTTGTCCAGATCTTGATCAATGCGATCGCCCCTTGATGCCGTTTGAAAGCAGTCGGTGCCACCACATATGATGCCAGGCAGAGTGCGCAGATATGGGAGAGCTTTAGGGGTTGAACCCGGCGTTCGCGCCCAGGTCCGGCCGGGTTTCTTTCAAATCAAAATTCCTTCCAATTTCCGCGATATGTTGGTCGGTCAGTGGATATCTGGCATCGGCAAATATTACGTGTTGCGCACTCTGGGCACCGGCGGAATGAGCGTCGTCTATGCCGCCAAACATCTGGAAAGTCACAAAATCTATGCCGTCAAAACCTTGCGTATGCAGGCCGCCAGCGATGAACTGACGGTAAAACGTTTTCAAAGAGAAGCGGAGACTCTCACCTATCTCAATCACCCCAATATAGTCCGCATACATGACTATGGCAAAACGAGCAAGAAACAGCCGTTTTTCATCATGGACTTCCTTACCGGCGACAGTCTCAATGATGTTTTGAAAAGAGAAAAGCTGATCAGTTATGAACGTGTCCAGACAATATTCATGCAGGTTCTTGCTGCTGTGGCGCATGCGCACAAAACAGGGCTCGTGCACAGAGATTTAAAACCGGGCAATATCATGCTGCTCAAAACCCGCCAGCAAAGCGACTTCGTGAAGGTAGTCGACTTTGGTATCGCCAAATTTGAAGAAGAAGCGCAAAAGCTCACGCGTATGGGAGAGGTCTGGGGCAGCCCAATCTACATGAGTCCCGAGCAGTGCATGGGCGGGCAATTGGACCAGCGCGCCGACATCTATTCGCTGGGTATCGTCATGTACGAAGCGCTTACCGGCGAGGTGCCTTTCTTCGGAAAGAATTATGTGGAGACGATGTCCAAGCAGATTGGTGAGCCTGCCAAGCCGCCCTCTCAGATGAATCCCAATGTGAAGATTCCGGAAAAGCTCGAGCGGCTGATCATGCGCTCTCTGGAGAAAGAGCCCAATAAGCGCTACCAGCGCGTAGAAGAGATGCTCGACGATCTGCACAAGTCAGTCGAGGTGCAAAAGAAAAAGGCGCAGCCGGCGCCGTCGCCGCCTAAACAGCCGCCCCCTGCACCGCCCAAGCAGCCCTCTTTCGAGCCTTCCGTCAAGCCGAAAACCATGCCTAAGGCGAGAGATTTCGCTGAAGTGACGATGCAGGACTATCAGACCAATCAGCCGTTTCAGCCGCATGCTCAGGCGCCCAATGCCGCTGCGCCCAATATGCCGCCTGCCGCAGCGCAGACTTCGGGCGAATGGCAAAGTTTCGATCCTGAACATATGAGAAATCAGGACATGCGCTCGGCGCGCCGCTCTCAGGACAACATGCCGGCATCGCTCCGCAAGGAATCGGTAGAGATAAGCCGAGAGTATACTCGCGATTCGATGCGCACCTCTCACACTCGCGCTCGTGCTTATGGAACCGGCGATCCGCGCGTGAGCGGCTCGCGCTATTCGCGAATTCGCTATGAAGAAAAGCCGACGTTTACAGGACTTGTCGTAAAGTCTCTTCTGATTGCTCTCTTTCTTGGACTTTCTTTCGGCGTGGTTACTATGGCGCTGCGTTACTACTCGACTGTGAATGGCACCAATTCCACTCTTCCGGTTGTTAAAGTCGACGAAAGCGACCTCAAGACCGACATCAAAGGCGATCTCAAGCAAACCGGAGAGAAAGGCGCCGAAGGCTCCAAGCGCTAGTTTGCGAGCGTCAAAGGCTTGTAACGCCCACTGTGCGATGCAATGGCGACTGCCGGAAATACCGGCTATCATTCTTATCTGAATAACGCGATTAAGACATTGTCGCGCGCCGAACGTGGGCGTGCGTGATGCAGGATATATCTAAAATCCGAGGAATCATGGCAACAAACGGAAAGCTGGAGAACAAGCCGGCGAACAAACCAGCGAAAAAGGCGAAAAACAAAAAGGATACTAAAGGCAAAAACGGCACCCGTGCCGACAAATCCGGCAAAGGCGGCAAGGGCGAAGAAAATGCCGATTTGAAAGTTAAAAACCTAACTTGCAGTATATACAGTGAAGGCGCTACATTCACTGACGGCAGGATTCAAATTGGTCAAAAAAGCAAAGTCGATATGAGCGACAAGATTACGGTTCGCGGCGCCAGGCAGCACAACCTCAAGAATATCGGCATAGACATACCGAAAAACAAGCTCGTCGTTGTGACCGGGGTGAGCGGTTCCGGCAAATCTTCGCTGGCGTTCGACACCATATTTGCCGAAGGGCAAAGACGTTACGTTGAGTCGTTGTCGGCATATGCGCGTCAGTTTCTCGGTCAATTGGACAAGCCTGATGTCGATGCCATCGAAGGTTTGTCGCCGGCGATATCCATAGATCAAAAATCGACCAGCCACAACCCGCGCTCCACTGTCGGCACAGTCACTGAAATTTATGACTACATGCGTCTTTTGTATGCTCGCACAGGCATTCCGCATTGTCCTGAATGCGACAGTTTGATCAATCCGCAAACAATCGATCAAATTGTCGATCAAGTTTTGGCTTTGCCTGAGGGCACGAAGATTCAAATTCTGGCGCCTCTGGTCAGCGGCAGAAAAGGTGAGTATCAGTCGCTTTTCGATGATCTGCGCAAAGAAGGATTTGTGCGCATTCGCATCGACGGCGAAACACTTCAGCTTGAAGACGAGATCAAGCTGGATAAAAACAAAAAACATTCGATCGAATTGGTGATCGACCGTCTGGTCGTCAGACCTACAATTCAGTCAAGACTGGCTGATTCACTGTCTCTTGCGCTCAAATGGGGCAAGTCGATTGCGCTTGTCGATATGGGCGACAAGCAACTGCTCTTTTCGGAAAAACTGGCTTGCGTCAATTGCAATGTCAGCTTCCAGGAAATTTCGCCGCGCATATTCTCGTTCAACAGCCCATACGGAGCCTGTCCCGATTGCCATGGATTGGGCTCGACATTCGAGGTCAATCCTCGTCTGGTCGTTCCCGATCCCAAAAAGTCATTGCGCGAAGGTGCTGTTTATCCCTGGGCGAAAACCAGCAATCCGTATTACGAGCAGATTCTGGAGTCCGTCGCTAAGCACTTCAAATTCTCGATGACCGTGCCTTTTTCGGAATTGTCAAAAGCGCACCAGGAAATTATTCTCTACGGAACCGGCGAAGAGCGTATCAAGTTGCGACACGAGTCTTATGATGCGCGCGAGATGTGGGAGTACAAGAAGCCTTTCGAAGGCATCATCAACAATCTCAAGCGCCGTCATGAAGAGTCTCAATCCGACAGGGTCCGGCAGGAAATCGAGAATTACATGACGCAATTGCCGTGCACCAAATGCGATGGTGCTCGTTTGCGCAAGGAAAGTTTGTCGGTCAAAGTCGGTGGACTCTCCATCGCCACTGTCTGCCGTTTGTCGGTGGCGAAGGCGATTCAATTTTTCAGCGAATTGCCGGAGAAATTGTCGGACCGCAACCGCACCATTTCCCATCAGGTTCTCATTGAGATCGGCTCGCGCCTGCGTTTTCTTTCCGATGTCGGTCTCGACTATCTGACTCTGGAAAGGCAGGCCAACACTCTTTCCGGTGGCGAAGCTCAGCGTATCAGGCTGGCTACCCAAATTGGCTCCGGTCTTTCCGGCGTTCTCTATGTTCTTGATGAACCGTCCGTGGGTTTGCATCAAAGAGACAATAATCGGCTCATCGCCACGCTCAAACATTTGCGCGATCTGGGCAACACTCTGCTTGTGGTCGAGCATGACGAAGATACTATTCGCCAGGCCGACTGGATTATCGATATCGGCCCTGGTGCCGGAGTGCACGGCGGATATCTCGTAGCAGAGGGCGACATGGATGCGATTTGCAGTGCAGAAACATCCAAGACGGGAGCTTATCTGTCCGGGCGCAAACGAATCGAAGTTCCGCGCAAACGCCGCGACGGCAATGGGCATTCGATGAAGATTGTCGGTGCTCGTCAAAACAATCTCAAAGGTATAAATGTCGATGTGCCGCTGGGCAAATTCGTTGTAGTCACCGGCGTCAGCGGATCGGGCAAGTCGACTCTCGTCAATGATTTGCTCTATGAATACATGCGTCATTTCCTGCATGGCACAGTCGCCAAGCCGCCGGGCATCACCAAAATAGACGGGCTGGAGCCGATTGATAAAGTCATCGATATCGATCAGTCTCCAATCGGGCGCACGCCGCGTTCCAACCCGGCCACTTACACCGGTCTATTCGATGTTATTCGCGAAGTTTTCTCCATGACCAACGAAGCGAAAGCCAGAGGTTATCTGCCCGGACGCTTCTCCTTCAACGTCAAAGGCGGACGTTGCGAAGCCTGCGGCGGAGAGGGGATGAACGAGATCGAAATGAATTTCCTTCCGTCCGTTTTCGTCACTTGCGATGTTTGCAAGGGGGCTCGCTACAATCGCGAAACTCTCGAGGTGAAGTTCAAATCGCGCTCGATTGCGGACGTTCTGGAAATGACGGTCGAGGAAGCGCTGGAATTTTTCGCCAATATTCCAAAGGCTGTATCGAAGTTGACGACGATGATGGATGTCGGTCTGGATTACATCAAACTCGGTCAGCCCGCCACTACGCTGTCGGGAGGCGAAGCTCAAAGAGTAAAACTGGCAGAGCAGCTTTCCAAACGCTCGACCGGACGCACGCTGTATATTCTGGACGAGCCGACTACCGGTCTTTCTTTTGCTGATGTTGACAAACTTCTGCAGGTCTTGAACAGGTTAGTGGATGGCGGCAATACCGTGCTTATCATCGAGCACAATCTTGACGTCATCAAGCAGGCTGACTGGTTGATTGATCTTGGACCGGAAGGCGGAGAGTACGGTGGAGAGGTGATTGCCGAGGGTACGCCCGAGACGGTTGCGCAGGTGAAAGGCTCGTATACAGGACAGTTTTTGCAGCCGATGCTGAAAGCGCATCGAGCCCTGGCTTAAAAATAGCTGTAACACCCACTTCTTAACTTCCGCCAAGAGTGTTATTCTTGCCAATTGTGAGCGAAGAAGCCAAACTATCAGGTCCGGCCGATCCGGTTTTTGAAAGCCTGCGCAAGCGTGGTCATCGCATCACGACGCAGCGCGAGACTATTCTGCAAATTTTTAGAGAGCAGGCGCACGGACATCATCTTTCTGCCGAAGAACTGCACATGCTGCTTCTGGAGAAAGGCTCGAACGTTAGCCTGGCGACTGCTTATCGCACTCTCAAACTGTTGTCGTCTCTGGGACTTTTGAGAGAACTCGATTTTGCCGAAGGTCACAAGCACTACGAGCTGAAACAGGACACGCTTCCGCACCAACACATCATTTGCATCGGCTGCAATGTGACCATAGAATTCGAAGATCATTTCCTCGAGGAAGCCGGTCAAAAGATTGGTGCTCGGCATAATTTCGAAGTCATCGATGCGCAGTTCAAGATTTTTGGGCTTTGTCCCACCTGCAAGGAAACTCAGAAGAAATCCGGGCAAATGCCTTCCAGGATGCAGTCGGAAAGAGAGAGATTGAGAGCCGGACGGCGTCTTAAGGACGGCTCGGGCGA
>JADYYD010000460.1 GCA_020853845.1 Candidatus Melainabacteria bacterium
CCGGCTTTGAGCGGGAACCGATCAAATCAGGTTCGGCGACGTGATCGTATTGCAAGTATTCCGCAGGCACCTGTCCCTGTCGAGCGGCTTTGCTGTCGAATTCGTTAATCTCGACCACATTGCCCATGGCGTCATGCACCTCTTCGCGCAACAGTCTGCCGTCTTCACTATAGGTTTCAAAAACGGTTTTCACCAATTTATAGTTCTCTCGATAACTGATCACTTGACGCCTGAGAACACCATTTTCGAAAGAGTAAAATCGAGTCACACCCGGAGTTTGCCAGATTTCCTCTACGGAGGTCAGGACGGCAGTCTTCTCTGCTCGAGAACCAGTTCCTTCAAGAATCCACGACTGGCGAAAACGAAACATTCCCCGCAAGTCGAACTTCTCCACGGTCAGATTTTGTGGTCGCCGCCATTGTCTAATTTCACTTCGGGTTCCATCGGCTCTAAAAGTGGTGACCTCAGTTACCATTCGGCCCTGCCTCACCTTCTTAATGACCGATGTGTTGTCGGCTGCGAAATAATCGGCTTCTACTTGCTGTTTGTCGCGGCTCCATGCTTCCCGAGAAACTTCTCGACCCTGACTATCGAAGCGAGATGTGATCAAAAGAGACTTTTGTCGATCGAGCTTTGATAAAGAAATCAATTGGTTGTCTTGGCTGCGCACTTCTTCTGAAGTGATGAGCCAAAGATTGCCTTCACGCTCAAGAATCCGGTGACTTGCGAAGTGGCGTCCATCGAAGAAGACGACTATCTCGAAGCTTCCATCGTCCAGCAACCGCCCGGTGCGCTCCAGGACACCCTCAGGAGTGTAAGCCAGGTCGCTCCGGGGTGTTTTGCCGTCAGCCGACATTATCGTGTATCGACGCAGACGACGACCTTGAGCTTGTGAGAAAAACTCTTTCATTTCGGCGATGGAACCGCTGGCACCGTAAGTAATTATTGCCAGGGACCCGTCTTTGTAATCGACGATCTCGCGCACCTTCCGGCTGCCGTCATCCGACCATGCAACAAGGCGTCTGTCTTCACCGCTTTCGGCAGGGCGAAGCACTATGCGTTCTTTGGGGAGCTTGGTGAGAGTAATTGGCCGCAAGTCTTCCGATTGGCCGCAGCCTGCTAACACTGCCGATAGCAAAAGGAGCGTTAGCGCAGTGATTCTTTTCATTGAAATCCTCACATGCAAATTATGGAAGGAACTTAGCCGGCTCGATGTATCTTGAAAGCGGGCGGTAGAGTTTGTTGTTGCGGATCTGCTCGCGGATCTGTTCGCCCCAACCAATCATGCGACTGGCGCAAAACGTTGAGCTGAAAAGGTTACGCGGAATACCAACTTGATCCAGCACGACCGCCGTCCAGAATTCGACGTTGACGCGCAGCGTGCGAACGCCGGTACCGAGGCGAGCCGCCTTGGCTTTCTGCCTTTCTTCAAGGGCAGCAAGAATTGTCAGTTCGACCGTGCGCGCCAACTCAGTGCGAGGGCTGTCCAGCTTTTCGGCAACATTGCGCAGCGTGCGAGCACGCGGGTCTTCGGTGCGATAGACGCGGTGGCCGAAACCCATGAGCTTGCGACCATTGTCCAGTTGTTCCTTTACCCAAGGCTCCGCGCACTCCTTGCTGCCGATAGCCTCAAGCATGTCCAAAACCGGACCTGGTGCGCCGCCATGCAGCGGACCGGAAAGTGTGGCGATAGCAGCAGTCAGCGCCGCACCGGCGTCAGCACCGGTCGAAACAGTGACTCTGCCGCTGAACGTCGATGCGTTAGAACCATGATCCATAGTCAGAATCATGTAGGTTTCGATGGCGCTAGTATGGAGCGCGGTCGGCTTGCAACCAAGAACGCCCCACAGGTACCGCTCCGCGTAGCCTGTGTTGCCGGGCTTCTTGATCGGCGCCTTGCCTGTATGAATGATTTCAACAACGGAAGGAACGATGGCAGTCAGCGCCATGATTTCGCTGTCGATCTCGGTGAAATCCCGGTTGAGCCAGGGCTTGTAGCCACGCTTGTTGGCGACCGCCGAGATTGCGGTTCTCACAGCCGAGAGCGGTTGACCGCCGCGCAACTGCTTGACGATCTTGATTTCGTCTCTAGAAAGAGCGCCTGCCTTTTCGACTTGTTCTCTGAAGGACCTCAGAGTTGCCCGATCGGGTGGCTTGCCGTCACGCAAGAGCAGCCAGACAGACTCGATGCTCTCTTTGACAGCCAGGTCACAAGCGTCGAAACCTCGATAAATGAGCTTTCCTTCTTCGCCAAAGACCTGTCCGATAGCTGTCTCAAAGGCGACGACGCCTTCGAGTCCAGGGGAAAACGTTTTCTTTTCCGCATGACTGGACTCCCCGTCGAGCACCGCGGCACCGGCTGCCTTCGCGGCAATCTGAAGCGCTGAGTAGGCTGCATCCGATCGCCTGATTAGATCTTCGTGATATGAGCCTTTGAGCAACTGGTGCTCTTTCTCAGCCATAATCAGCGCCGCAAAAGCCTCCGGTTGAGCATCCGGGTGTTGGCACAGAGGACGCACCTGATCGATCAACATCTCGAGCCGGCGCAGACTGCGTCCTGCCACCATCCGGCCAAGCCCGATTATGACGGCAAAAACAATAATCCACATTGCTATAACTGGGATCAACATAATAATCCTTTCTTGTCTTGCGCCCGATTCTTCGGGCATTGTTTTATCATCCCAAGCGCGAAATTCCGCCACCACCATCGGTGCGCGCTTTCACACCCGGTTCTTGGCTATGGAGCTGATATCCGCTTGAACTGAACCGTCCTTCGTCTTCAGAAGAACAGCTCTATTAATGCGATTCCGAGCACGGCCGCCAAAACCAGCGTTAAGGTTCCCAGACCATTATTAGGGTTAAGCATTTTGATTCCCCTTTCATTTTTCGATAACAAAGATGACACCTATGGACGTTTATTCAATGTTTTCCGGCAGCCAGAAACCGCTCGAGCATCTCTTCAATAACCGGATCGTCAACGTCCGGTCCGTTCTCGTTAGAGGCAGCACAAACAGCGGCTTCGGCGGCGTAGTACATTATTCTTGCCTTGTGCTTGTCCACCAATACTGGAATCTTCAAGACGGCCAACGCCTTCAACCTGACTATCTCGGCCGCCTCGAAAAATTCTTTTAACCGCTCAGCCGGCATGCGTCCTTGAAGATAGGCAAGCTTGGCTTCGACAGCCGCCATCAGCCGGGGATCGGGATTCATTCCTTGTTGCGCCAGATGTTTCAAATTAGAAGCCGCTTTGGCACAAAGTAACTCTTGCAGGGCTTTTCTCGAATAGACATCGTGTTTCATTTTGGCCTTTCCGATCGGCATCGCCGATCAATTCAATGGTGATGAGAGTTTGTAAATTACTCATGCCGCGACAAAATTATCTCGACGCAGTTTGCCGGGCGGAAGGCTTTCATGTTCCAAATCTTCGCTGCGCAGCCCTAACGCTTTGGCAAAAAGCCTGACTGTATTGTCCAAAAGAATGGATGTCGTTACAGGTCCCACACCACCAGGCACCGGCGTTATCTTCGATACCTTGTCGATGACTTTCTCGATGGCAACGCAGCCGGTTACTTGGTAATTGCTGCGCACTATGGCAGCATCTATGACAATCTGCCCTTTGCCGACATGACGCCTCTGGATGATGTCCGTAGCGCCGACGGCAGCAACCAGGACATCTTTGTCACGGGTGTGCTTCGGCAAGTCTTTTGTCTTTTGATTGCACAGAGTAACCGTAGCTCCGTCGTTGGCAAGCATCTGAGAGAGAGGAAGACCGATGACGGGGCTGCAATTTACTATTGCAACTGTCTTGCCGCTTAAGTCGCCTTTGCACTCTTCGTCACTTAGAGCTTCCTTTATAAGAAGCCGAATTGCCGCGGGTGTGCATGGCATGATTTCAGCTTCTGCATAGACGAGCTTCTGCCTGTGATATGCAGTAACCCCTTCCGGGTCTTTTCCAGGATCCAAGCACTCATGCGCAACTCTGCGCAAAGCTTTATCATGCATCGTCTGGACGAGAATGCCACTCACTTCAGGCTTCTTATTCAGAACACCAATGAGCTTTTCTACATCCGCCTGGCTGGCTCCAGCGTCCAGTCCGTGAACATACACCGGCATGCCAATCCATCCGGCTTGCTTGATGATCTCACTTCGATAAACTTTGTCATCCTGATTGTCGCCCAGATGAATGACAGCAATGCCCGGTGTGCAGATGCTGTGACCACTTAAGGACTTCAACAATCGCAAGGTTTTCGCATTATTCTTGAGGGCAACTGGTGCCCCATACAGAAGGCTTTTCTCGTGGTTATTGACCGCGGATAAAATTCCCAATGGTCGTATCGTTTGCGGAGGATCTTTCGTGCACCTTGTTTTTGATGTGCTCATGATTCAACTCCTTCTCAGTAAGAGTGTTCCGGCAGATAGACTGCCGCCCCTCTTGTCAACGAAAGCTAAAAAAATGTGCGCAAGAAACGCATCGATCATGCCGTCAGAAGCGACTGTTCTTTCAGCCCGGGGGCGTTGTAAAACAGATGAACCGTCTATTTCGTTTCAACACGATTGAATTGCTCTTGCCCGTTTTTAGATTGTCTGGCTTGTCTATCCTGGGCGGCCTGGAGCAATTCAGCTTCGTGCTGGAGAAACCAGAGATCTTCCTTGGCTCTGGCACTCCTGGCCACTTCTTCCTTTTTGAAATTTGGTGCCATGATGTGTTTTCCATTTCTCTTTTTCATTGATTGGTTGGTAATTGCTTGGCAAGACTTGCTGTGAAGGGGCTGTATATAAGCCCCTCCACAGGTGTTCGAGCCGGCATTGCCGTTTACGCTTTAGCCACTCGAACAAGACTTTCATGAGCCCGAAGCCTGTACGAGTTCAACACTGCCAGTTCAAAAACCGGCAGATCGAATTCACGAGCGTGACACCATCTATCCCCACTTTGAGATGGAACGCAAGCAAGATTGGTGCAGCCAGAAGAGTGAGACGGGAAGCGGCCCAGAAGAAAAACGCGGCCGGATGACGGCGCCGCAACATGCGAGCCCACCTTTTGGCGGCAGCCTTACGGATGGACAGCCTGCGGTCGACAGCTCGCCTGAATCTCTCTTCGGGATCCTCGCTATCTCTTTGAGCGCGCTCGGCAAGAGTCCTGGCGTAGAGAGCGTCGTCGACTGCGGCACGCTCGCGGTTGGCGGCGATGGCCGCATCGAACTCCCCATACGTTTGAGCCAGAATGTCGCCCTGGGCGACCTTGAACTCAGGCAGAATCTTCTGGCGATGAACTTGAATCTTTTCGACGGCCTTCTCTTGCACAAGCGCCATCTTTGACCCGGCAAGGCTCAAACGAGCCTGCAACTTGTCGTTTCCGTCAAGCAGCTCGTCAGTTAAACGGCGCAAAAGCAAGAAGTTAATGCTCTCTGCGCGGAGGTCGTTGAGCCGGAACGTATCGAGGCATTGTTCTAATGCAGGCACGTCCATGAGCTTCGTGAACATCAAAAGCTTCATCGTCTGCAGGTCGCCCGGGTTCCCCAACTCAAGGCTGAGCGCCCACTTGTAGGTAAGAACCTTGGCGATTTCCCGCCTGTACTTATCGTCAGAAATCTGGTCGCGGTCAAGTCGAAGACGGTGACGCGTCCACCGGCTGGGGCGGTGGACCTTGAGCTTGCGCATCAGCCGACGCTTGAGAATCGGTTGATCTAGCTCTTTGGCCGGCAGGACATAAACTCGCTCCCCCTTTTGCTCGTCAGCGAACTGGTCCAACACAGACTTGAGTTTTAGCCCTGAATCCGTTTGGAAATCGAGAAGCCCCAGGGTTTCGAAGGTCTCGACTCTGCGGTTCCAGCGCGCTTCATCGCGTGCTGCGTTGGTAAGAACACTCTCGAATAACGGCAGGTGCGAATCCATGAAAATCTCGGCGGCATGATTGTCGCAATTTGTATTAGCCATCCTGCCACCTCCTTCCTCCTTATATTGGTTGGTTGTTGTCTTCGCCAAGCGCCGCATAGCGCTTGTGCAATTCCTCAATGCGCGCAGTCAGGTAAGCACGAGTTTCACTATCCAGAGGCTGCGGCGCCCAGGTGTATGGACCTTGCTTAACCGTCTCGGTCAGCTCGTCCAGATTGACTTTGTTCCACTCAGGGTGAGCTTCGACTTCCTTCATCGCTTGAGCGAATAACTCGGCAAAGCGGTCTTCGCGCATGATCTTGCGTTCGAGCAATTCCCAAAACATCGTCCAGATGCTTTCTGAGCGGATAAAGAGATTCATTATCCACCAGCTTCTGGCATACAGAACTTTCGTTTTGAGGTTGCACTCGGAGTCGATCAAGTCCTTTTGTGCCGCGCCCATCTCAGTGGAATTGGTCATGCCACGTTGTCCCAAAGAGATCGGTCCAAGCTTATCAGAGGCGTACCAACGCGCGATCGCCCGATAGATAATCGCTGACACAACTTCGAAATCGTTGTCCGTACCTGAATCTTTGGTGTCGAGAAAAACGAGCTGAGCGGCACTACCGCCGAATCCACAAACGGCATCGGCATCCACATGTTGAAGAGTGTGGGTGAAGGCATCTCTCGCCGGTGTTTTGAAGGTCAAACCACCAGTGCGGCCGCGAGGCTCGACGGCGATAAAACGCACTTTGTCGTTGGTTCTGCCATGCGCTTCTTCATAAGCGTTTCCCAGCGCATGACCGACCTCATGAACGACTGTATTGAAGATCTCATCAAACGTCAAAGCAACATCTCGCTTGACACCCATGAGATGTCGCAAGAGTCCCTCGAAGAAGTCTTCCTGACTGATGCTCGACTTGACCCGGGCTTTGATGTCATCTTCCGATACACCACCCCGCGCTCTCAGCTTTGCGGCTTCAGCCTCGGCTAGTTCATCGGCATACAATGCGGTTTCGTTGACCACGTTTTCCAAGTCGGCCCCGGTAAGACCACCTAAGACACTGGCAACGGCATGAAAGTTCACGCTATCGTCCAGTGGAACTTCGCGTTTATCGCAATGCACTTTCAAGATCGCTTTGCGGCCAACTATGTTTGGCGGATCGACCTTGATTTTCCAGGTGAATCGTCCCGGACGCAAAAGTGCCGGATCGAGAATGTCAACTCGGTTGGTAGCACCAAAAATCCAGAGAGCGAAGTTTTGGTTGCCTGTGTTCAACCCCTGCAATTCAACCAATATCTGGTTCAATGTTTGATCTGCTTCCGGATTGGACGTGGCACTATTGGAGCGCGCCCGACCAACAGCATCAAGCTCGTCGATGAAAACGATGCATGGTCTCTTTGCCCTGGCGGCAGCGAACATATCCCTGACCCGACTGGCACCAAGTCCGACAAACATCTCTACGAAGTCCGAACCGGCAATCACGAAAACCGGAACATTGCATTCCTTCGCCAGAGCAGTCACCAACAGGGTCTTACCTGTTCCGGGAGGTCCTTCCAAAAGAACGCACTGCGGTACCTTGCCACCAAACTTAGACTTCTTGGTCGTTGATTGAAGTCTATCTATGATACCGGGGGCGGTTGCTTTCTTGTTGCCGGTCTTTTTCTCTTCCTCAAGAAGAATTTGCTCTACGACTTGAGCCTGCTCGCGAATCTTCCGCTGAACTTTTTGCATCTGCCCGATTGCTTCCGGCACACCGGCAACGTCGGCGAAGCCGTTGCCTTTAATGTCTTTAGGGTCTATCCACTGCCCAAAGACTTTGTTGGCAGCTTCCGGACCGCTTGCGCCGGCTTGTCCACCAGGATGCGAAGTCTGATTGAAGGCTCCCAATCTTCCACGACCCTTAATCAAAGCAACCATCAGGTAAATGGCGATAATGCCCAGAGTCCATTTGGTGAGAGTCCAGAGAATCCCAGACAGAGTGTCGAAGATGGTCGTAAAAACAGTCTTCTGCGCCGAGGATGTATTACCGGAGCCATTCTCGACATCCTGCCTGGGGCGCTCGTCCTTGATGGTTATCTCTATCGGTTTGCCGGTAACAGGCTCTTGGACGACAACCTTAGCGGTGCCACCGGCTACGACCCGCCTTTCGCTGAGGGGAGGAGATTTGACATCGGCGGACTCGCTGGATTGCCCCTCATTGGAGAAGCGTGAGTTTAGCTGGCTCACGCTATAAAAAATCGATATAACTGCTATTCCAACCAGGAAAAGCATAGGTATTATGTGCTTTTTCAGATTCATTTCTGTCACTTTCGATATTCGTTGACAATTGAAATTTCTGCTACCCTGTGCCGCGCGGTCAATTGCATGCCGGCAGGCCCCGAGGGCAATAAAAGTGCTGCAATAAAAAATCAAGATCCATTCCGAAAAAATCGAAGAGCGAGAACCCTGAAGGTTCCCGCACAGTCGTGGATCTATCTGTCGGAATCGTTTACTTGTTCTTGGGTGGCTTCTTTCGCTTTCCTCGACATTCGGATATTGAGCATCTGAACAAGGAAAGAGAAGCCCATCGCGAAATACACATAGCCCTTTGGCACGTTTAGCCCGCAGCCTTCCGCGACGAGGAGGACCCCAATGAGCAGAAGGAATGACAGCGCCAGGAGCTTGATTGACGGATGACGGGCGATGAAATCGCTCACCGCGCCGGAAGCAAGCATCATGATGCCGACCGAGATGAGTATGGCGGCAACCATTACGGGCAGGTTGTTCACCATACCGACCGCGGTAATTACCGAGTCGAGACTGAAAACGATGTCGATGAGCATGATCTGCACGATCGTCGCCGCCATGGTTGTTCTTACTTTCATGCTTCGCTCGTTTTCGGCGGTGTCACCTTCAACCTTCTCGTGGATCTCTTTGACGCTCTTGTAGAGCAAGAAAAGACCACCGAGCAATAGAATCAAGTCACGGACTGAAACAGCATGATCGAGAACAGGCACCGAAAACACGGGCGCAGTCAAAGACATGATGAAGGAAAGCGAGAACAATAGTGCGATGCGCGTCATCATTGCCGCGACAAGACCGATCTTTCGCGCCTTGCCTTGCTGGTGCACCGGCAACTTGCCCGCCAGAATAGAGATGAAAACGATGTTGTCGATTCCGAGAATTATTTCAAGCGCTGTAAGAGTTATCAGCGCTCCAATCAGAGTCGGATCCATAAAGATGTCCATAAAGATGTCCATACGGATTTCCTTTCATAACTTCCCTGCTATTGATTTCATCGATGTTCACAAACAGCCTTCAGGCGGGAAACCGGCTACCCAAGCCTGATCGGATTGAAGATATCGTTGAACAAGCCGTAGAACATCAGAAGCACGAACAGCAGGAAGAAAATTTGCGTGAGCTTCGTGCGTATGCCGACTGGAAGCGGCTTGCCGAAAATCCCCTCGATCGAGTAGAACAACACGTGGCCGCCGTCCAGAGGCGGGAAGGGCAGGATGTTCATGATCGCCAGATTGAGCGAAATCATCGAAAGAAGCCAGACGAAAGCAAACGCGCCCTCATCGAAAGCCTGCTGACCGATCGAGACAATGCCTACAATACCGTGCACATCGGTAGCGCCGGACGGCAGATTTGGCGGTGGTTCCACCTGACCCAGCATCATGCCGATGCCTCGAAACATATCAATCATAGTGGTAGCAGATGTGGTGGCACCCTCGCGCAACGCTTGGACGGCGCCAATCGGAGTGTACTTTCTAACCGCGTCGGCGGCGACATCGATGCCGGTTTGACCATCCTGGTTTGGAGTGATGGTGACAGTGATGTTTTCGCCCAGCCGGCTCACGACTAATTCAACGGACTTGCCCCTGTGACCACGAAGAGCCGCTATAAGATCGCTTGGAGTTTTGACAGCCCGACCATCGACCGAAATAAACTTATCACCGACTAAAAGCCCAGCGTCGCGGCCTATGGTGATCTGTGTGCTCAGGTTGGCGATCGAAGTGGAATTCACTTCGATAGATGGTTTGCCGATGAAGGTGAAAAGCGCTGCAATCGCGAATACTGCAAAGATGATGTTCATCACCACGCCGGCGACCGCCACCGAAATTCGCTTCCAAACAGGGAATACTTTGAACTTCGGCAGATCTCGTCCCGGCTGTTGGGCGGATTCGAGCGCGGCGCTCTCGTCCTGCAGCTCTGGAATCGAAACGTAACCGCCGAGTGGAATCGGGCTGAGGCGAAATTCGGTTTGCCAGAATGTGCCGAGCACAAGCGAATGCTCGCGCTTGCCAAAACCGATAGAGAATATTGGTGTCTTAAATCCAAACATGCGCGCGATCAGCCAGTGGCCTAGCTCGTGGATGAAGATCAAGAAAGCGATACCGGCTACCATGGCCAGGATGCCCGGCAGGGCACCTGCAGCCAGAGCCGCACTGCTAAAGAGTTCCATTGTTGAGCTCCTCAAAACTTTGGGCTTGTGAAAACAAGCCTGTGAAAGCGGCCGGCCAGAACCCGGGCCGGTCGTGTGATTGTGGTAGTCCGACACTACAACCGATTCAAGTAAAACTATCTAACCCCTCACAGATAGTGGGAGCGGCGACTATTTTCTACGAGCGCCATGATTACAATCGCTCCTGCCGGTATGGATAGAAGCAAGGCTCCCCAACCATAAACCACTCCAATTGCAACGGTTGCAGTCCCTGTGTATGTCAGGCCTATGGCATAGGCAAGAAACAGTTTCATTTTGTCCTCCATTTGAAGGTGTTCTCAAAGATTGAAAATTGATTACCACAACAACCAGACAAGCACCCCGCCCACAATAAATTCAGTCTTGTACCGGCTCAGGCGCTTTTCGAACTTCAGATTCTTGTCGGATTCTTCAAGCACCAGCTCGGTTTGCTCCATGGTTGTTTTGAAATCCGCAATTAGCTTGTCGGCGGAGGCAATGTAGCTTTCCAGTTCCTTTATGCGGTCCTTGTGCACCACCAGGAGGCGTTTCTGGTCGGTGTCGAGCTTCTTGTACAAACCGATCTGCTGGTCCGCGTTAGCCAGTCGTTCCTTCTGCAACTGCACATTAGCCAACAGGTTCACAAACTCCTGTCGCTCCATGGCTACTTCCCCGGCATGCCCTTCATTCGCGAATGCGAATGCGGCTGACGCCAAGATCGCCAATGATACGGCTAGCTTCTGCCCGCAGCCCATCGTCTGTTTTGGTCGCATGGTTGAGAGTCTCCTTTATTTCCGCATAGGTTGTGGTTTTCGCCTGGGTGGCGGCTAACAGTGTCTCGGTTTGCTTTATGGCCTTGGCGAGTTTGTCCACCTGGGCATTCAGCTTCTCCACCTTGGCCTCCAGTGCGGAACGTTCCGCAATGGACTGCTCATACTGCTGGCGCCAGTCGTTGCGCAGTGCCTCGGCTTCCTGTGCCGCCTGGCTCGAGTCCTGGCTGCGCATGCGGGGGGAAACGCGCTCGATGGTCAAATAGGACGAAATCACGGCACTGGCCGCGCTTACCACCAGACAGATCAAGATCAATCTCCAGGTCACCGGTGGTGTCCGTGGTGTCGATGGTGTTGGTGTTGGCGTTGGCGTTGGTGTTGGTGTTGGCGGTGTTGCGTGGTCTGTCGCAACTGCTGGCGGCATTGTTGTAATCGGGTAATTCTGCTGTTCCATTTAGTTCTCCTTTTCTATTTGATAAGGTCTTGCTTCAAGCTGGCCCAACCGCTTGCACGTATGGACTGTCGAAAACCGCCTCCTTTAGTCTGCCTTCAAAACTGAAGAAGCAATCGAGAGGAGCCAAAAAAATCCGCACAGAAGGATAAGGCCTCCATGCCATGCAAGAAAGGTAATTCCTAGAATCACGATTAAACCGAACAGCCCTTCCATGATGATGCCCTCCTATTGTTGAAAAACAGATTCGACAACGGGATCGAAGCTCTCCTTTGTTCAGGACCAGCATTTGGCTCCCGCCGAACACGTGTGACGTGTCTTTTTGAAGTGAGTCTGTTTGTCTGGAATGCGTTTGACGGCTTGTATGTGACTTGCTCCTGGTTCTTTTTCTTAGAGTGCTATGAAAGACTTATCAGTACCCTAGTGAAATCCAAACTTTCGGGCAACTTGTTTCACGCCTGGAGATCGGCTGGCCAGGCGATTTCGAATGATTATCAGTTTTATAGCTATGCGCAGCTCAACCGGCCATGCGTGGCACGATACGCAACTACAGCCGGTGGCATGCTCTGCTGTAATTTTCGAGACCGGCGATGGTACGTTCGTTTCTCCATGCCACGCTTTGATCTCGGCTACGTTTCTCCATGCCACGTTTTGATCTCAGCGTGGACTGCCCGAAACAAGCATGCCATCGCGAAGGGGCGTCCGGCTCACCGGCCGGCTGCGATCCTGTAAAAGCAGAAATAGAACCGGTTTTCGGTTCCAGGCATCTACAAAAATGCTGCATAAGGGCTGGCGCAAGCGCACAAGATTACTTTCCGCCCGCGATCGTCCGAACCAGACGACTGGAAGCTACGCCTGGCTCCGAGACTCGCACCTGAAGCCATTCAACAACACACCGGCTAAAATTCCAGCTTGTTGCATTGTTCTCCTGAGTTCTTTAGTGTGATAAGCACTTAACTTCCACTCAGCTAATTTCACTGTGACAAGGTACCTGCGCGACAAAATTATCGTCCGCCTCTTTTGACAATACGTTTTAACTCGCGATAGTTGCGAGGCATTGCACCACCGCAAGTGCCCGTACCGCAATCGAGAATTTGCGGTCGGTCAACTTGGGTTTGGAGCCGCGCAAAATTGCACCGCCGGTAATGCCGGCTCCGCCTTCGTCCGTTTTACAAATGTGCGCTGTCAGTCTCCGGAAGACAACTGCTTTTAAAACAACAGAAAGGGAAACAACCATGTTACTTGAAATTATTTTGTCCGTGCTCATCTTAACTGCAGCAACAATGCTGCTCCGAACACGTTCGCTGTTTTACCTCAAAGGCAATTGGGAAATCATCTTTCGGGCCGCCGGTTTCATGACGGCATATGCGACAGCCGGCCTGCTTTTGGCGTCCGCGGGTTACTCAGCTATCGGCGTCATCGCCTTTATTGCCGGTATGTTCATGCTCGGCAGAAAGATTTGGCTTGATGGAATCAGGTTTTAGAAGAAAGTTTGTTTTCTAAGTTCGCTACTCTGCTCGCTGTCTAAAATCAATGGACTGACGTCGTAGAGTCACGAAGAGAAAGGATCCAGACCATGTTGCTTTTCATAATGTTTTGGCTAGTTCTATGTCTCATCTTCATAATCGCTATGTAGCAAAAGGCAAAAAACATCAATCAAAGATAATCCAGAACGGATAATCCAGAAAGGATTAAGCCATGGCGAAACTATTTACCATATTTGGAAACGGGCACGTGAAGCACCACATTGATGTGGATGATAGCAATGGCGCCGCGGCAATCAACATCGGCGATTGCGCGACACCAGCGCTTGTGACCGAATCACTCCTTGCTGAATGCAAAGCACCAGTGGATAAATATCCTTTGAGCATCAGCCGGGCAGCCCTCAAGCTGTCCGACGGAAAGGTCGAGCTGCTTCCGGAGTCGAAAGAAACAGCCAAATGCGAACCGGCGAGCAAGCAGGCTCTCGTTCTTCTCGATCCACGCTGCTGGTGGCACAGCCAGAACAAAGTAAACAGCGGCATCACCGAAGTTTACTATCACGTCAATCCCAAGAACATCATTCTCTCCGGTCAAAGGCACTTTGGCGCCGAGGGGCTAACGCATTGTCAAACTTTGCTTGCCCGTTTCAACATTGGCGACGAAGTCTTGATCGGTTTTAAGAGGACGGTAGGGCAGGGCGGTACGTTGAACATCACTAGAGAGACGCACACACTGATCTACACAGGAGAAACATTCGAGGCTGTGCCCGCCATAGTGTTGCACTGGCGACGCGAGGTGGCATGAAAACAGCCTTTTCCGGCTCCGTCGAGCGATAACGGACTTCAGGCCTTAAGCCGCTCTACGGAATTCAAACTGAGTCTGCCCGCAATGATTTGCAAGAGCGCCGCTGTTTGACGGCGCTCTTGCGAACAAACTTTTTGGGGTAGCTACACTATAGCCTATAAGAGATAAGCGGTTTGGAAAAAAGTCGCATAGTAAGGTCATCTACGATGACGCATGCATCACCATTGGTGGTGCATGGGTTTCTTTCTTCGATGCCAAACTGGACAGGCTGGACGGCAAGA
>JADYYD010000461.1 GCA_020853845.1 Candidatus Melainabacteria bacterium
GACAAGATCCCGCTTAGAGACAAGGATGGAACTATTTGCGGCGTAATGGTTTTCAGCCAGGACGTCACCGACAGAAAGCGCGCGGAAGAACATTTGCTGGCTGCGCATGCCGAGCTTGAATCGAAAGTCGAAGAGCGCACACGCGAATTGACCGAAGCGAATATCTTTTTCCAACTCTCGCTCGAATTGTTCATTATCGCGGGCTTTGACGGCTATTTCAAGCAGCTCAATCCGGAATGGTCAAACGTGCTCGGCTATTCGATTGAAGAGCTGAAGTCGCGTCCATATTTGGAATTTGTTTTCGAAGAGGACAGGGAGGCAACGCTTGCTCAAGCTGTACATTTGACACACGGCAAGCATGTGCACTTTTTCGAGAACCGCTTCGTCGCCAAAGAAGGAACTGTCAAATGGCTGATGTGGAGCGCCTCTGCCGATGTCGAAAAGGGCGTAATCTACGCGGTCGCGCACGACATAACTGAGCGACGCAAAACTGAGGCGCAACTGGAAGACGTCAGCGGTCGCATCAATATAGTCGCTCGACACCTGCCGGGCATCGTCTACCAATTCCTGCGCAAAAACAGCGACGGCTCGTATCACTTTCCTTATGTAAGCGAGAGTTGCCACGCTATTCTCGGCTACGAACGCCACGAGATCGAGAAAGATTCCAGTCTCGCATTTGTCAACATACATCCGGACGACCGCGAACCGCTCAATATTGCGATTGAGAAATCCGCGCAGGCACTTTCTGTTTTCAAATTCGAGTTTCGAGTTTTGACCGGACAGCAGACAAAGTGGTTGCAATGCACGTCCACGCCCGAAGTAATCGAAGGCAAAGACGTGCTGTGGAACGGTCTTCTGATGGACATCAGCGATTTAAAGGCGGCGGAAGACAAAGTGCGCCAGCTCAATGACGATCTTGCGCAACGCGTCAGCATTCTTGCGGCCGTCAACCAGGAGTTGGAGATACTCACGCACAAGCTCGAACTTGCATACGACGAAGCACTGGAAGCGTCAAAGCTCAAATCAGAATTCGTCGCCAACATTTCGCACGAGGTTCGCACGCCGATATCCGCTGTTCTCGGCATGACCGAATTGCTCATGGATACTGCGCTCTCTAACGAGCAGGTCAGTTTTGTCAAAATCGTCAATGAGTCTGCGCAATCACTTTTGACCATCATCAATGACATTCTCGACTTCTCGAAAATGGAAGCGGGCCGACTGGAATTGGAAGTGATCGACTTGAACGTGCGCTCGATTGTCGAAGGGTGCGCGGACTGGTTGGCGTCATCGGCGCGCCGCCGGCGGCTTGCGCTCATGACTTACTGCGATCCGTCCATCCCGCAATTTGTCAAAGGCGATCCGGTGCGCTTGCGTCAGGTGCTGCTCAATCTGGCCAGCAACGCGATTAAATTTACCGAAACCGGCGAAGTGATCGTCAAAGCCACCAAATTCAGAGAGACCGAAGAGCGCGTCGTCATCTTGTTTCAGGTGTCGGACACCGGAATCGGCTTGTCCGAAGCGGCGAGAAAAAGATTGTTTCAACCGTTCGCGCAAGCCGACGGTTCCACCACGCGAAAATATGGCGGCACCGGATTGGGTTTGTCGATCAGCAAACGCCTCGTCGAAATGATGGGCGGCGAAATCGGCGTCAGCAGCGAGGAGAAGAAGGGCTCGACATTCTGGTTTACCGTTCCGCTCGAAAGAGAAAAATGGCCGGCGCAGCCTGATATGCGCGCGGAACAACTGCAAGTGGTCGTTCCTTTCGGCGTTCTGATCGTCGATCATTCCGCATCGTCGCGCAGCATCATCGCTTCTTATTTAAACAGCGCCGGCATTAGAGTGACTGAAGCCGCCGGTCCGAAAGAAGCGCTCGAAATCCTGTCCGCCGCCGAAGGTGACGGCAAATATACGGTGACGATAGTGGATGCCTCGCAAGACTGTTTTGACGGCTTCGAGCTGTCGCGAAAGATTGCCGAATCTCATGCAGCAAGCGCAGGACGTGTGGTGCTGGTCGCTTCGTTCGACGAGAAAGAGAACATGGAAAAGGCGGTGGGTGACGGCGTGGCGGCCTGCCTCGTGAAGCCGCTGCGGCGCGCGCATTTGCTTGAAGTTGTTTTGAAACCTGGCTTTCGCGGTCAAGAAATTCTTTCCATGCCGCAGGGTGGAGATGCAGGCATTGAGAGCGTCGTCGACGATCTGATTTATCTAGGTCACACGCGCTTAGACCCCCCCATCGATGTGAAAAACAACAAGTGGCGCGTTCTTTTGGCGGAGGACAATCCTGTCTTGCAGCAATTGGCGGAGCGGCAATTGCGCAAATTCGGGCTGGATGTGGTGATTGTGTCCAACGGCCAAGAAGCCGTCACTGAATTCGAGCGGCAGGACGGCGGCAAGTTCGATGCTATTTTTATGGATTGCCAGATGCCCGAAATGGACGGATATGAAGCGACGATTTTTATTCGCAAGTTAGAGGAAACGGCAGGCGGGCGCGTTCCCATTGTGGCAATGACGGCCGGGGCGATGCCCTCGGACCGCGAGCGCTGCCTGAGATCGGGCATGGATGACTATTTGAGCAAGCCGGTCGGGCAAGAACAACTCAGACGGGTGATTGCGTCTTGGATTCCATTAGCTCTTAATGCAAATGTCACTGAGATGAAGGCGACCCCGGAGCAACCAACAATGTCAACAGATGACGGCGCCAATTTCACCCAAAATCAGGGAAGAAATGACGGCGAGAATATCCCGATTAATCTCAATGAGTTGAGAAAACTTTATGGAGACGATGATCTTCACGACATTCTCAAGATGTTCCTAGGCGAAGCGACGGAACTCTTGACATTACTGCGCGAACAAATTGATTCGCGCTCCGACCGAGAATTGGCAGCCACGGCCCACCAGCTCAAGGGGCTGTCCGCCGTTTTATGTGCTGACAATTTGACGCGCCTCAGCCTGGAAATCGAACAGGCAGCCAAGCGCGCTGCTTGGGAACCCACCGAAGCCATTCTCAGCGCGCTCAATGAGGAGTTTACAAAAGTAAAGGGCTTCGTCACCGATTATTTGAAGTCATAGAGTTCAACCCACCGAATGAGAGCGGGCATCGGACTATATCCATCTCTATATCCAACAGTTCTAGTGGCTCACTGGGAGCCGCTTCTAATATAATTGTGCCGGATAGTTGGGGGTTATATTCCGCCCTTGTAAGGAGCTTGCAGCTCCTCTACGATGCTGGCTCCACAGATGGTGGCATAGTGCTTAGAATTCTTATTGTCGTTTTTGCGCTTCTTATTCTCGCGATTCCTGTAACTGGATGGTGGCTTTGCCAGCGAGCGCTGCCCGTCACCGACGGCGTGCTTACGCTGGAGCCGCTCATGCACGGCGCGCAGATAAGATTTGACGATCGTGGAATCCCCTACATCGAAGCATCTTCCGATCGCGATCTCTGGCTCGTCGAAGGATATGTTCATGCATCGGACCGCATGTTCCAGATGGACATGTTGCGCCGCGCCGCTCGTGGTCAGATGTCCGAAGTTTTCGGCGATCAATGCCTCGTCGACGATAAGCTCATGCGCACGGTTTCCATTTCGCGTGTGGCAGACGCCGAATTGAAAAAACTTTCGCAGGACGTCCGCGCTTATCTTGATGCTTATGCAATGGGCGTCAACGAATATTTGCGCCGCAATGTAAAGACGCTGCCCCTGGAATTCGCCATGCTCGCCTATCGACCAGAGCCGTGGAAGCCGGTTGATACGTTGTGCGTTTTGAAATATCTGCAATTCGAAGCAGATGAGTCATGGCGCCTTGATGATTTGCGCCAGAGAATTCTCGACAAACAAGGTGAGAAGATCGCCTCTGAGATTTTCGAGGAGCCCTTGCGCTCCGCAGTCGAGCAAGCGCCCGCACCCATAGCGCCGCCCACCGAAACCCCCGCTCCGGCAGCGACACCTGCGGTCTTGCCCGACACCCCGGAAGCGGTTCCGCCAAATAAAACAGCGCCGGGGACAAAGACTCAACCACGCGTCGAGCCTGCCAACCGCACCACACCGCGGGCCGGTGCGCTGCCGGCAACCAGCTCACCGCTTGCGTCCTATCAAAAAGCCATGGCTTCTGTTTCTAAAGCCTGTTCAACCATGGACAGCCGCATCGGCAGCAATGCGTTTGCAATCGCGGCGAACTTATCGGATACCAAAGGCAGCTTGCTGGCTTGCGACAAGCACACGCAATTCACCGTACCGGATCGGTACTATCAGATCGCACTCAAATCGCCTTCAATTCATCTAGTCGGCGCCACCGTCCCTGGTGTGCCGGGAATTCTCGCCGGCCGCAATGACTTCGTTTGCTTCGGCTCCGTCAACGTGAAAGCTGATGCGCAAGATTTGATCTTGGAAGAATTTTCCGCCCAGTTTCCGAACAAATACAGATCGGCGGAAGGTTGGCAGAACGTCACCGAATCAATCGAAGAAATTCCTGTGCGCTTGAAGAAAAACCTGCTGCACAAGGTATTGACGACCAAACACGGTCCTGTTTTGTCCCGCACTGAAACCACAGGCGTAGCGCTCAATTGGACCGGTTCAAGACCGGCAAAACCAATTGTCGAAGCGCTCTGGAAAATGAACAAAGCAAGAGACGTCAGCTCATTCTCACTGGCGCTCGATGACTATCAAGGCAATCCGCAAACCTTCGTCTTCGCCGACAAAAAAGGAGCAGTAGCGATGAAGGTCGCCGGTGCCGTGCCCGACCGCCGCCGGTTTGGTGGTGGCAGCGTGCTGGTGCCGGGCTGGTTGGTGCGTCAGGATCCGCCATTGATGAAACCAGCGGAATTGCCGCAAGATTTGAACGGCAAGGAAGGTTTTGTCATCGCCGGCGAGCAGCGCATTCCAGGGCATCCGAGCATCGGCAGTCCGTACGCCGGCATGCGCATTCGCCAGATTCTTTCCAACTATAAGCGCACAGGTCAACGCAGCGGTCTGCCGGAGCTTGGACTTCTGCAAAGCGATCAGAC
>JADYYD010000462.1 GCA_020853845.1 Candidatus Melainabacteria bacterium
CGACCGAGAGAATAAAACCAGCTATACCAGCCAGTGTCAGCGTGACGGGCACGGCTTTGAAAATCGCCAGCGTTGTTATCGTATAGAGAATCAACGCTATGTTTGCAATTAATCCAGGCAGTCCATAGATGAGAACCATAAAGATCATTACTGCAGCGATGCCGACTCCGCCTGCAATTAAGCTTTTCTCGATGGAGTCTTGTCCGAGCGTTGCTCCTACGGTTCTTTCTTCCAAAATTTTCACAGGTACGGGCAACGCACCGGCATTCAGTTTTACAGCCAGGTCAATGGCCTGGTCGCGGCTGAAATTGCCTGTGATTTCGCCGGTTCCACCTAATATAGGTTCGCGCACATTGACGCCGCGATATTCCATTAATGAAACGGGGCGTCCGTCCGCACCGCGGTCGGTCGGCTCGCCATCAAGGAAAATGCCGATCTGTTTGCCGACCAGACGTGAAGTCATTTCACCGAATTTTTTTGCGCCATCCGGTTTGAATTCAAAGGAAACGCGCCATAATCCGCCCGAGACCATTGGCGATCCTTGCGCGTGCTTGAAGTGCGCGCCGGTCAAACCTGTTTCTTTCCAAACAGGGCCGCCGTTGGGTCCGATTATGGGCGCACCGGACTCGTCGTAGACCATCTCTTTGAATTCGAGAAGAGCTGTCGTACCGATGCGATCTTTTGCTTGCTGCGGATCTTTAATGCCGGGCATCTCAACGATCAGTCTGTCTTTGCCTGAGCGCTGAACGATAGTTTCCGAAACACCGAGGCTGTTGATGCGGTTGTTGATGACGGTTTCGACGCCGTTCATCACCTGCGGCGTAATTTCAGGAACCAGCTTGCTTGGCAATGCCTGCAGCAAAAGTTGGCTGCCTCCGCGCAAGTCGAGACCGAGCTTCAAGGTGGTGAACAAAACGCGACCGTTGAATTTCTCGATGATTTGCATATTGTTGGCCATCTGCGCATTGTCCATGGTGCGCTTATACAAATCTTCTTTCTCGTACTCATTCATTTTGTCGTAGCCGGGAGTGGCTTCAACGCGCTTGTTCACTTCCATCTTCAGTTCGTCGGGCGACATGGCCGCCAATTTTTGCCAGTCGGCAACGACCGATTCCGGTTCTATTTGAAGTAGGGTGGTCAGCGACCAGATCAAAACGCCAATGATGGCGATTGGCTTCCAGTCTTTTATAAATGAGCCGGAGCTAACTTGCGGCTTCGACGGAGATAGCATCGATTGAGACTTTCCTTGACTTACGACCGGCAAATTATAAGGTGTCCAAGGCGTAGTTTCCCTCAGACTGTCTTATGTCTAAAGTTCGTTTTGCTTGCAAAAAACTTCCAAAGCCGTTCGGGTTATCAAGCTCAGACGGAGCAAACCCTGTCGCCGCCGCGTTGCATAGCCATTTCCAGCGCTTGAATAGAGCGTGCGACCAGCTCGTCATGTTCGCGCGCATGTGCAGGAAACGCAGCCAGACCCACTGAGGCAGTCACTTTCAAATTGTGCCAGTTATGGGTGATCGCTTGCGATCCGATGCGCTGGCGAATGCGCTCGGCTACGATTTGAGCGCCCGAAGAATTGGTTTCGGGGAAAATAATTGCGAATTCCTCGGCGCTGTATCGCGCCGGAATGTCTACGTCTCGGACTGCTCCTTGCAAGACGGTGCCGATTACTTTCAGCACCGCGTCCGATGTGAGCGCGCCGTATTGTCTGGAAATGTCTTTAAAGTTATCTACGGTGACCATGCAAAGAGCGACCGGACGTTTGTAACGTTTGGCGCGCTTCAACTCTTCCTTAATCTCTTTGAGGAATGTTCTGGAGTTGTAAAGCTCGGTCAATGTATCGAGAAGGGCAAGGCGCTCGATTTCTTCGCCCTTGACCATGCTCATTTTATTTTCAGTGGTAGTCAAAAGCGAGCGCTGCTCCAGCTCTTTGACTCGCTCCAAAACCTGGCTGTCCATGTAGGAGCGATTGCCAAGTTGCTTGAGACGGTTGGGATTGTCGAGAACTCGGCAAAACATGCAGGTTCTGCCGCTGCAAATGTGATCCTGGCGTCGTTCCATGTTCTTCGACCTTCCTGAATAAGGCGCTTGGCTATTGGTTCTGTATAGCGTTTCTATAGCTGTTAGAGGCTACTTGCCCGCTGGGTGTTTCGGCAAAACCCGAACTCCCGACCTAAAGTATAGACCAAAACTTTTGCATAGTTCCGGTGCCTCAGGCGCGCCGATTCAGTCTGCCTTCCGATACGACGAACTGCCCGTCGACGAGCAAATCCTTCAGCCGCGCGCCGCCGGACAATAGCAGGTTGTACGGTGAGAGAGTCTCGCGTTCCGGCTCGCTGAGCGGCGCGGGCGGCAATGCAAAAACAGCTATATCGGCGCGTTTACCGGCTTGCAGGCTGCCTACCAGGTGTTCCATCTTGAGAGCGCGCGCCGCTTCGATTGTCATCCCTTCGACGAATTTGCGCGCCGATATGTCGGCGCCTTCGTTCAATTTGTGAGCGTTGAGTGCGAATTGGCATTCGGCAATCATGCTCAGGTCGTCGGTCGAAGCCAGGCTGTCCGTGCCCATTGCGAAGTGCAGACCTTTGTCGATCATCTTGGCGAGAGGCGCCATGCCGTTGCCGAGTCGCGCATTGCTGCGCGGACAGTGCGCCATCTTTACAGCGTTTTCGACGAGGATATCCATGTCTTCGCCGTCCACGTGAACCAGATGTGCCGCGATCAAACTGTCGTTGAGCAAACCGTAGTTTTTCAAATGCTTGACGGGACTGAGTCCTCGAGCTGCCCAGAGAGGTTTCAGCTTTTCCGAATCCTCACTCTCGCGCATCGAGAAAGCGAGAAATTTGTTTACTTCCTGGCTGCCTTTCGATAACCATTGACACTCCAGTTGAGACTCGGAGACATGCGCCAGAACCGGTAAATTGAATTTCTGCGCCCAGGCGGCCGCCTTCGCCCAGAGTGAAGGACACACTGTATACGGTGCGTGAGGAGAGACTGTAAGGGTGACCAACTGGCTGTTCAGAGCCTTCTGGAGATCAGGATCGTCCAGCTCGCTGAGCGCCTCGAAGCGTTCCAGCCAGAGATTCCACAGATTGTCCGACATGGCATCGGACAAGCCGAACAGCTCCAATCCGACCACGCCTCTTAATCCGACATGGGCAATGGCTCTGGCTGCCTGTCCGGAATAAGACGAATCTACTATTGTGCTGGTGCCGGTGAGAGCCGCCAGGCGCGCGCCGTAGAGCGCCGACTGGAACCAGCGCTCACCGTCCCACTGGCGCGAGCGAGTGACGAGAGCTTCGATCCATTGAAAAAACGGCAGGTCTGTGGCGAAGGCACGCAGCGCGGAATAATCCAGATGCGTGTGCATGTTGATCAAACCGGGCATGATTACCGCTTCTTTGTAATCTTCCGCTCTGAGAATACTTTGCGATTTGTACTTGCTGTTGAATTGCGAACGCGTAAAAACGCCCTCGATCACCCCATCGTCTACAATCACGACGGCGTCGTGGACCGGTTCTCCCACAACAGGAATCGCCCATCGTGCAGCCAGGCAAAGTTTCTCACCCATAATTCCGTCTTTCTCACTTGCTCCTGAAAACATGGCAGGAGCCGTACTTCTTGTTGTAATATTATCGTCTTGGGAGTCTGCAACGCACAGATTGGCGTTGCAAGACGCAGTTTTGCGCAGTTGAAAAACGAGTGCATCCGGGTGAATTCGCGTGAAGATCAGTTATGACGAGTTGAAA
>JADYYD010000463.1 GCA_020853845.1 Candidatus Melainabacteria bacterium
AGCTGACCGTGGACGTGAAGATGACGGTAAGGCAGAAACCCGGTCGCGGACTTCCGGACGAGCATGGCTGCACCTGTCACTGCGGTGCCGACTGCAAGCGCTCCTGCGCCTGCAAGAAGGACTGCGGGTGCAAGTGCAAACCCACGCCGCCACCGCCACCGCCGCCTCCACCTCCGCCTCCTCCGCCTCCGCCTCCTCCGCCTCCTCCGCCTCCGCCTCCTCCGCCCCCACCGCCGCCTCCGCCTCCTCCCGAGCCGGACAAGCCGAAGGGCAAGAAGAGTCTGTGGGCGATCCTGCTTTTTATCTTCGCCGTACTTGCAGCAGTGGTGCTGTGGCCCCGCGGGAACGGCAGTGACAACGGCGGTGGCACCACAGTGCCACCCGGTGGCGGCGACCCTCCTGCGGTGGTCGTAGTGCCATCGGAGCCGGTCGCGCCAGCCTGCCCGATCATCCGGTCCAACACGACCAAGACTGAACCGGCAATCATTGCGCCATATCTTCAGAACGCAGTGAAGTGGCGCGTCTACACCTGGACGGTGGACGAGCATTCGTGCGGAATCACCGTTTCAGGTCGCACTGCCGGCGGTGCGCTGGTAAATCGCATGGAGTTCGGCGCCAGCCAGAATTTCCTGTACCAGTTCGTGGTCACGTCCGACAACAACGGACAGCGCGTCATTGTCACTCGCTACGAGCCCAACGGCTTCTTCGGCGGGCGCACGGTGTACGACGCCAATGCGAGCCAGACGAAGATCGAAAGAATTCGTCAGGTCGATGAGCGACAGCGTCCGACTATCGATGCGCGCTTCAGCTACACGAGCAGCGGGACTTTCGTGCAAGTCGAGCTGCTCACGCTCAGCACCAACAACGGTGCCGTCGTGAGCCGACAGACACTGGGCCCCGGTCCGGCGACGGATGACGTGCTCAAGCGTTACTTCTACCTCTACGGTGAAGTAGCCGGCTGATCGTCGTTTTCCCTGTCAATCGCGCGTCGCGAAGAAGGGCAGTGCAAGCTGCTCTTCTTCCGCGACCTCCTGCGAAACCAACTCACCAGTCTTAACTGCTGATATCCGCGATCGAACCGCAACACGCGCGTTCATCTCGATCAAAGGAGATTCAAATGGCCAGAAGGCAGATTCACAAGCCGATTGGCGAGAAGCTCACGCGTCTCGACAACGGCGCCATCAAAATCGCTCGCCACTTCCATTCGCCGACGGATGATTTCCACGACGAGAAGGGCTTCGATTATCTCGGCGAGGTCGATCACAAGCTCGCTATCGAGTCCAAGAAGGACTACAAGAAGAAGCTCTCCAAGCGCGAGATCGAACTCAACAAGCTCGTGCGCAAGCTGGAAGCTTCCGGTCGCGCGCTCATCGTCGTCTTCCAGGGCCGCGACGGCGCCGGCAAATCCGGTGCCACCGCCCGCATCGTCGAAGCGCTCGGCTTCGACATGTCCGTCTTCCAGGGCGTGCCTATCAAGAAGCCGACCGAAGAGGAGCGGGCTCACCCGTACCTCTGGCGCTTCTTCCGCAACGACCGCATGCCCGCCAAGGGTCAGATGCGTGTCTTCGACCGCAGTTGGGCTGAGCGCCTGCTCGTCGAGCGCGTGAAGAAGCTGGCGTCGCCGGAAGATCTCGACCGTTCGTACACGGAGATCCGCACCTTCGAGTGGCTGCTCGAGCAGCAGGGGTGCATCGTCGTGAAGTTCTGGCTCGACATCACCAAGGACGAGCAGTGGAAGCGCTTCGAAGACCGGCGCAAGAACAAGAAGTGGAAGTTCACGCCCGACGACCTCGAGGCGCGTGAGCACTGGGATGATTACACCGCCTGCGCCAACGAAATGTTCCTGCGCACGGGCACGGACTACGCGCCCTGGTACATCATCTCCAGCGAGGACAAGCGGTACAGCCGCGTCACGGTGCTGGACGTCATCAACCGCGAGCTTCGCGCCGCGCTCAAGGACGCTCCCAAGCCGAAGAAGTCCGAGGACAAGAAGTAAGCCGGCTTTCCAGGCGGGTGCAGCACAGTTTCGCACTGCGTTGCACCAGCCTGCCGGCTTGCGTTTCTTCACTGAAACCCATGAACTTTCGCGACTCGCATTCGTGTGGGGCGCGAAGAATATACGGGAGAAAAACCCTATGCCAAGCGTAACTGTCACCGGCTCGACCGGCAAAAAGTACCAGCAGAAGATCAGCAACGGCAACCATTCCGTCGTCTCCGACGTTTCGGCGACGGCGGGCGGCAACGACAGCGGTCTCGATCCCAAAGAGCTTGCTCTCGGAGCGCTGGGCGCTTGCACCGCCATGACCATCACATCGCGCGGCAGCAAGCTCGTCAACGGCAAGGCGCGCTGGGACATTCAGTCGCTCAAGGTCACCGTGACCGAGAGCAAACAGACTGACCCCAATGACGCCACCAAGAAGATTTCCGTCATCACCGAGGACATCGAGGTGAGCGGCAATCTGACTCAACAGGAACTGGACGACATCAAGGCGACCGCCAAGCTGTGTCCGGTCTACCAGCTCTTCTTCGGCGACAAGCAGGTCGACTGCGTGGTGACGAAGAAGTAACGGCGACTGCCGGTATGGGCGTGTGCCTCTACCGGCGCAAGTCGTCCGCAACGGCGTTTCGGCGAGGCGGTGCGCTCCGGTTGGTGCAGGATTTTCTTCACGGAATTTCCCGCATCAATCGGAGCGCACCAGCCGTTCAAGCCGGATTCGCCCAGTCGCGAGCAAAAGAACAGGCCGGCAAGTGTCGGGTTGTTCTGATGCCCGACTTGCCTCACCGGACTTTTATAGCGGCGTGATCGTGAGGCACGCATATCGCCGCCTTCCTGAGCGTTGATGAATTTCGATGCCTTCAGGTTGACTGAACAACCCTATTTGATTGCTGACGTCCGAGGATGCAAATCCTCTCGTTAGTAACGTCGGCTTTTCCGTGTCGATGCACGCCACCGTCGCGCACCAGATATGGTGCAGGCTCGGCGTGCAAACGGAGGAGCAGGCAAGGACACAATCATGACGCCCACCAACAACAATCGCGACCTGACCGCCTACGCAAGGCGGCTGGTCTATCTGTTTGGGTTGGTCTACTTCTGCCAGGGCATCGGACAACACGTCGGGCTCGTTTCTCAGCCGCTGCAGTTCTTCTTCAAGCAGGCTTTGGGACTCAACCCGGCGCAGGTTACCGAATACCTGGCCGTTCTCACGATTCCGTGGGCCATCAAACCGCTCTACGGGCTCGTGAGTGACTTCATCCCCCTCTTCGGCTACCGGCGCAAAACGTGGCTCCTGGTCACGAACACGCTGGCGGCCGCAGGCTTCCTCTGGCTGTTCGGTCTGGATAGCCCGGTCACTATCGTCACGGCGCTGATGCTCACTGCATTCGGCACCGCCGCCTCCGACGTCATCATCGACGCGGTCATGGTGGAAAACGGCAAGAAGACCGGCATGACAGCCCAGTTCCAGAGCGTGCAGTGGCTGTGGATCAACATCGCCTCCGTCGGAACTTCGCTGTTCGGCGGCTGGCTGTGTACGGTATTCGCACCCACGACGGCATTGCATGTCGCGGCAATCATCACCATGTGTGCGCCGCTGGCAGTAATGACGGCAAGCTGGTTCATCGTCCGCGAGGAGAAGAGCCCGATTAACATCACCGAGATGAAGGCGACTACCAAAAGCCTGTTCACCGGTTTCCGCTCCAAGACTCTTTGGGCGGTAATCGCGTTCCTGGCATTCTGGTATTTCAGCCCGAGCTTCGGCAGCCCCTGGTATTACCATCAGGTGGACACGCTGCACTTCAGCCAAGCCTTCATCGGCATTCTGGCTGCGGTCGGCTCTGCCGGACAGGTTCTCGGCGCTCTCGCTTACGGACGCTGGTTCGCCAAGCGCCCGCTCAAGCAGCAACTGGGATTCAGCATCCTCACCGGCACAATCGGTACGCTCGCGTACTTGCTGCTGTTGACGCCGTCTGCGTACAGCCAGGCAATCGCCATCGGCATCAACCTCGTGTTCGGTGCCGCAGCGATGATCGCCACGCTGTCCACGCTAACCCTGGCTGCCCAGGCTTGCCCGCCCAAGGCTGAAGGTTTCACCTTTGCTGCCTTGATGTCGGTGACCAACGCCTTCACGCAGATCTCCGCCATCATCGGCGCGCGTCTGTACGTGGATGTGTTCGGCTCGCTGATGCCGCTCATCTTCATCTCGGCAGGCTTCACGTTTGCCTGCTTCCTGCTGCTGCCGATTTTGAGCGGCGTGCCGGAAGCGAAGGACGATGACGGTGACAACGGCGGCGGACCGCAAAACGGCGACGGCGGACCCGGCTCACCCCAGGGACCTGTCGACGGGGACAAGAAGTAACCACCAATTGAGGACTGGGAGCGTAACCGCGATGCGGCGAAACTCCCTTTTCCCGTCCCGGAAGCGAGCTTGTTTTGGGAAACCGAACTAGTTCAGCAACCGGACTTCGATGAAGCGGAACGTGCCAAAGCGCGCTCCGTATGGGGAAAGGGGAAAGTTAACGCTTTCCCTTTTCTCCTTCATCGATTTTCTTAGCGCTTCTACTACCTTTTGTAGCATTTGCTTGTTTTTGAACAAAGCCACCTGGTGCTCAAGGCGTTTTAATCGACGCGATCACGTCCTTGCCGCGGCTGAAATCAATGCGAGCCTTCAAATTGTCGCTGTTTTCGCTGAGCCACTTTGCGGCATCCTCTGGAGGCATCTTCATCAGGTCCGGAAGTTTCGACCCATCGACTTTGCACAGAATCAGCTCTTTCTCGAATGCGAGCATCACCGCCGGCCCCTTGTCCGTCAGCATGTAGATTCCCATTGATGTCTCTCCATCCAATTTGCAGCGGCGCCGTCCAAGCAGGCGCACAAATTTGCGTTTAGACTCGCGACACAAATCGTTGGCGATCTTCAAAAACGGGTCGTTCTCTTCGCGCTTCCCGTGCTCTTTCTGGAGCAGCTTTGCTCGTTTTTCATACTGCGGATTCAAGAGTGAAATTTTCTCGACTTCTTTGATCCAGAAATCGGTCGGCACCAGGCGCAAGCTCGCAAGCCCCAAGAGAAACTCGCGATTTTTCTTAGTCATTCCATTGACATCGAGTTTCCAAAAACGATCGTCAAGCCCGTCTAATGCAGCTTCATCGATAGGCTGCTTGGAAATAATTTTGAGCAGATCCTCATAAATAGCGGCAAAATCCGAAGCATCCATAGCAGCCAATCCACGCTGCGTGCTATCAATTACCGGCTTCATTTCCGGCGCATTGATTCGGCTGTTGAGCACGTATTGCGCGTGTCCGCCGTTCTTCACCTGGCAAAGATAATAGTCGACCTGATAGCTCCAGAACGGCTCAGGAATCACCTGCCAAGGCATGAAACACGCATTTTTGAGCAAGTGATTGACGAAGTCGTTATTGCATTGAATGAGCGCATAAGGATCGGGGCTGTCCGCGGCTTCTTGAGGTAAAACGAGTTCTGTAACTACCAGCTCATCGCCTTTGCTGAACATACCTGCAATTTTTGAGAACATCGAAACCTCTCGGACTTACCCGTACAAAGTACCCTCTATTCCTGCTTCCTAAGCCATTGATACGACATGGTATAGTATTGTCGATTGAAAAAGCAGATTGCAGGTGGAAAGAGGGCGTTATACCCACCTCCACCTGCAACTGCTTTTGACGAACAGCAACGAAGCCGGTTGCGCGGGCGCGCAGCCAGGCTAACGGCTTATGACAGCGCTCGCTTCGTCTTCGCCTCGAGCGCGCCCACGTCGATAGTCACCTTCAGCGCCGGTTTGTCGACGACAGCCAGAAGCTGCGCATTCAGCAGGTAGAGGACGGCTTCCATGTCGCGGCGAGCGATGTGGTAGCTGTCGGACACCACGCTGAATGTGACGGTGATCTTGTTGGCGCGCAATTTGCGAACCTCGTAATCCGACAGCTTGCGCCCGAAAGCGCGCACGTCGAAGTGAGTGTTCGGATTGCCGGACAGAAACGCGTCCTCATCCGCGCGAGTGATGCAAGCGAGCGCAGCGTCAGCCGCAACGGGCTGCGACGACTGCTCGAACACCACTTTGCGCGTTGCCGTGCTGCCACCATCCACGATGCCGTTGATGCGGGCACCGAGAATTCGAGCGGCAGCGACAAGGTCTTTGCGCATGAGGAAAAACGTTTCGCCGGGCATGGCGAACATGGCATGAATGCCATGCTTCTTCAGCTTCTCCGCCTCGTGGCGGAAAAATTTCCGGCTGAACCAGCAGACCTCGAACACCTGAGCGTCGCTTTCGACTTGCTCGGATGCCGGAGCCAACTGTTTCAGCTTCGGAAATTGCACCAGGTCTCCCATGTGCATCTCCTTCCATGGAGAGTTAGAGTCAAATCTTTCGCAGATTGCCGAGCACGACTATTGCTTGCACTCCGCCGGTAAACTCTCAGCGAACTTGACGGCCGCTTCGAGCAAGCCGGTAGTCGTGTACTCGCTCGCCCCCATGTCCAGGCAATTCTTCGTGCCGAACATGTAGACAATGTCGCGCGACGAAGTCTTATCCTCGCCGACCGCCTCGATGATGGCGATGTTAAGGAGCCCGTCGATGACGAAGTTTGCCAGAGGCTCAGCAATTTGCCGCGCCTTCAAGCAAGTGTCCACCGTGTAGCATTTCAGCATCACCACCGGTCCCTCGAAGAGGTCGACGACCTGCTCGAGAGTGGAGCCATTGGGCATTTTCAGCAGTGTGATGAACAGGTGGTCCACGCGCACAATGCCGTTATGAGGCGGCGCAATCGTTTGCGTTTGTGCAACTGCTTGGGTGACGAAGGAGCCCGAAAGACCGATGACGGTGGCGAGGGCAATTATGGCATTACGTATTCGCATCGTGATCTCCATTGATGCGAGTGTAGTTAGCCCGAGAACAAGTCCGGACAGTGAGCGAAGGACGCGCGAATGCGCCCCGCTGCCGATCGGCCGGTGCCGGACTCAGTTGTAGTAGCGGCGCCAGTATTTGTCGTCGTCCGGGTCGTAATTCGGGTCGTAACCCGGCTCGCCCGGCTTCGGCACAGGCGCGAAGATCGGCGTCTTCGCCAAACGTTCGCGCTCGGCCGCACGGCGCGCCTCAGCTTCCCGCCTCGCCTTGCTTTCGGCGATGGCGCGCTTGACGGCATACACCATGAGAGCCACGATAGCAACAACTGAGGAAGCCAGGGTGCCGAGACCATTCGCGCCGAAGGACAAATCGGCCACGGCGCCCAGCAGGATAGCAAGCACAATCAGAATTTTCATGATCATCTCCTTGAGATGCTTATTCGGCAAGGGCGTCGTGAGCGTGATTCCAACGCTCGAGAACGCCCCGCCAGTGGGGGGTCAAATCCGCAGGCAGGAGCTGAGCAATAGCCAGCCCCACCTGCAAATCGCTAAGTTCCGGGTTGGTCGCCCAGAGTATCGGCGCGTCGAATTCCACGTGCCACCGCCCCCGGTGATACCAGACGGCGCACGGCACGATGGGGACGTTCAAAGCGCGCAGAAATTGCCCGGCGCCGGGACGCACCTTCTCGAAGGTGATGCTGGCCAGACCCTCGGGAAAAACCAGCGTCGGGCGCTCTTGCGCAACGCGCCGCCAGGTTCGCAAGGTGTTTATCTCGACATTCGAGTTGCCCAGCGGGATGCGCAGCAAGTTGCGCTCCCAACGCCTCAGCACGCCTTGCACCATCGCACGGATCCCGCGCGCGACAAAGAAGCGCTTTTTGCCGCTGTCCGCGCGTTGCCCGAGGACCATTGCCAGGTCGTCGACGGCATCCGGGCGCTGCCGCTTCAGTGCGGCAAGCACCGCCGCGGTGACGAACGGCGTCCAGGCGCCGTGGAAATGATTGACGGCAAGAGTGAACGGTCCCGTCTTCGGGATCAACTCCTCGCCGCCCACGTCCACTGCGCCGAACAGGGCTTCAAAGACGCTCGCCAGCGCCGAAACGCTGCGATGGAAAACGGTAGCAAACAGAAGACTGACGATGAACGCCGTCTTTGCGAGTTTACTGCCGCTTACGTAGGCGGATACGGACCGGGCGCTTGCCGTACGGCTCGCCGCCGTCGTCTGCGCCGTTGTTGTCGCAGTCGCAACGACCGCGCTGGTGGCAGTCGGCTCGCTGGCAACGGGGGATAGAGGCAAGGTCTTCATCGGATGCATCGTTTGCATTGCGCTGTCCCTTCTTGCGACGTTGATGAGCAATTGCAGCACCAGCAGCGGCGCCGCCTACCAGACCAGCGTCGCGGGCGCGACGGTCGCTCGACGAGCCGGAGCTGTCGCCCGAGCTGTCGAGCTCGGATGAGACATCGGCCGAGCTGCTGGCGCCTGCGATTCCCTCGCTGGAATTGCAGGCGCTGGAATTGCAGTCGCTGCCACCGCAGTCGCTGCCTCCGCAATCGCTGCCGCCACAGTCGCTGCCGCCGCAGTCGCTGCCGCCGCAGTCCAGGTCGAGCCGGGGGAAGAACCCACCGAACCCTGTGAAACCACTGAACAGACGGCGAACGAGGTTGAGCAAAACCTCCTGCATCGGTTTTCTCCTGAATTAAGAGTGTTTCGTTGAAGCTTGACGTAAGGCGGGTGCCTCGCGCCTGGAGAAGATTTCACCGCAAACAGCCGGCTCACCAATCTTGTGAGCTTCAGGGAAATTACAAACAGTCCACATCAGGGGCGAACATTCGCCTGACCAAGAGCTGAAGCCTGGTGCTGATTTGATGTTGAGGTGACTGAGTGGAAGTTTCCTGTAGACGCTGGCGGGAAGTTAGAAAGAACATTTAGAGCCTACGTAATAGAAGATTCTGAGGATATAAACATTGCAGTTTTTTCTTCTTTACATCGTAACGATGTTCTTAATCGCTCACCAGGTATAACCAGCGGGCGCTTGACATACCCCTCCTGCAATAAGGCTTCGAACAGTTATTACTCGATGCTTTATTGGCTCTCACGAAAATAAGATCCGGCGTCCGGCCCTTCGCCAGTTAGCGCTAGTCGGGGCTGACGCGTCCATACTGCTGCGGTTTTCGCTTCGGCGGGCGGTCGCCCCGGTGCGTCTCTAATGGTCGCGCCACAGCACCGCCACAGATCCACCCGACTTAGACCACAAGGCAGCCGTAGATTGAACAGCACAGACAGCCACCGGGCTTGCGGTTAATGCACAAAGTGCAGGAGATGCAGATGAAACGCCAACTTCCTTTACTCGGCTTCATGTTGTTCGTGACTCTGGGGATACTTTTGTCCGCGCCGGCAAACGCGCAATACACAACGGTTTCCAACGACCCGATCGACGAGTTTCTGGACAATCACGGGCAGTACGCCAGCTCGTTTGAAGGAAACACAGGCACGCAAACGACGCACTTCCTGGACAGCCTGGCGCCAAGGTTGCAGGGCGCAACCAACGGAACAATCGCGCCGCAAGGCCGTGACGCCACCTTCATCACCGGCATCAACACGGCAGGCACGGTGCGGGTCAACAATCTCTCGAACCTCGAAGCATTGCTCAACATCATTGCCAATGGACTTGAAATTCTCGGCATCGCCTGGGGAGGTCCGACACTTATTTACGGCTTCATGAAGATGGCGGCCGGAACCAAAGAAGCAATCAAAGGCATCATCGTGGGCTGCTGCGGAGTGACCGGCGGACTCGCAACACCCGGACTGATCAACTGGCTAGTTGCCTCCGCCCGTGATGCCAATTTATTCAGTTAGAGAAAACGCGCAGTTTAACAAACACCATCAAAAGAGAGAAAAATCATGTCGCATTGCCCTGCCAAAACATTCATGCTCGCAACTATTTTTGTTCTCGCACTCTTAGCTACACCGGCTGCCCAGGCTCAATACATGGTGATCGAGGGAAACACGACCAGCAATTTAGGTTCGCAAATCAATGCGGACGTAAGCGGCCAATCTATGTACATCCAAGACTACAGCGATGTTCGCGGCATCGACAATTTCAATTCAAGCAATGAAACCGGCCTTTCCAGCACTGCTGTTTTGAACGGAATGTTTGGCGGTTACCTCGGCATCTTCTCCGCCTTCATAGGCATTTCCGCTGTCGCAATGGCAGCGTTGCGTCTGTTCGTAAAAGGCCAAAGCGGGCAAACGAGAAATCGGCTAAAACGATCTCAGATCTTTCTCGATCCAGTCCAGCAGCGCATTGACAATCGCTTCTCCTTTTTCTCTTGTGGCTAAAGTAGGATCGCCCCAGGCTCCGGTAGGAGAATAAACAAGCTTAGAATCCGGCTCATCCGCTTTCTCGGCGCATCTTGTAAGGGGTCCGGATTTGTCACCGCGATAGTCCGGTTCCGCATTCTCCAGCGCCACTATCTCTGGTGCCAAAACAAGCATCATCGATGTTTCGACTTCATCCGCATGACCGCCGCCCTCTTGCCGGCAAAGTCCGCGAGAAGCTGCCTCCAGAGCGTTTTTGAAATCGGTGTAAGAAAACTGCAATTGCGGGTGTTCGGTTTTCAGACACTCCTGCACTCGTGCAAGAACTTTCATGGTGGAGAATCCGGTGTTGAGCACATAGATTTTTCGACAACCGAAAGCCGCAAGACCTGCGCAAGTCTCGCGAACGATCGCGCATGAAGTTTCAAAATCGAAAGAGATCGAACCCGGATATTCTGCAAATGCCGGGTAATAAGACGTTTCCACCACAGGCAAAACTGTGATATCGAGCCGCTTTCCAATTTCCTCAGTCAAACGAATGGCGATTAACTTGTCGTTGTTGAGAGGCAGATGACGTCCGTGCTCTTTCAACGCAGCGCCAAGCGGGATGACAAAAATCGCATCCGATTGGAAACACTTTTCCGCCTCGGGCCAGGTCAGTTTTTCCAGAAACACCGCTGTCATCGTTTAAACCCATCCTTCTGGACAATGCTTACCATGCGGCTTTTGAATGGCGAAAGCGTTTTGCAAACTTGTCATAGCCATGAGGGCGAAATTTTACGTTTACAACAGGTGCTTTACATGCGACTGGTCAAGAGAGGACTTTTCCGCCCCCTCGTATGATAATTGCTTTCCCGGTCACCCTGCTCAAGAACTTCAAGTCAAAAAATGGAAATCAAAATTACCGTTGCCTCGAAAATGGCGGTCATCAAAACACTCAGCGCTTTGATTGCGCTGTCCTTCCTCTACGGCTGCGAAAGCCCTGAGCAGCAAGCTAAAGAGCGCACGGAAACGATGAAGCAACTGGCCATCAGCGCGACAAAACATTTGCTCGATCGCAATCCGGCAACCATCTCGGAGTCGGATAATACGTTCCGCATGCAAGAGTTGACACCGGAAGCCGTGGCCAAACTTTCCAAGCAAAACGTCATTCCTAATGCCGGTCTCGATATCATCAAAGAAAAAAGTCTCGCCGAAGACGAGAAGCGCAAAAACGTCGTCGAAGTGACGAGCGCAGATGCGATGGTGCCGATTGACAGAGCGGTCACACCGTTCAAGATCAGCGGCAAGAACATTATCAAAATCGAAGGCAAGCCGGACAGAATTGCACCATTCTCATTGACGATGAATGTGAAACTGACACCGGAGATGCAGGGCTATCCGCGCATCACAGATGTGACCGGTCTAACGCACGAAGATGTTTACGGCATGCCGGAGCCCAAATCGACCAAAGAAGCGAAGGGCAAAAAGCGGCACGGGCACTAATCTTTCGCCGTTTTGCACAAACGATCTTTCGTTTTCATTAACAAGACCTAGCGCAACCCTTTATCCATGCGCTTCTTAGAATGGCGATCGAAAGGTTTGCTCAGCTCGGCAAGCGGAGCTAGGCAACTAAATACAACTTTACAACACATCAAGTCATGTTCATTGAGAGAAATGCGCTCTCTGGATAGGCTCTGACTGTTCGTCTTTTTTCTCTCGCCATTCGTTTGAATACACTCCCGAAAACTCTGTAGTTCTCCATTCTGCTGCTTTTCTCTCCCGCATTTCGGGTGCAGATGGAGACCGCAGGTGGTTTTCGGCGCGCGTGAGACTAAGACGATGGTCCTAGTTCGTTAGACTTTCCCCGGCGGTGTCGTCGTTTTCATCCGGCGACACCCTACCCATAGGAGAAAATATGGCCCAATCCCCAAGTGCAAAACAGAGCCAACGCTTCCGCTTGAGCATCACGGCATGCGTTCTGATGGTCGCAGCCTGCACGCTGGTGGCGTTTTCGCCCAACCTTCTGTCGCTGGCTCAATCTTCCAAGGTGCAGGTTTCGCAGCCGCTGGTCACCTCCAGCCTCAGCCGGCTGAGCACCTCGACGCGGTCGACCGAACGCCTCGCTGCCGTGTCCTGGCTCGGCAAGCACGTCTCCGCGCCTTCGACCAACGAGCTGCAAGCTCTGGCGCAGGCTCTCGAGAATGACAGCGACCCGGCCGTGCGTGCTTCCGTCGCGACCGCCCTCAAGCAAATCGCCATCAATCAGAAGGCGAAGCCGGAGGTCGTCGGTCAGACGCGCAACGTCGAGCCGCAGCTTCTGGAGATTCTCGAATCGGCGTACAGCAAGGAGAACAACGCCTCCGTGCGCCGCTGCATCGTGGAAGCCGCCGCGCAACTGACCTATCCCCAGGCAGCCTACTTCATCAACCGCGCGCAGAAGGACGCCGATCCTGCTGTCGTCGCGGCCGCCAAGCAGGCGACCGCCTTCCGCGATCTGGCGGCACCGGCATTTTCGCCGCTGCGCTGATTGGTTCAAGCGCTCGCTTTTTCCAAGCGCCTGTTGCCAACTCTCAAGCGCTGATCTCGCCCAGAACACCCTGCGCAGTGCTGGCTTCAACCAGCGCTGCCCCTACGCCCTGGCGGCAAAGGAAGTGAATGACGGAAAGTAAGAACCCAGCAGATCTGCTCGAATTGATGTTGCAAACGTTGACCGCTCACACGGCGCTCGCGAACCGTGCGCACTCGCAGCTCGGTCTGGACGATGCAACCCAATTTAACGCGCCCTGTACTTCGCCTGAGCAATTAGCCAGGCAAGCATCGGAACTCGCCACGAGCGCCCGGGAAACCGCCTCTAACGCGGCCTCGGCAAACCATGCCCGCGGCAGGCAATTGGACTTTCTGCACGCTCAAACCGGCGCGCTGGTCCAGTTGTCCGAGCGGTACTTGACGCAGGTTCGGCAGCGCCGTGACGTCGTGCAGCACCAGCAGCATGTGACTGCAATAGCGTACACGAGCGCTGCAGCCGGGATGCAGACGGAGAGCAGCACCAACCAGTTGGCTGCCTGCGTCGTCGCTCTCGAATCCTTCATTCTCGTCATCCGTTCGTTGGCGCATCAGTCGATTGCAGTCGTCACCACCCAGATGGCTGCCGGCTGAATTACTGAACGCCGACCTTCGTGAGACGGCATCGGGAGGGGAGTTGGGGGCGTTCGCCTCCAGCTCCTTCTCCTTTTGTCCTCCGCTTTCGACATTCTATAGTAAGCCATTTTTTTCGAGAGAACCGCCCAGGACATTCCCGAAACGCCCAGCGTGTGCGCCTTCCGGCACATTGCTCTTTCTAATTCATTTCGTCTTGCATTGCGTCTCGGACGGCTGCCGGATGCCCTGCTCATCGCGAGACTCATCGCAGATTCATCGCGAGATTCATCGCGAGATTCATCGCGAGCCGGTTGTCATTCGCCATTTACCACTGTGGTTGGTAAAAAAGGGCAATTCATACTGACCACAGTGGTAAAACGCGCTTGGCAACAACACATTACCCCAAAGCGATCTTACTATACACAGTCGTTTGTACGGCGAGAAAAACAGAAGGCAGGGAGAGCGGCTCTCGTGTGCGGATGCACAGAGAAACCAGCAATCCTGCCTTCTGACGCTATGCGCGTTTTAAGAGCGAACCGGCGACAACACACTGATTATAGGCATCGCGGCTGCAAGCGTTGACACCGCCAATCAGCATGCCTGCTGCCGGTCGCCGTTTACTGCTGAGCGCTTTCGCTGCGCGCCGGGGCGGTCGAAGCGGTGGCAGCGCGCGACTGCGTGCCGCTGGCGGCCAATCCTTCCATGATCTGCTGGCGGAAAGCGCCAACGCCGTCCGGAGTGACCGGCACGAAGATCGTCTTGTCGCCGGGCTTGCCGCCGAGTTGCGAGAGCGTCTCGAAGTACTGCGTCATCATGAGCATGTTCATGAGGGTCTCCTCACTCACGCCCGGATACGCGGACTTCAGCTCTTCGACGGACTGCTTGGCACCGTTGATGATGGCGAGGCGCTGTGCAGCGATACCCTCACCCTTGAGACGGTCGGCTTCCGCCTGCGCTTCGGCGTTCTTCACGCGCAGCGTCTTTTCGGCTTCACCGCGGGCACTGGCGGCTTCGCGCTCACGCTGAGCGGCGTTGATCTCGTTCATGGCAGCCTTGACCTTCGCGTCCGGCTCGATTTCGGTGACCAGCACCTTGCCGATCTCGTAGCCGAAGTTGAGCAGCTCGTGGGTGAGCTCAGCCTTCACGGCCTGGGCGATGTGGTCCTTGCTGTCGAAGATTTCGTCCAGCGTCAGCTTCGGAACCTGCGAGCGCACGACGTCGAACACGAAAGTCTCGATCTGCGCCTTGGGCGTAGCGAGCTTGTAGAACGAGTCGGCTTCGCGACCTTCGAGGACGTTGTAGTTGACCGTGCAGCTCACGCGCACGGACACCTTGTCCTTGGTGATCGAATCGACGGCAATGGTGTGCTGCTCGACCTGCAGGCTGAGCGTCTGGCGCACAGTGTCGATGAAGGGGATCTTGAAGTTCAGACCGGCATGAGCGGTGCGCTGATACTTGCCGAATCGCTCGATGATCTTCACGGTGCGGTTGCTGACCGAGAAGAGCGCACTGAACAGCATGGCGACGAGAAAAATGCCACCAACGACGAGCAGCGAGATGGTGACGATACTTCCGATTCCGAGGTCCATAAATGTCTCCTGGATGTTTGGTTTTGCAAGCGAGCGGCGCCAGCTTGCGTTTAGAATGCGCGGAGGCACGCGAATATTCAATTCGCCGTGACGCGCTTAACTAGAGGGAACGCGCCTGTTCCGAATCTCCTGAACCATCCCGTCTCAGCACCACCTGCGGTGACACCCATGCGCAAACGAACTCATTCACACCTTCCTTGGAAGGGGACTGGAGCGCGTAAATTGTGGCAAGGAGTGTTAGGTAGGCGGTGTTCTAAAACGAGAGAAACGGGATGAAAGGAGCGCTATAAGTTAGAAAGTTCGATGATCCAAATACAAATGAGATGGAAATTGAGCGTTACAGGCTGAGAGATCGAATTCGTTCCTTCTCGTGATTTAGATGTTATTCACAGATGACAACCAGGCAAACACAGACCATCACCATGCGGCGCAATTTCTTGACATGACTGATTTTGGGTGAGGCAAAAACAGAGGAACTGTCAGTGTTTTCAGCACTGGCAGAAGGTCGCGAAAGTTGTCATTGAGCGACAACTAATGTTTGAGTTATCAAAGAGCGGCAAGGCCAAGCTAGAGAGAAAGCCTGCGAAGCCTTATAACACAATGATTTAGAAGGACGAAACCAGGTGCTCGCGAAGCTCACACACCTTTGCAACCGCGCTCTGCATTCAAACCTACAAGACCCGAAAACTTGGCGGGCAGCGGAGATATCCGAAGTAATACGCCATTAACTAAACCACTTACTTGCTCTCAAAGCTGGTAGAGCCTGTTTCTATTCTTGACGTTGCTTGAAGCCGAAACAGACAGTGGATAGTCTCCTTCTGTCGCTTCTTTTCTCTTTGTTCGAATTTCGAGCCAACCCTTTCCATCCATTGCGCCTGCCCAGTTCCGTAGTTTCTCCTGTGCGTCTATGCACGCGAGGAAATACGCGATCGGACAAGCGCAGTTTTTTTCGGCGACCGATTCGATTTCGACCACCACTACCCGATGGCTCAAAAGCCATCAAAAGCCGTTGCCCGCAGTTTTTAAATTGCGTGCCACAACACCAGGAGAATTTACGCATGTGCGTTTCACTGCACCCGGCTCGTTTCTCTGACACCACCGTCGGCGCATACGTCGGCGCTGATGGCCGTCGTTACCTCGCGTACCAGAACACTGCTGCCAACCTTCCCTCCATCTCCGGCGGTTCGGCTCCGGCTGTTGTCTCCTCCACCACCCGCAAACCCGTTCGCCGCGGCAGCCGTCGCAGCGCAGGCGCCGGCAACTGGTCCTTCGAGGAAGCCGTGACGCCAAACGCCACCGGCAAGTCGACCACGACCAGCGGCAACGCGATGATTCTGCCGATTCCGGACGCCGTCGCCAACATCGAGTTGATCGACACGACGACGTGCCCGAACTTCCTCAAGGACATTCGCTCCGCGCTCACCCCGCGCACTCGCGGTGGTCTGCGTCGCGGCGGCGCCGCCGACTCGGCGAAGTCCGTGCGCATCATCGAGTTCGACGTCTACACCATCGTCATCGCCAAAAACGCCAAGGACCTGACCAAGGTCCTGAAGAGCGACGCCATCCCGGCGGAGCGGCGCCCGGCGCTCAACGACGAGATCATCAAGGCATACACCAAGTGGTACCCGAACTGGGCGATCGCCGTGTGCTGCTTCAACAACACCGACGCGAAGCGCGCCAAGCCGCTGCTCTTCTCGTACGAGCCGACCAAGCAGACGGACAAGGACTTCCTGTTCGTCCCGACCCTGGACGCGCACGACGGCAAGGCACCCGACCTGAGCGCACAGGTCGACGTCGATCACACCATCTTCGTCTCCACGCCGGACCTGCCGGACAGCCACGGCATGACCGTCTTCTACTCGGACCCCGAGATCGCTCAGGGCGTTGCCGAGCTGCTTCCGCGCAAGGTCACCGGCAAAGTGATCAGCGGCAGCTACCGCAACGGCGACGTCGTCTTCAAGTGCAGTGACTTGAAGAAGGGCATCGTGCGCGGTCTGCGTGCGCTGCCTCCGGGCGCGCCGAAGGACGACACCAAAGAGTTCATCTAAGTCCGCGAGCGAATCGCAGCGTGAGCGAATCGCAGACAGATGATGAACAGGCTGTCTGACGGCATCTCGATAAAACGGGAAGTCTGACGGCATCTCGATAAAGCGAGACGTCTGACGGCATCACACATTCACCAGAAAGGGCGGCAGATTGGCTAGGCAAGCCAGTTTGCCGTTCCTTTCATTTTAGCCCTAGTTTTGCTATATGTTTTAGTATAAACAACGGCAAAAACGAAACTCCCAAGCAGCGCTGCAAGACGGAGCCTGTTGACCAGACTCCGCCCTACAAGCGGACCCACGATATGGGAGGGCTTGCCAAAGGCGAGTAACCGGAAGTGCGAAACCTCCGGTTACTTGCCGAAGCGGAAGCCGAGGAACTCGCCTTCGGGGTCGAGGGTGACGGTGATCGAGACGCCGAACTTCGAGGTCCCGAGCGTGAAGTTGCCCTTGCCGTCAGTGCTGATGACCACCTCGTTCATGGTGAATTTGAAGCCGACGGGCGGCTGCACTTTGACGCCGGTGATGTTGCTGATGATGAGCCGTTCGCCGCTGCCGCCTACAGTGAAGCAGACTTCCTTGTCGGCGAAAGCAGTGAAACCGTGGCGCGGCGGCATCTGAGCAGAGACTTTGCCGCGACAGGTGAAGCGATCGCCGCGACGAGACACGCTGTCCGGTTTGCCGAAGGCAAGGGATTCGACCTGCGCGCGCATATCGCCCGATTTCTCGAGAAGATCGGGCCACTTCACGGTGGCACCGTCAGGGATCGCATCATAGAGACGCTTCCGGATGGAAGCGATAGATTGAGCTGATTGGGTCATGTTGCACCCGTTAAGTTGCACCGCCAGTGGCGGCAATTCCTCGCGATGGAGGCGGACATCTTCCACTAGTTCCGTAATCGAACAAAACCAACAAGCGGCAAGAGACGAACACCATGAAGGCGCTGTCATTTTGCATGTGTGAAACACGAATGCTGCTTGTTCTGGTTTTTGAGGACGAGGAAAACTGAGGATGAAGGAATTTCACCCTATGCTTCGATAAGTACTAAGTCAAACAAGAACTCATAGATTTCAAAACCAAAAGCCAAACCCTTTTGCCAGTCCAGAGTTGCCGATCGGGCGAAAAGCCGCTTCTTTTACCGGATGTAAAGCACAATGTAAACCACTATTGTTACCCAATGCCGGCTGTTTCACCCACACTTTTTTGGGTTTGCCTGCGCCAACGCGCGCTCACTGTTAACACCTTAAAAGCGGCAAAGAAAACCGGGCAACGAGCGGGTTTTCTACAGCAGGAAATATCGCAAAATCAAACAGGCGGAGCGTCTTTGCAAATTCCGCAGGCGCGCGCGAGAGTTTTTTACAACAAAAAAATATACTGCCTCTAATACTTTTCGATACCAGAGCTTGATAGCTACAAGTCCTCATCTTTTCGTTTCTACCCGAGTAATACCGTCCCTTCCGAATTCCTCAGCTAATTGATTGCACCTTATGCGGAGTCAACCATCATCGATGGCTGATACCACATGCGGTGCAGCAAATGCGAACAAAAGTTCGAGCGCTCGAGTAACCGGCAGGGTTTTGGTTTCAACCTCCCTCAGCTCCAATCAGAACCGAGGTCCCAAGCGGTTTTGAAAACTAGAGGAGTAATTCGCCATGACCTGGCAAATGATAATTTATCTCTCTGCTGCTGCGGCAGGCGCTTCACTCCTCGGTTTCGGAGGTTGGAAGGGCTGGCAGCTCCTGAAGGCATACCTGGCTCGCCCCAAGAAGTACTTCATTCGCACTCACGAAGAGGCGCATGCTAAGGCTCTCCGCGATGCCGGTCTCGATTTCGAAACTGGACAAGCTCCCGACGGTTCCCAGGGCCTCATCGTCAAATACGATCGCCTGAATGATTCGGTGGCAGCTCTTTCAGCTTCGCACACGGCGTCGCTCATGCTGGACGGCAACAAACTGCACGAAGCGGTTCTCGCCTTCCCTCACGAAAACGCCAATGCGTTCAACCCGACACGAATCGGCGTCTGGTTCGCCCGGCGCGACAAGAAGGTCGCCGCTCGTGTCCAGAAGGTCGTTCACAACGTGCTGGCTGGACGCATCAACCTGAATTTCGCAGTCAGCCTCGACCCCGGTGTGCGCACGATGCGCGAACGCGGATATTTCCATATCTGCTTCGGCAGCACTCCCAAAACAACCGAAAAACAGACACTGCCCGCGCGCCTCTTCGATATCGAACTGGAGCCGCAACAGGTCTGGCGCTTCACCGGACTGTCCGCGCCCGTCACCGACCCTGCAAGCGGTCACATCGTCGGCGAATTTTCCAAGGAAGGTCTACATATTTACGCCGATTTCTGGCAGATGGGCGAAGAGCAGCGCCTGGCGTTGCTGACGCGCGTCCTGCAACGGCTTCTTGTAGAGCGCGATCCGGCTGCCTTCCTCAAGGAAGTAGTCGAAGAAGAAGGCGAAGGCATTCCAAAACCGGCTGCACGCCAGTCGATCGCGGATGAAGGCTTCGCCGATGCCGAGGAGCGCGCAGTAGTTCGCGCCACTCTTCACGCCTTTCTGAGCCCGTTCGTGCGCGAAGAAATCCACGTGAAGAACTGCCAGGGCATCACCCAGCCCCCGCTCGACGACGGCATGTTCCACGTCTTCTTCAATTCGTCGGCCGGCGGTCGTCCGAATGAACCGGTGCCGGCGAAAATGCTGGGCTGCGACCTCATCCGGCGCGACAAGGCGTTCGGTCCTTCCGGGCTGGGCGTGCCGCTCTTCGAGAAGGACGGCTTCGTCTACGCGGAGCTGGTAGGGAGCAATCTCTACATTCACCAGCATCTGCTCACTCACTCCTCGAAATCGGAAGCGAAACTGCTGGCGCGGCTTTTCGTCAAGGTCGGGCAGTTGATTGAAAAGCAGCAATCCCGCCGAGGTGGACCGCGTTTCACCGAGCAGGATCTGCAAGACGAGTTGGCGCTGATTCTCTCCAGCACCACCGGCGCCACCAGCAAAAAGGGCGAGCCAGTTTCGGACGCGGAGCTTTCCAAAGCCCTGCGCGATTCGCTCAATGCCGACCTGGAGGTCTACCGCCTCGAGCACTCCGGTTCGGAAGAGCTGGGTCGCGAGTTCGACGAATTGTGCCGGGTGTATAAAGTGCTCTCGGTTCAGGTAAAGCAGCGCACCATCGTCGTCACGACGGACATGCTCTACTGCGTCGACCCGCGCTCGGGCAAGCGGCACGAGATCGGCGAGTTCAAGATCACCATCCCGATGGACAACTCGACGCAGGTAACCTGGATGAACCAGACTCGCACCATGCGCATCGACGGTCGCACCATGCACGCTCCTCACGTTTCCGCGCATGGCCACGCCTGTTTCGGAAACACGCAGGACCTGTTCCCGATGCTGATTAAGAAGCGCGAATTCGCCTCTGCCGTGCAGGTGGCCATTGCCTTCGTCGAATCGGTAAATGTCTCGGACAACTGGGGCAGGGGAATTTCCCAGTGGCCGGAAGCGATCGGCAATGTGACATGAGCCCGGGAGAAGCAAAATGAAAAGCTATCTGATCAAAAGCCTTACGGATGAGCAACTGGGCTTGCTCACCACCGCCGGCGTGCAATTCTACCCCTGGCAAGACGGCGGCATCATGATTGAGGAAACTCAGCTCGAACTGCTGCTTGAGGCGCTCAACGCCACCGCCACCAGAGGCAAAGCCAGTTACCAGGGCGTCTACAAGCTCAAGCTCACCTTCAAGAAAAGCAAGAAGAACAAGAACGGGATGGGCGAGCAGCCAGGCGATAAGGAAGCCGAAGAGGAAGCAAAGGAAAGGGCCCGCAAACTCGAGAAAGAACGCCAGGAATCCCGGCGTCGCTATATCAAGGCTTGCGAGTCCCGCACCAAAGAATTCCTCGACGGAGCGACCAGGGTCGCCGGCGATTATCGCAAGAAGCTGACCGGGCTCAAATGGCGTTTCGTGCGCACGAAACGCGATGAGGTCTTCCAGGGTCAAGTCGAAGGCAACGAAGCCGCCGCTCGGCACATCCTTGCCGAACTGGAGCGCGTTCGCATGGTGCGCGGAGTGCAGGCTGTGCACGTTGTGCCCAACCGCATGCTCATCGCCACCGACATTCTCTGCGCCACGGACCCTGAGACCGGCTTCCGTCATGCGATCGGTCAGTTCCTCATCACCGTCTATCTGGACGGCAGCAATGAGGGAATTCGCTGGCAGAACAACTCGCGCCGCGTCGACGCCGTGCGAGAGAAGATGCAAGCTCCCACCGTCTTCTCCGACGGGCTGGGCGCTTCTTCGGAGATTCACGCCACGATGCTGGAATTAATTGCGCGCATGGAATTTTCCACTGTTGCGGAATTGGCTATCCAGTTCATCGAGAACCCCGAAGACAACGAGTACGGCAAGCACGTGAACAAGTGGCCGCTCGTCTAAAAATTCAGGAGCCATGGGTCTAAACAACTCATGGCTCCGTTTTTTTCGCACGGTTTCACTATAAAGTTTAGTATTTCAACAAAAAACACAAAACCCGCTGAGGATGAGAGAGGAAAAGGTTTTATCCCTTTCCTCTCTCGACCTGGCTAACCGCTCAGTCCGTTGCCTCTAG
>JADYYD010000464.1 GCA_020853845.1 Candidatus Melainabacteria bacterium
CCTCCTAAAGCCGCCGCAGCCGCTGGTGCTCGAGCCGGACTGGCGCAAGAAGATGTGGAACTTCTCACACCGTCAGGCTTCGCCCGCGGCAAATGGTTGTCTTATCGTGATGCGAAAACCGGACTGACTCTATCTTATCCTTCGCACTGGCAGCTCGTCGAAAAGCCGGACAAAGATTCGCTCTTCCAAATAAAATCACCAAATTGTGCTCTCTCATTTACTTACACTCATTCGCCCGGCATGCCGGTACGACAGGCTGTGCGTCTCTGGGAAAATTTCGTATTTCCTCATTTGACCGACTTCAAATTGATCAATGCCAGACGCGTGCGGCTCGGTCAAAATCGCAGCATGGAAGGCATTTCCAGGCTGATTGAGTTTAAAGTCGACGAAGTGAATTTAAGACAGCGCTGGATCTTTTTCGGTCAGACCGGCAATGTCTTCAATGCCGTGATCACTATTCCTGAAAATGCGAGCAGAGTCGATATCCCCGACATGTACAGAGTTCTTCTCAGCATGACTTTTACAGGTGGAACGGCGGCAGGGCAAGCGCAGGAAGGAACCCAGGCAAAGCCGGAGCTGCGTCCGGAAACCAATTTGACTCTCTATCAAACTGCAGAAGTGACAATCAGCTATCCGCGCGATTGGGTAGTGAAGGTGCATCCGGAGCCTGATGTTCTGGTAGGATTTCACGGCAAAACCACTGCCGGTGATGCAGCACTGCAGATTCGCAAAGGACCTATCGATCGAACGACTCCACTCGATGATATCGTCTCGTCGGTAGAATCGCATTATTTGAAGCAACTCAAAAATTACAGGCGCTATCGCCAGGAAAACGTCGAACTGGGTGGAGGCGCATCCGGAGTGGTGCAAGAATTCGGCTTCGAATCGAGCGGAATTCCATTTCGCCAGATCAGCACTTACAGGCGCGAAGGTGATTTTCTCTACACTATGAGCCTGACTGCCAGCGGCTGGAAACCCAGCGACATGCTGAATTTGTTCAATCGCTGCCTAGGCACGTGGTCAGTTCGAGAATGAGCAGCACTCGCTCGATGTGGTCGCCCCTTACCGAGCCTGTATACAAAGCACTCTGGATTGCTGCTGTCGTATCGAACATCGGCAGTTTCATGCAAGAGGTGGGTTCGGCATGGCTGATGACCACTATCCGCCCCGATCCGCTTATGGTCTCGTTGCTGCAAACAGCCGCTTATTTCCCGTTTTTTCTCATGGCTATTCCGGCGGGCGCTTTTGCCGACGTCGTTGATAAGCGCAAACTGCTGCTCATCGGTCAATTATGGATGCTGCTCTCTTCTCTTGCTCTGGGAATTCTTTCCATTTGCAATCTCGTCACGCCATGGACTCTGCTTGCTTTGACTTTCATGCTGGCAGTCGGCGGAGCCATTACAGGCCCGGCGTGGAATGCGGCAATTCCGGACCTGGTCCCGAAAGAAAAATTGGAGTCGGCGATTGCACTTGGCGGAGTTGGATATAACGCCGCGCGCGGTGTCGGCTCGGCCCTGGGTGGACTGGCGGTGGCAAGACTCGGTCCCGGACCGGTTTTCATACTCAATGCCATCTCCTTTGTCGGAGTGCTGCTAGTCTTCTTTTTCTGGAAACCGGCTAAGAAAAAACCCAGCAAGCATCCGCGCGAGCGCATGGTAGGCGCAGTGAGAGCAGGATTTCGCTTTGTCAGGCATTCACCGGCTTTGAAAGCCGTATTGATGCGCTCCGGATCTTACGGAGCATGCACGAGCGCAATGTGGGCTCTTTTGCCTTTGATTGCCAAAAAAGAATTGCATCTCGATTCAATGGGATACGGAGTTCTGCTTGCAATCTTCGGGGCCGGTACTCTTCTAGGAGCGGCGATACTGCCGCGTCTTCGCAGTGCAATTTCTCTGGATCAAGTCACCGGTTTCGGAAAGCTTTTGTTCGCCGGATCGCTTCTCGGTATCGTCTATGCGCAAAACCTGGTCACTGCTTCTTTGTTTATGATCGGTGCGGGCGTTTCCTGGATAGTCGTCAATTCGATGTTCAGCATGGGCGCGCAAAAAGCTTCGCCCGCGTGGGTTCGCGCTCGCGCACTGGCGTTTCACATCCTTGTTTTTCTCGGCACTTTTGCAATCACCAGCGCCATCTGGGGACAGGTTGCAGCGCATACGGATCTCGACACGCCGCTTTTAATCGCTTCCGGGCTTCTGGTCTTAAGCCTCTTTCTCTCCAAACCGTTTCCGCTCGGAATTGCCGAAGTCATTGACACGACGATGTCGGATCACTGGAGCGATCCCAAACGCGCGACTGAACCTCATCCCAATCATGGACCGGTTCTTGTCACTGTGGAATACATAATTGATCCCAACCGGCTCGATGAATTCACTGATGCAATGACAGAATTGAGTATCCAACGTCGGCGCGACGGGGCTTTTCAATGGCACTTGTTCTGCGACGTATCAAGTCCGCAAAAACAGCTCGAGACCTTTTTTGTCGAATCCTGGGCCGAACACATGCGGCAGCACGAGCGCGTAACCGTTTCCGACCGGCTGGTGGAAGACAAAGTCAACGCTTTTCACGTCGGCGACAGTCCAATCGTCGTCCGCCATCTCATCAATTCATACATCCCCGCCGACCTGCTAAAAGAATTTACAGTTGAAGAGCAGGAAGTGACTTAAGCTGAGCTTAAAACGCGGAAGTGGTCTAGAATTGGCAAATCTTTCGGGCTTCCTGGGAGGATTGTCATGGCGGGCAAAAGTCAAGAGATGCCGGTTCTGATTGTGGGTGCCGGACCGACCGGATTGATGCTCGCCTGTGAGCTGCTGCGTCAGGGCGTGCGGTGTCGGCTCATCGACAAACTGCCCGAACCCGGTGACAAATCCAGAGCTTTGGTTCTGCACGCAAGAACTCTGGAAATCTTGGAAAGCATGGGCATTGTCGAGAGTTTCATCGAAAGCGGTTGCCCGGCTTACGGTGCCAGTCTTTATCATGCCGGAGAGCGCATAGTTCATTTGAACATGGCGGAGCTGGAATCGCCCTTTCCATTCTCTTTGATGATCCCGCAGACTGAAACGGAGCGTCTGCTTTGCGAACACTTCGTCAACCAGGGCGGAATTATAGAACGCGCAGTCGAATTGAAAAACTTCAGCCAGGGAAAAAACGGCATCACAGCAACGGTCAAGAACGCACAAGGCAAAGAAGAAGTAATCGTCACGCAGTGGTTGATCGGATGCGACGGCGCCCACAGCGCAGTTAGAAAAGTACTGGAATTGCCTTTTGAAGGAAGCGCTTATGAAGAGCGTTTCGGCCTTGTCGACTGCATGGTGAAATCCGATCTTCCTGATGACGAAGTCACCACTTTCTTCCATGAAGAGGGCGCATTCGTTTTCTTCCCGCTCGGCAACAAGCGTTTTCGTATCATCGTCAACGTTCCTTCCTCTCAAGTGGTTGGCGATGCTCCAAGCCTCAAAGACATGCAGGTTTTCGCCGATCGGCGCGGGCCTGGAAATATCAAACTGTACGACCCTGTATGGCTTGCCTGGTTCACGATTCACCAGAGAAGCGTTTCCAAATACAGGGTGGGCAGAGTTTTTCTAGCCGGTGATGCCGCCCACATTCACAGTCCGGTCGGCGGGCAAGGCATGAACACAGGCATGCAGGATGCATTCAATCTGGCATGGAAACTGGCGCTTGCCGTGCGCGGCATAGCCGATGAAAAATTGCTGGACAGCTACAATGAAGAACGCCATCCAGTCGGGCAAGAACTTTTGAAAGGAACGGACCTGGCCACCACCGTTGCAACATTGCGAAATCCGCTTGCCCAGCAGATTCGCAATCATGTGATGTCTTTCTTGACTCAGCAGGAATTGATACAGCAGCGAATGAGAAAAGTAGGCTCGATGCTGGCGGTAAATTACCGGAGCAGTCCGATTGTCGGAGAGCAAAGAAAGATCACAGAAATACAAATTAAACCGTCGGAGGACTCGGAAAAGCCGAGCATTCCAGGGTACATCGAATTCGCGCGCGGGCCGATGCCGGGCGATCGAGCACCAGATGCGGTGCTCCTCGATCAGGATATAAATCCCGTCAGAATTTACGAAGCCATTCGTGGAATTTCTCACAATTTGCTTTTACTGGACGGAAAGCCGACCGGCGCCGGGTATAGAAACCTGGAAAAAATCGCCTGGTCGATCGGCGAGCAATTCGGCGGACTGGTTACATGTCACTTGATCGTCGCCAGTAAAACAATGCCGAATTTGCGTTTTCCCGGCAAAGTTTTTCTCGACCCTGATCTGGCTGTCCACGAAACTTATTTCGCGGATTCGGAATGCTTGTATTTGATAAGACCCGATGGTTACATCGGTTTCCGAGTGCAGCCCGCTGCGCTCGGACCGGTAGAAGATCATTTGAACAAAATTTTCAAAACAGCAAGAATTCAAACCAAATAATTCGTCTGGATAAACTTGCGAAACTGGATTAAGAAACATCAATATGAGTAATGCGCACTGATGCCTGGTGAAATCAATAGATCCTTAGCAGAAGTTTTCGTATCGCTGAGGTCGATCACCTATTTAGCTATACTCGTTTTATGAACGGTGAGATCCCAGAGAAAAAAATCAGATGGGGCTTGTGGCTTAGTCTCGCCTTCGCTGTTCCTTTTTTCTTGCTTGCCGCAGTTTTGTCCCTTGCCATGCCAGGTGAGTACGCAGAGAACGCCTCTATCTCCGGCATGTGGACGTGTCCCGTCTTCGCAATTTGCCTTTTGATAATGAGCAGTACAACCGAAAAATGGTTATTTCCGGCCTTTATATCAGGATTCATATTTGCCGGTGGAACCATCGGCTTCTTGGTAGCGGCTGAGAGCCTTGATGTTCATAGTCAATCCTATGATCCGGACCTCATTCATTTTCTGTCAGGCATTCCTGTTCAGGTTTTTATGTACGGCTTACCAGCAGGGTTTATCGCCTTAGGCTTAGTTTGGATAATTCGCTGGACAATCAAAGAGGGCTGGTGGACTCCAGGTAAAAAGCCTCAATGACGTTTTCTTTCCTGTTCAAGATGTTTCAAAACATTAGCTGGATGGTCTTTGTCTGCTGGATTGAATGACTTGATTAGCGCCATTGTTTCATCACCAGCCTTCCACAATGACAAACAATTGTCGTGTAGAAGCTTTTCATCATGGGCGAGTTTCGCAGGATCTTCTGCGGCTTTCGCCAACTTTTGTAGTTTCTCAATTCGATCATCCAAATAAGCTCCTACGAGCAGTGTTGACACGTATTTGTCCGTTGCAACATGGGCAATAGTAGCCTTGTCGCCAAAAACCACAGGATATTTGCCGGCCAAGTATTCGATGGTGGACAACTTTATCTGTCCTGGCCCAATAGTTGGAGAATTGAATGGCGCAGGCAACGGATAACGACCTAAGTAGTGTACGGCTGCATCCTGCAATAGTCCGTCTTTTCCAGCTTGATAGTAAGTCTGCTCATTTTTCATTAGAGCAACGATGAGATCAGCACCTATCTTTTGATTTCGGTTGGAGAATTCAGCAAGTCCAGGGAAGGTTGTAGCCGCTAACTTTGCAGCATTTCGATCTATCCATTTTTCAGGATCTTCCCGATGAGGAAAAATTGCAGATTCTATTCCTTTCCTCACGCCGTATAAGAGATCTTCAGGCTTCCAAGCCACATGAGCGCCTTTCGATGAAATTTCTGTTCCATCGCCCATATCAATCAGCAGTGGATGCTGTCAGCATACGCCTTCATGTCCCCAAAGGTGCTGAATTTGCTGGTTCTCTGTGCGTCGGCTTCTGCTACTTGGTCGCCGGTTACGGTTCGATCCTTGCTTAAATTGTCCGACTTTTTCAAAATCGCATCAGGCTTTTGCTCGGTCTGGTCGATGGGTTTTTGAATTTCCGCCACCTCCATAAGCCTCAAGAATTAGGCACTTTCCCAGTATACGCCCAACCTCAAGTTATATATTTCTGTAACAGCAAGCTTCCTCGACAATTCTGAAACACCAGAATTGAAATTGATGAACTTGTGATGGCTTTTCTGCTTCCCAAGCCGGACGAGCAATCAAGCACGGACAGGAAAGTGACCAAGACATCTCTTGTCCCTCTGATACCGGCAGGGCTGCTGTTAATCTAGCCGGCTCGCAGGGCTGCGCTTTCTGGTGTCATCGCCCGTCTGCCGGGATAACCAGCATACTTCTCCTGAGCCACAGCATGCTCAAAGATGCCGTGGCAGCCACAATAGCAACGTGCACGGCAAGGGTGTGGGCACCGGTCTGAATGCCGAGTAACGATGCCGCGGTGGCAACGGAGGCCGGAATGGCCATCAGGTAATAGAGATTGAAGGCAATGGCAACAAAGTAGAGATCAAGCTTTCTCACTCCGGCGCCTCCCGCCCCTTTACTGTCCAAAAGGCGTCGACATATGTGATAGATAATCGAGGAGACGGACATCGCCACTAGAAACCCGCCATATACCAGCACGCATCTGAGCGCTAGATTCAGGTCGTGCAGTCCGGCGAATGCAGAGAACGTCCAGTAGGCGGTGACAAAGCCAGGGAACGTGCTGATAAACAAGCACATACCCACTCCGGGGCTGGCGCCAACCTGCGCAACCATCTTCGGCCCTGAGGCGGGAGAAAGTTTTACATCAAGACATTCGCGCGTGCAACCGGAGCATTTGCGTTCGCCGGCTGACGTTTGAGTGTGGCACAAGGTGTTTTCTCCGAAGGCCAACGGGCTCATTCCGTAAAATTTCTCCACCGGATAAACTGGGCACATCGAACTGCACCAGCCGCTCTTGTAAGGAAAGAACACGCCGGCCGAAAAGCTCAACACGGCAAGCACTACCAGCAATATCGCCAAGATCTCGCCGGCGGTATTGAGCAGCAATAGCCGCAGGGGCACAAGCACGAACAGGAGCGCCATTCCGGCATAAAGACCATAGCGAGAGATCCAGAGATGCCCAACAGTCAATAGTCCGCGCCGTTTGGGCTCACTACTGCCAAGTGCACTCACCACAGCAGCCCTGCCCCGATGCCCGAGGACGTTAAAATAAGCCAGCGGACAGATGTTGCGCCACACCGCCGGCGCTACCAGCAAAATGCCCGGTACCAGGGGGACAATCAGCTTCCAGAACACATCAATGGTCCGCACATCACCGGTGCCCAGCGGCAGAGGATTGTCGGTCCAGAGCAAACAGACAAAGACAGCCAGCACGGACAGTGCTGCAATCCGGATTGTTGCTACCACCAGCCTCCAGCCTCCGCCAGCCAAAGAAGCGGCGGCTCCTGATTGTCTTTCTAGGGAATGGTTCATCACGCTAGCAATGCGGGGTTTCCTGGGGGCATTATACCCAGGAGTCCAGGATGTGATTAAGGTCAACTCTAACGCGGGAACTCGGTAGACTTTCGCCAGTCACTCTTGCCGACGCGATTAATCGGCAAGGATGTTCAATATGCCCAGAAAGAAAACCGCAAAAGTCTCCCCCCGAGCACTGACAAGCAAGA
>JADYYD010000465.1 GCA_020853845.1 Candidatus Melainabacteria bacterium
GATGGTCCATTTTTGCATCATAGAGACCGTTCAGCAATTGAATGGCCCCCGGTCCTGCAGTAGACATGCAAACGCCGATATCTCCAGTAAATTTTGCGTGCGCGCAAGCCATAAAACTCGCCATATTTTCATGCCGAGTTTGAATGAATTCGAGAAGTTTGTCGGATCTGTTTATCGCGGATAAAAGCGGATTGATACCGTCACCCGGATAGCCAAAAATGCGTGAGATGCCCCATTCAGAGAGTCTCTGGACGATAAAGTCGCTGCAATTCATAGGGGCCTCGGAAAAGGAATTTTTATGTTAAGACCCTGGTCTCTTTCCATAGTTCCATTAGTTTACGAACTAATTCGATTGGGGTTGCACAGGGCAACGCCGAAGCGATTGAAAGATTGGCGCCACTCAGATGCGACTCATACTTTCTGATGATGCTCAAAAGAGAAAAAACAGCGAGAATGATATTGAAAAAAGGGACGAGCAAAAAATAAGGCAAGGCAGAGAATTTAAAAGAGAGAACAGCTAAAGGACAGTTAAAACGGTGGCGCCAAGAAAAGCTCTCTAGGAGCGGTCACATTCAATGGACGCCATCGTTTTAATTGCGACGAAGAGCAAGAAAGCAGGCAATCGCCTGCTTTCTGTGCTCGTTGGGAGGCGAAAAACAGCGCACACCCCGCCATGTGCGAGCTGGAAGAAAATGCTGGCTTGAATTCTTCCAGCTCGAAATACGAATCTAAATTATTTGCCGTGAGGTTTTCAAAACTGCTTCTCTCAATTCTTCCAATGAACTTTCAGAGTCGTCCTTATTTTGTTCGTTGATAAGTTCTTTGAGCTTCATATAGTGATTCATCCAGAAACGGTCATTGTCTTCATTTTGACAAGTGTTCCTTTGAGAGCGCTGCCAGTTGTGCTCAACTTCGATGAGAGAATCGATGAATTCGTCATGTCTTGTAAGTTCAGCCGGTGTTAATCTCATCTTCCTTTCCAGATCTTGTTCGAAGTGCGAAGTGTGTCCATCTTTGTGGAAATGTGTCCAGTAGAATAACGCTGGAATTTCTGCTTCATGATGCCGATCCAGCATCTTCGTTTTCTTGTGCAAATTGTCGAGCAGATTGCCACAGCGTTCGCAAGCGCATTCCTTCGCTTTCTCCACACGCATTCGGATCAGCCTGGGCAATTGAGATAGTGGAGAAGAGTAGCGAGATTCCGGGATGCCGACTTGAGTTTCCTTTTCGAAATTTTCAAATAAGTGAAACATGTTCAATCCCTCAAAGATGTCCATGCAAAAAGCATAGCTCCTTGTCAAGAATCCGAAATCATCCCATGGCAGCATATTGCGTACCAACCGGAAAGTATTGGCGCGCAATTGATTGCGATTTTCACTCTCTTGCTGACGATGCAAATCTCATACTTTGGAATGAGACAATCTCTAATGAATGTCACCGACTTTGCAGAGACTCGTCAACTTATCAACTTCAGATGATTGGCATCTTTTTGTTTGGGAAACAACTGGTCCAATTCATCTTTAGTCAGTGTCTCGTTGATTAAAAGCAGCTCTGCGCCGGCGACCAGCGTTGCCTTGTATTTTTCGAGTATGGCAGTTGCCTTTTTTTCTGCATCCCTCACTAATTCTTTTATTTCATAGTCAATTTCTTTGAGAGTTTCTTCGCTCAATTGAGCTCGCTGGTGATGCTCTGCGCCGGCGCCGAGAAATGGCGACGCTTCCGAATCATAGGTGACGGCGCCAAGAACCTCACTCATTCCGTATCGAGTCACCATATTACGGGCAATGTCAGTCGCCTTGACGAGGTCGTCGGCTGCTCCGGTCGAAAGCTCGTTAAACAGAAGGCTTTCTGCTGCCCGCCCGCCCAGGAGAACTGCCAATTTGTTCTCCAGCTCGTGCTTTGAGGCGAGATACCTGTCTTCAGTAGGCCTTTGCATTGTATAGCCGAGCGCACCGATGCCTCTTGGAATAATGGAGATTTTTTGCACCGGGTCGGCGCCCGGTAACGCCATAGCGACCAGAGCGTGTCCCATCTCGTGATGCGCCACGATGTTTCGTTCTTCTGCGCTCAGGATGCGACTCTTCTTTTCCAGTCCCGCAACGATTCGTTCGACTGCCTGCGTAAAGTCCGCCTCGGTGACTGATTCGGCGCTCCTTCTTGTAGCGATAATCACCGCTTCATTGACAAGGTTGGCAAGATCCGCACCGGTAAATCCAGGGGTCATACCGGCAACATGTTCTGGGCAAACGGAAGGATCTATGACTTTGTCTTTGAAATGTACTTGAAGAATTTGAATTCGACCGGCCTTGTCTGGTCTGTCGACTAAAATATGCCTGTCGAAACGTCCGGCACGCAACAGAGCTTGATCGAGAATTTCGGGTCGATTGGTAGCAGCGAGCAAAACGACGCCTTGCCGTGGATCGAAACCGTCCATTTCCACAAGCAACTGATTGAGGGTCTGCTCCTTCTCATCGTGTCCGCCCATGACGGGATTGATCCCGCGCGCCCGTCCCAGTGCATCCAGCTCATCAATGAAAACAATGCAGGGGGCATTTTTCTGAGCTTCTGAAAATAGGTCCCGGACTCGAGCAGCTCCCACTCCCACAAACATCTCGACAAATTCAGAACCGCTAATCGAGAAGAACGGCACACAGGCTTCGCCTGCGACAGCTCTGGCCAGCAGGGTTTTTCCCGTGCCCGGTGGACCAACCAGCAAAATTCCTTTTGGCAGATGGCCGCCAAGGCGCGTAAACGACTCCGGCTGTTTTAAAAATCCGACCACTTCTTTGAGTTCGTCTTTTGCTTCGTCGACACCGGCGACGTCTTTGAAGGAAACTTTGACTTTGTCCTCCATATAAACTTTAGCTTTGCTTTTCTCGATCGACATTACGCCCGGCAATGGACCACCGGCACCGCCTGCTGCGGTGGCGTTGCGAAGCATCATGATCCAGAACAAAAAGAATAAGAGCGATGGCAGGAGCAATGTGCCGAATGATGACCAGAAACCGCCTTTTCCGGAGGACGAAAACTTGACGTTGGCTTTTGTCAAAACCTTTACCAGGTCAGGATCATCAATTTTATTTGTTTTGAAGATCTTGAATTTGTCCTGGGCCGATTTTCCTTCTAGTTCATTTTCGTGTATGACTACTTCGCTGAACTTTCCTTTTGCCAGATCGTTCATAAAATCGTTGTAGGACAGTGTTTCATACCGAGCCATATGCATGACAGGCCAGAACAGCAACGAAATCCAGAAGGCAGCTATGATGAGCCAGGCAATTATGTCTTGTTTTGCAGTTGATTTATTTTCTTTATTCGACTTTTCGGTCATTTTTCGCTCCGGCTTTCCATGCTACTAACTGAACATACGCATTTCCGCCGGTATGTCTTCTTCTTCAAGTTCAAAGTCAAGAACGTCGCTGTTCGAGACTCGAACTATGCAGAACGAACAGGCAGAGTGACTGGCAACAAAATGCGAGACACTTCCTATCAGTAGCTTTTCGAGCCCTCCTCGACCGTGCGAGCCGAGCAAAATCATTCCAGCCGGCCACTTTCCAGCACATTCGAGAATTTCATGGGAAGGGCTGCCGACAAGCACTTCATAGGTTATCGCGGCGCCCGGCAATGCCTTCTGCAAAGCAGTCTTCAATTGAGACAAAAGCTTGTCTGCCATTGTCATTTCTTCATCAAAGGAAACTTTCTTGTCGTCGTCCGAGTGTCCGAATTGTTTTTGAAGCGGTGCCACCACGCAGATCAGCTTGAATTGGCTTCCGGCCTCCCAGTTGTGATTGGAGGCAAAGCGCACAAGCGCATCACCGAAAAGTCGGTCTGATACTGCTAGTAGTACATTCATGGCTAATGCCCTCGTGCCGAATAAGTTAAAAATGCTGTCACCATCCAATTTATACAGGCGACTGCAGAGAAGCCATCGACCATTAGTATGGTGTGTTGCCGACATCCGTGTTTTCTGAATTGAATGTCATCACTACCCGGCTTGCAGCCTAGTCAGGGCAGCCTGCAGCTAATTGATAGTCCTTTAGGATGAGAACAAAAGTTAGAGGCAGAAAGCTTTCCTTAGGCCTGGCTAGGCATACCGGCGATGTGATGTCCTAATCCCTTCGTATGATGTGGCGCGAACGACGCGCATGTTCCAATAACATCAGCAAAACGCCGACTGTTCCGCATTCATTGAGGGCCTGTGATGAAAGTTCTAACTGAAGTTGGATTCGAGACATGAAGTCCTTGCGATTTCCAAACGCGCGACTATACATACATGACCTTCTGGTAAAGAGAGACATTACAGGAGCACAGGCGATTCAAAAAGGAGCCAAGGAGTTTGGCGTCCTGGCTGATGACCATGTACTGACCGTAGAGGGAGAACAACTTTCATCTATTTGCGATTGCTGTAGGGCTGCTCACAATGTCCTGCTTCAGTTTTTCAAACAAAGAAATTCCAGCTCATATCAGAAAGATACCGAACAGGCCTGGAAGTCATTGACCAACAGGTTGATCAAATACAGGCGAAGATTGGGAGAGCAAGAAGCGCTTCCCATCAATTGCCAGCCTGCCTGTTCCAAACTGGCGCCCATAATTTTTGATCTGATGCTGCAAGAGGTCCATTGTTATTAGTTAGTATCGGAGCTGAAAATGGAAAAATTTATTTTGCCGTTCAACAAAATAGCCTTGTCGGACATTGCTAAGGTTGGTGGTAAAAATGCTTCCCTTGGCGAAATGACCTGCAGTATGGCGGATTTGGGAATAGCTGTGCCTGGAGGTTTTGCTATAACAGTTGATGCCTATGACGCTCTTCTGGATCAAGGCAATCTCAGGCAAGAATTAGAAAACGTATTTTTGCAGCCTCTCACCAGCAATTTGGAAGACTTGCGCAAGAGATCGCAAACATCAAGAGAACTGATTAGAAAGGCTGGAATTCCAGCCAATGTAAAAGAAAGCATAGTTCGAGCGTACAGGGATTTATCTCGAGAATACGACTGTGATGCAGTTGATGTTGCGGTGCGCTCCAGCGCCACTGCAGAAGATTTGCCCGACGCGTCGTTTGCCGGGCAACAAGAGTCTTTCTTGAATGTGCAGGGAGAGGAAGCTCTTCTTTCTGCTTGTTTAGATTGCTTTGCGTCTCTATTCACAGAGCGAGCAATTTCTTACAGGCACGATAAAGGTTTTGAGCAGATGGGCGTCAAGTTGTCGATTGGTGTTCAAAAGATGATACGCTCAGACCTTGCTTCGTCAGGCGTGATTTTTACTCTCGACACTGAAAGCGGGTTCAGAGATGCTGTTCTCATTACTTCTGCCTTCGGATTGGGCGAGAATGTAGTAGGAGGCAAAGTCGACCCTGATGAATTTTTGGTCTTCAAGACAACTTTGAAGCAAGGATTCAAAGCAATTCTCAGAAGAAAGGTCGGTCTTAAGCAGCAGCGTCTTGTTTATGCAAGTCATGGTACGCGAAAGACTGAGAATCTCATTGTGCCGGATGAACTCCGCAAGGAGCTTTCCTTAAGCGATGAAGAAGCAACTGTTCTGGCGCACTGGGCTATTCTCATTGAAGAACACTATAGCAAGCGCGCTAAGCGGCCTATGGCTATGGATATCGAGTGGGCGAAAGATGGTTTGAGCCAGCGGTTGTACATTGTTCAGGCTCGGCCTGAAACAGTCATATCTACGAAGAAAGCGACCTCGCTGACGACCTATGCATTAAAGGAAAAAGGGGAACTGCTTTTGCAAGGGCGCGCCATAGGCGACCACATCGGTGCCGGCAGGGTGCGGTTGATCAGGTCGAAAAACGAACTGCCTTCATTTCAAGAAGGTGAAGTCTTGGTTGCTGATATGACGGACCCTGATTGGGAGCCCGTGATGAAACGAGCTGCCGGAATAATCACCAACAGGGGCGGTCGCACATGCCATGCTGCCATCGTCAGTCGCGAACTGGGAGTGCCTTGTATTGTCGGGACGGAAGTGGCGACAAAACTTCTTTCTGCAGAGGCTGAAGTTACGGTTTCTTGTGCTGAAGGAAGTGAAGGTAAGGTCTATGCGGGCTTATTGAAATACGAGAAGACCGTCCTCAATATTGATGAATTGCCAAAGACAAGAACGAAAATCATGCTCAATCTCGCTGACCCGGATCAGGCATTTGCACTTTCGCAGCTTCCGGTTGATGGCGTCGGACTTGCCAGAGAAGAGTTTGTGATCGCCAACGAAGTAAAGGTGCATCCCCTTGCTTTGACCCGTTTCGGTGAATTGCATGAAAGTGCAAAAGAATCTGTAAAATCCATCACTTCAAATTACACGAATAGGACAGACTATTTTGTCGATAAATTGGCCGAAGGAATTGGCACGATTGCTGCAGCTTTTTATCCCCGCGCGGTGATCGTTAGACTTTCAGATTTTAAGACTAATGAGTACGGAAACCTTTTAGGTGGTGCGCAGTTCGAGCCGAAAGAAGACAATCCAATGCTTGGCTTTCGCGGCGCATCGCGCTATTACAGCAAAGCCTACAAAGATGGATTCGCGCTCGAATGCCGTGCTCTCAAATTCATTCGCGATGACATGGGACTCACTAATGTGAAGATAATGGTGCCGTTCTGCCGCACTGTCGAGGAAGGACGGCTGGTCATCAAAGAACTTGCAGAGAATGGATTGCAACAAGGCGAAAATGGACTGGAAATATACGTGATGTGCGAAATTCCCTCCAATGTTATTTTGGCAGAGGAATTCGCTCAGATTTTTGACGGTTTTTCAATAGGATCCAACGACCTTACCCAGCTTGTTCTGGGTGTGGACAGAGATTCAAAAGACATAGCAAACTTGTTTGACGAACGTAATCCAGCGGTACGAAAGATGATTGCCAGCGTGGTGAAGGAAGCCAAACGAGCCGGACGTAAGATAGGCATCTGTGGTCAGGCGCCCAGTGACTATCCGGAATTTGCAGAATTTCTTGTCGAGGCCGGCATCGATAGTATGTCTCTCAGCGCCGATGCTGTTGTCAAAACGATAAGACTCGTACATCAAAAGGAAGAGTCTAGCCAGGGGCTTCTTCAACAAAGTGGAACCAAATGAAATACTCATACCTCGGGATGAGAAATCCAGCCTGCGAACCGTCTACAGATAAGTGTCGGCAATAGTCTTTGCGGCCGATATACGAGTTCGGCAAACCAAAGATGATGAAACCAGCAAATAGCGCACACGGCATTAGATGGAGCTGGATGCAGCCAAAATGCATCTTTGACCGTATTTTTTCACTTGCAGATCGGGAGAAAGAAAAATGAGCAAGCATTCAATTCTTGTGGCATTGAGCGGCTCTGAGCAATCACGCAATGCTGCGGAGCTTGCTTGGTTTATCGCCGATAGAATCGATGCCGCCGTTACAGCCGAACAGGTGATTGACTCTCGCACCGTTTGGGAACTTTTGCGAAGCGACAAGCCTGGTTTTATCGGCAGCGGACTTTATGTCGACGCTTATGAGAAAGTCATTGAATTAATGAAATCTCTCAGCAATCAACTTGTCGCTAAATACGAAGCTGAAGCAGAAGGCAGAAAGATAAACGGAAAAGTTGTAGCAAAAGAAGGAAATCCTGTCGAAATTTTGACCCGGGACGCCAAAGATCATGACCTTTTGGTGCTTGGTCATTCGCCCTCCGGGATGCGAGCCGTGGACAGGGAATACAACAGCTACATCCGGCGCTCGATTGCCGAGGGCATAGCGCACGAATCGCCAATTCCAGTTCTTATCGTTCAATCAAAGCCGGTTGTTTGGCAGGGGATGACTATCGTATCTGAAATGGATCACCTGAATACGAATTACATTCGTGCTTGTCTAAGACTGGCTCTTCTTCTGGGTCTTACGCCAAAGCTGGAGTTCTGGGCAACCGGTGTCAGGGAAGAAAAACCGAGCAATTTCAAAAGAGATTTGATTGCCGAAATTCCTGAAGCGAAAGATGTAGATATCGAGATCGAATACTTTGAAGGACATGCCGTTTTAGATCGCAAGGAGCTGATGTTTGAAGGGAAGGAAAAGGATGCCGGTCTAAGCGATTTCACAGAAACTCTATTTGTTCTTCCGACTCGCGGCATCGGCAGGAAGAGAATTACCGTGCTGGGCGCCGCCCCTGAAAATTTCATTGCCAGTTTGACCTTGCCATGCCTGTTGCTGTGGCCTGAAGATCACGCTGGATTCAAACTGTCTGAAGAAGGAAAAAATCAGTTGACCACGGCCACGAAAGAGTAAACAGCAATATGAACAAAAAAAATGACACTACAAAGGACAATCTAGTTCTGGTTGCTGTTGACGAGAGCGAAGCAGCACCCTTGATTGTTGACTTTCTCACCGACCACAAGTGGTCTTCTGGCACCAGATTTCGAATCATCCATGTAGTTGCTCCCATATTGATGGATCATCCGATGGCCAGCTATCCCCTCTTTCTCGAATCCGTTGAAAAAGATGTGAGGGAATATGCGGAAAAGCTCCTCATTCGCGTGAAGTCTGATATGCAAGCCCACCTGGCTCAATTCGAGATTGAGACGGAAGTACTAAGCGGGATACCGGCGGAAGTAATAGTTGATGAGGCAAAACGCCTGCATGCTGCCATGATCGTCGTGGGTTCGCACGGGCGGACAGGTTTTACGCGTTTCTTTCTAGGAAGCGTTTCCGGTGCCGTCGTCTCTCATGCACCTTGCAATGTGATGATAGTGCGTGTGCCAAAAAAGCCGATTGCAAAAGCCGGTGAAAAAGTAGAAGCTGTGGCAGGACGCACGTCACAGGAAAAATGCAAATGAAAGTTCTGCTTGCAATCGACGAATCAGATTCATCTAAGCAGGTGATTGCTGAAGCTGCTTCGATGGAACTTGCCGGCGGAAGCGAATTGATGGTTCTATCCGCTTTGGACTTTCTTGAATCTTTACCTGGTCAAATAAAAGCTCATGCTCTGGAAGAAACCGGAAAGATGGTGCACCAGGTGGTCGAGGAACTGAGACTTGCTCATCCGAATGTGACTGTCACTGGGGTCGTCCCCGATGGTTTTGTTTCGGAAGAAATTCTGAGCACGTGTACCGAGTGGAAACCGGATCTGGTCATGGTCGGTACTCGCGAGCGCAGCGGACTGACTTATTTGCTTTTGGGAAGCGTTTCTCGACGTTTGCTGCTTAATGCTGCTTGTCCTGTTCGGATAGTCAGAGTCCGTGACAGCAAAAAGAAGCAGCGAGGGCAAGCCAAAACGCCAGTCGGGAAGAACGAAGCGAATACCTATAACGTTCTCATTGCCATCGATGACAAGGAAAGCGCTTTTGTGCTGATCGATCATGTTTCATCTTTATCCTGGCCGAAAAACACCAAGTTCAAGTGTCTGAATGTAGTGCCAGAGAGACCGGCGCAAATGCTTGCACATTTGGGTATCGAAACTGTCAAAAAAGTGAAACTGCACTACGATGAGATGGTGGCATACAGGATGGCCTGGCTGGAAGCGGCTGTCATCAAACTCAACGACAAACTTGGAGATAAGTTGGCCAAGTCTGACGTGCTCAGAGGCGAACCTGCAACTGCGATCATAGAAACGGCAAGAGATTGGCCGGCAAATCTTGTCATTCTAGGATCGCATGGGCGTCAGGGGCTCGATAAAATTATGCTGGGCAGCGTCTCTGAGGCGGTAGCAATCCATGCGGATTCATCCGTTCAGATTGTGCCTCTGCCCATTCATCAGTTTAAACGGTAGCCTCGTTCTTCTGTTCTTTGGCGCAATGCTCTTCTTTAGAGCGGCGAGTATACGGACGAACGATTTCCACTGAACATGGTGCAGCAGTTGCAACCGCTCTGGAAACCCCGCCCCATACGAAGCGATCGCAAAGGTCGTGACCGTGGGCGCCGATGAGAATTTTGTCCGCCATCCAGTCGATTGCCGCCCCGAGAATTTCTTTTCTGGGATTTCCTTCGCGCACATCCACATGCACGGTGCAATCGGGATGTTGAGTTTCAAGAATTTTCTTGAGTTCCAGGCAAAGATCGGTAGCATTTTTCTTTCTTTTTTCGAACATGCTCTTCGACAGACCTGCCCAGTTCTCGTTCTCGACTTCATCCCAAGAAACAGGTTCTACGACGGAGATTATTCTAAAAGCCGTATCAGGCTGCCACTGGCGATGTGCAATGGTTTCGATGATTTTCTTGCCGTAAGCGGATTCGTCAACAGCGATAATTACTTTCATTTTTTCTTGCCTCGTAAGTCTTAGTGCGTGACTTTTCCCTTCACGATTTCGACGGAACAATTGGCGTTGCCGGCAACGCCTTCTGCAACACTGCCCAGAAAGAGCTTAGAGAAACCTTTGCGGGCGTGCGAGCCCAAGATGATCAGATCGGCGCCCCACTCTTTCGACTCGTCAAGAATGCACTTGCGAACATCTCCGGAAAGGACATCGCCGCTCACAGAATTTGAAACATGATGAGATCTGAGCATCTCCACGTCATCCTTAACGAGCTTGCGTTTGCGCTCAAGAGCTTCGCCCTCTGCCTGAACAATCGAATCAATAACATAGGGAGAATAAATTTCCGGTCCATAATAGGGCATCGGTTCCATGACGCTTATTACTCTGAACTGAGACTCTTCGGGCCAGTGTCGTTTTAGAACTGACTCAAGAGCTTGTCTTGAACACGGGGATTCCTCTACAGCTATCAAAACCCGCATAATGCTCCTCCTGCTTCCTTCAGAATTTCTCTTAGATAAAGCCTTGCAATCCACCGCTTTGCTCGATGCTAACGCATCGGCACATTCTTATTTTGTCCGATCGAGCTTTATAGTATATCGTTCCACTGGAGCATTCTTTTCGGGCAAGCCGGCCCGCTTTGAATTCTCCAGTCATACCAGGGAATGATAAGAC
>JADYYD010000466.1 GCA_020853845.1 Candidatus Melainabacteria bacterium
CTTCCGATGGCCTTGCTGCTCGTTCTTCCCGGAGCAGTATTGACTCAAGTGCGAGCGATCATTGCGCAAAGCAATCCGGTCGTCGGGCAAGCCAGCCCGCTTGAAGGTTTGCAGCGCGCCATCATCACAGTGTTTCTGGTGCCTGCAACTTACCTGGTCACCAACTACGCGATTGACCTGGGCAACAGCCTGCACTATTCGGTCTGTACTGAATACCAGAGAATCATGGGCTCCGACATGTACCGCGACGCGATGTGCGCTGAAATCCGCGCCTTCGGTGTTCGCTACATCTCCGAAAACGAAGGCTCTCTTAAGGTGCCGGATGCCGATCTATCACCGCGCGGCAGCGAGCCTTTCGCAGAAATAGAAGGAACTCTCTGGGGCAAATTAGCGGACCCTTGTGTCGGCGTCTATCTCGTGCCGGCCAACCGTGACGACGCGGCCATGCCGCAAAGTTCCATCGCCGTGCGCATGGGCATGTTTACCGCCAACGCCGGAATTTGCGCCGGTTGGGCATGCCTGACCGCGTTTCAAATGGCATTTTTCTATTACCTCTATCTCGTCGGTCCCGTAATGGCCGCGCTCTGGGCATGGCCGATGAAGACGATGAGAGACGCGCTTCCCAACTGGGTTGAAGGCTGCGTCACCCTGGCATTCTGGAGTTTTTTCTGGCAAGTCACCATCGCCATCCTCGCCATGACCAAGAGCCAGGAATCGACAGGACTGTATATGGTTACAGCGTTGAATGTCCTGGCGACTTGCTCGGTCAAACACTCTTTCGATTTTGCCGGTGTCATGCGCAGTGCCGCCGGACAGTTCGAGCAGATCGGCGCTGAATGCGCAGCCAATGCTCAAGGTGGCGGCGGTGGCGGCGGCGGCAAAGGCGGCTCGAAGGGCAAAGGCAAGGGCAAGAACGCCAAGCAAAACACAGGCGCTCCGCAGCCGGGCGAGGCACCGAGCAAAGTGGCAGAATCGCCTGCAGCTTCACCCGTGCCGGTAGCCGCAAGAGCCAGCGCCAAACTTGAAGAAGAAGTGATCAATAAAAACGCACCGAGAAAAGTTCAGCCCATTCTCACTGCTGCTCTCATGAAGCCGATGGCGCAAGCCATCGTCGACAACGGACTGCCGCCGGCGGCCGGCAGTTTCCAACCGCTGCAAGCCGTTGCCAGTGCTCAAGATCCAAGCCAAAACATGTTCAACGACTTAAATGCCAACCCCGCTCTCGCCACCACATACAACACCACACTCAATCAATACTGCGGTTGGAACAATCCTATTGCCTCCCCACCGTCTTCCGGACAAGTGGTTATGCGCTCGAGAAACACACTCGGCAGCGTAGTCGGCAATTCCATCCAGGAGGTCATGGTTTATCCAGCCAACGTGCCGATTAAAGATCCGGACCAACTTTTGCAACATCTAAGTAATCAAATAAACAAAGAAAACAAATCCTCATCAGTTACTAAAAACCAAGAACACACTCAGGAGCAAACGATGAATTCCCCCAGAAACTTACTTGCACGAATGCAGATGGTTGCCACTGAAGCTCAAAGTTTCGCACCGGCGGCGCCGGCAGCGGTCCAAACACAACCGGTTCAGCCATTCGTGGGTTTCACCAGAATTGAAGAAGCGGCCCAATTCAATTTCGAGCCGAAAGAAGAGCTCGTCATTACAGTTGCCGATTTCAGAAACACGGCAGCGCCTGCGCAACCGCGCCAGCCCAAATTGAATCAAGCGCTGGGCAATGTCCTGCGCACACATGGCGCCTGGGCGCAATCCCAGCAACCGGCAAGAAGCGCCGAATCGCCAGTCACCACCAGTTGGTGGTCGTAGATAAGCAATCGTCCTGGTGGCTGCGGGGGCGTCGCCGCCAGGTTGTGTGAACCGCCGAACGCGGTGCAAGCGAATATCATGAGGTGTTAACTAAAGAGAAAACCACTGAATATCAAGCAACGCGACATCTGAAAGTGAGCCACCCATGAGCTGGCAGATCTATTACAGATAAGAATATGAAGCTGCGGGCATATTGATAGTGCTGCTGCGAAACTGCCGTCCCGAAGATTAAATCTAAAAGGGCGCGCCAGTCAGGCTTTAGGGGCGTTCACGTTCCTTTCACGTAGCCTTGACTACTATTCTCACGTAGCCCTGCCGCCCCCAGAGCAACCAGATGATAAACCGCGTTTTCACGCCGGACGAGTCGGCTTTTACTCGCAACCCACTTACCAAAATCGTCAAAATCGCCAAGCCAGGTCAATCGACCCGGATTTTTGCGCTTATGTTTTTGCTGGTTCTTCTCGGTTCTCTCTCCGCAACCGCAGTTTTCGCCGGTCCGGAAGACACGCCCGTGAGCAGACTGCACCGCCTCTGGGGTCAAGACCACCCGTTGTCGCCTCTTCACGATGGTCAACCGCGCCCCGACGCCAACACGCAGGGCACGCCTTACACCCACGAGTCCAAGCCGTCTCCTGATCGCACCAGACTGAGAGACTATCGACTGCAAATCCAGTTGGAGAACCAGCGCAAGAAAAACACCCCGGGCGGACCGACAGGCAACAAAGGATACGAGAATTATTTCAATCGCGAAAAACCTAAGTATCCAAATATTCCAGCTACAAACAGACAATATGCGGATGCTGCAATCAGCGTAGGCAATCTGGTCGAACAGATAGGCGGAGCGCCGCAACAGGGCGTCAACAACGCAATCACCGACATGCAGGGGCAAATGCAAGGTGCCGGTGACGCGATGCAAAACGCGAATATTCGCTGCCTGGAAGACTACATTCCGATGCTTCTGGCAGGCAATATAAATGTCGCCAACGAGGCGGTGGGGACGACCGGTGATACAAGAGCGCCCTTCCGTCCTGTTTCTCAGGCAATTGGAATGGTGCAGCAAATGTACCATCATGTTTATTTGCCGATGGCTCTCTTGCTCCTTCTTCCGGGAGCAATTCTTCTGCAAATGAAGATTATGCTCAGCCAGTTTGCGACGGCTGATGAAGATTCGCAGGGCGGTCCGCTCGGACATATTTTGCGCGGCATGATTGCACTGTTCCTTATACCTTCCACTCAATTGATCATGAGTTATTCAATTGATGTGGGAAATTCCATGACATACGTCTTAGGCCAACAGTTTGCCGCTAACGAAATCGTCCAGTGGGCGGCCGGACAGCAACAGGCAAAAGAAGCCAGAGGGCAAGCGGTCGACAGATTGGACCCGCAGCAGTTCAAAGATCAAACAATGCAGATGGCTGCCGGAATGATCAATATGTCCATGGGCATCGGTTTGCTTATTCTGGCTGCCTTCCAATTGGGCATGACTTGCTACCTCTTCTTGATGGGACCGATCGCCGCCGCGCTCTATGCGTGGCCCGGCAGCGTCGGGCGACTATTCAAGCCGGTCTTTATCAACTGGGTGAATGCCACAGTGACGATCTCATTGTGGAGATTCTGGTGGATCCTTATCGTTTTTGTAATGGTCACGAGACTTTCGTGGCTCAGAGAAATTGGAGAGTATGTTCCCAACACCGAGTGGGAAGCCCTGATGCTTGGATGCTTCATGGTAATGATGATGTATGTTCCGTTTGCACCATTCGAACTGAAACCGGGTGAACTGGTCGATAGACTGATGGAGAAAGCCAAAGAAGCCAATGAAAACGGCGCCGGCGGCGGCAGAAAAGGCGGCTCGCCTCATAACCAGGGCAGAGCGTAACAGGCTTTCTCGGAGAGATCTTAAAGTGAGTACTTATCTGAAACGCAATCGATCGTTAATCATAAGCCTCTGTTCGCTGGCGATGTTGCTGTGTTTCATCCAGCAAGCGACGGCGCAAAGTCCTCCGGCGGCGGGCACCAAGACTACGCCTATCGACAACAACAGCGCGCCAATCCTTGCGGCTGAAGATGAGAAAGCAAAATATATCCAGATGATCAGGCAGAAGTTGGCAGCTCTCTGTAATGTGCCGGGGCGGCTCTCAGACGAGCAAGTGCAAGCCTGCCGATTCCTGGAAGCAGAATTGTTGGGCGGCTTGATGCACAGACCGCAGAACACTACACCGGCAGCCAAAGCGGGCGGGCAAGCTCAAGCCACTCAAGCAGGCAACTCCGCCGGTGACATTGCTCGCGAACAAGCGGTGCAGGCGATTGATTATTGCTCGCGCTTTCTTAGAAATTTCACTACGGAAGGTGGCAACAGGTGGAATAGATTCCGCGATCAAGTGTTTGTGCCCATGGCGCTTCTGATTCTTCTGCCGGGGGCGGTAGTGGCTCAGGTGCGGGCGATTATTTCACAGGGCTCGCCCGTTGTAGGACAGGTCAGTCCATTCGATGGGATGCAGCGCGGCATGATTGCGCTCTTTCTCATACCAGGCAGTTACCTTATCTGCAATTATGCAATCGATTTATCAAACAGCATTCAATATACGGTTGCCAGTGAATACCAAAGGCTTTTCCATTCGGACATGTATGAGGACGCCATGTGCGCTGAGATTCGCGCTTTCGGTGTGCGTTATCCGAAAGAAAACGACGGCTCGCTCAATACTCCGCGGTGGGATTTCGCGCCGCGCAACCCTCAGGGTATTTTCTCCAGAGCCGAGGCAAAACTCTGGGGCAAACTGTACGACCCTTGTTCTAATTTAAATCTAGTGCCGCCCAACAGAGACGATGCCAGCGCGCAGTCTCCCACTATCGCAGCGCGCTCGATGCTGATGACGACAAACGCGGCTATGACGACCGGCTGGGCGATTCTGTGCGCCTTCCAGATGGCTTTCTTTTACTATCTCTTCTTCGTGGGACCGGTCATGGCTGCTTTGTGGGTCTGGCCGATGAAATTCCTCAAGGACGCTTTTCCAGCGTGGTGTGAGGGCGTCATTACGCTCTGTTTCTGGAGTTTATTCTGGTCTACGACAATCCTGCTTCTGGCCTGTTTCAAAGGCACAGACGACACCGGTATTTTCATGGTGACTGCCTTCAACTTCCTGGCCACCGCATCGGTCAAGTATGCGTTCGACTTCGGCGGATTGGCTAAGGCAGCCGGTCAGAAAGCGGCGGAACTAGCCGACAAGGCCGGAGACTCGAAGTAAAAACTGGAAAAAAGAAGCTTTAAATTCACATGGGAATTGCCCATGGAAACAGATTAATTTTTGCGGATTTTTGCTGCTGTCGTTGTGAAATTCGGCGTGAAAAAGCATGTTCACGCTCTCCCGTCAAAAGTCCCGCATTAAATCCCAAAACGCCCACAGAGCTTGAAATTTTGACGTTCACGTGCTTTTCACGTTCTCCTCTTTAATATCTAGAACGTAAGCCCCCTGACACCCCCAGGCTTCTAACGCATGACACGCCGCGTCCCCTCCGCGCCAATCGCAAATTCCACAATCAAGATCGCCTTGGCGGCAATGTTCGCCCTTATGGCGGTCGTTTTTGTTGGCACCGCTGCTCAGGCTGACCCATGGGCACTCTCCGATTTCGAAGGCGCCCACGATCCGGCCACTCAGCAAAGAGCAAACGAAGCAGCACTGGCGGCGCTCAGAAATACACCGGGACCGATCCTCAACTCCGTAGCCGCCAGAGTCGCACAACTCTCGCCTGAAATCATGGCTGCCAAACTGAAGCGCCCGAAAAACGTCGTTCCGCAAGCCAAAGCACACGCTCAAGCGCAAGCCAACCAAGCCGGCAACAACTCAGGCGACATCGCCCGCGAACAAGCAATTCAGTCCATCGACTACTGCGCTCGCGTCATGAAGAATTTCACCACCGAAGGTGGCAACCGCTGGAACAGACTGCGCGACAATTTCTTCGTTCCCATGGCATTGCTCCTCATTCTTCCCGGTGCAGTGCTCACTCAAGTAAGAGCGATCATCGCCCAGGGCAACCCCATTCTGGCCGGTCAGGCGAGCCCGATCGAAGGCATCTACCGCGCCATCGTCGGCATCTTCCTCATCCCTTCCACCTACCTGGTCGTCAATTACGCCATCGACCTCGGCAACAGCCTCCAGTACACGATCGCTACCGAATACCGCCGCATTCAAGGCACCGATATGTACGAAGATGCGATGTGCGCTGAAATCCGTGCATTCGGCGTGCGCTACGCAAAAGAGAACGAAGGTTCCAGCGCTGTTCCTCCCCAAGATAAAGCTCCCCGCGGCAATGAGCCCTTTGCAAAACTCGAAGGCAAGCTCTGGGGCAAACTGGCTGACCCATGCGCAGGACTTCTCCTCGTGCCTGCCAATCGCGACGACCAATCGATGGAACAAGGCTCGCTCGGTGTGCGTATGGCGATGAACATGACCAACGCCGGCATCAACACGGCATGGTCCATTCTCACCGCCTTCCAAATGGCTTTCATGTACTACCTCTTCTTTGTCGGACCGATCATGGCAGCCCTCTGGGTATGGCCGATGAAGATCATGAAAGACGCTTTTCCTGCCTGGATCGAAGGCGTCATCACCCTGGCATTCTGGTCCTTCTTCTGGAACGTAGTCATCCTCATCATCGCTCTTACAAAAAGCGAAGCTTCCAGCGGTCTCTACATCGTCACCGCCTGCAACTTCCTCGCCTCGGCAGCCGTTAGATATGCATTCGATTTCGCAGGTTTGATGCGCGGGGCTGCAGCCGAAGCCGAAAAACTCGGCGCCAAGGCCGCTCAAAAAGGCGGCAAGGGCGGCGGCGCAAAAGGCGGACAGGGCGGCAAGACATCCAACAACAGCTCCACCCCGGCAGCCGGAACTCCACCACAACCAACCGGCGATCAAACTCAGCCGACCACCACAGTTCCTTTGCCGAGACCAAGACCGAAAGTCGACACCATGGTTGCTCAAACTTCCTTGCCTACGACAGTTCAGTACATGTACGATGCCGCCGGCAACCTGGTTCCTCGAGTGGTCACGCTGAATCCCAGAGATATGGGCGCTATGCAACCGGTCGCCGGTTTGTTCTTCACACCACCACCTACAGCCGGCGTACAGGTCGCGGCTCTCGATACGACTTCATTGATCAACCCGGTAACCAATCCGGAGCTCAGCACTTTGCTCGTGCCGACAGTAAGCAACGATTCGTGGACACCGGTCACTCCTCCGCTCACCAACGGCAATGTTGTCCGCACCAGAAACTCCATCGGCAGCATCATCGGCAACTCCATCCAACAAGTAATGGCATATCCGCTGTTCGCTCGCTTGATCGACCCGGATAAAGCCAAGAAAGATAGGACGCAAGAGCAAGAGGTCATCGAAGAAACTACTGCTGAAGCACCAATCGAAGACGAAGAATATTTCGCACAAGCTCTTCAAGAAATGGCGAACGAAGAAGAAGTAAAAGAAGAGACGGCGATTCAAGAAAACACCCCAACCGAAGAACAAGAAACCGAGGAAGCAGAAATGAGAAAAGTAGACCCGAGGCTTGAAGACGAGAGATTCTCCTTCACACCGCCTCCTCTGGTTGAATCAGACAAAGGCAAGTCCTTCGATGCCACCATGTCGGTGTCCGACATTCCTATGGAAGTTCAAACCTGCAACTCGCTGCTTTCGAAGATGGCCGATGTAGTTGACGGCAACGAGAACGAGCCGGCCGAATTCGCAGGCAACCTGTACGTTCCGCAAACCATGCCGCAAATGCACGCTCCCGCCGTCCAGCCTGCACAAGTGCTCCAGCCGCTCGAGCCGCAAGGCGGCTACGCGAATGCATTCGCCGAAGAACTGGCAAAAGTCTACTCTGCCTACATGCCGCAAGTATTCGCAGAGCAAGAAGCGCAGCGCCAGACCACACCTAACTACATTGCCCCGATTCAGTCTTTCTGCTCACCGGCAACTCCCGAGCCCGAAGCTGAAGTTATCACTGTAGTCGACTACACAGCCATGGCTCCGGTTGCTCATGCTCAACCGGCTCAGCAAGCCAGACAAACCAACTCCGGTCTCAACAGCATCCTGCGCACCCGCGGCGCTGTTAAGGCACCCGTCAACCAGGATGTTTCCAACAGCTGGTTCGCCTAAAAAACATACTGCCTTGAGGTGATTGCAACGTTGATGACACTTTTTTGGGTAAACATATAGTGTGGGGTTTTGGCTAAACAGCTATAACGGCATCCCACTGTATTCTCAGATTTAAAAACCAGGAGCCGCTGCTTGATGGAACAGCCTTTGACCTACCGACCCAGCTATTTTGTGAACCCGGAAGGTTCGACCGCCCTGCAAAATTTGCTGAACGAGGCCAAAGCCGATTTTTTCAACAACCGCTACGGCACGCTTTCAAAGCTTACTAATTTGCCGAACTTGCCGCATATAGAAGCGAGCAAAAATCAGATCGAACATGAGGACGGCGCGGCGCTGTCTACTCAGGCTTAGTCGCCAGTCCGTAGGTTTTCAGTTTTTCTCTCAAAAGCGGCATTGCTTCCTTCACCGCTTTCTCACCTGCTTCGATGCATTTTCTGGCGTCGGATCTCTTCGTCGAAATCAAGCTGACGTCGGAAGTATCCGGGTGGATGGTGATATCAGCGAGCGCCACTTGCGCTTTGTCTATATCCCAGAGGTCCCAGTTGAGCATGCGGGTGCTGACGCTGCCGACTTTGTGGAATTTCTCTTTGGGCTGGCAGAGAAACGGCTGGTCGATATTTACCGCGATGACGAAATCGGCGCCCATCTCACGCACTTGCTTCACCGGCAAATTGCAGGAAACACCGCCATCGACAAAGAGCTTGTCGCCAATCTCAACCGGTTTTCTCAAGCCCGGCACTGCAGAACTGGCTTGCATCGCAAAACCCAGATTGCCTTTGCGAATCATATACGGTTTGCCGTCGAGAAGATTCAGTGACACTGCGGCAAACGGCGTTTTCAAATCCTCGATATTCATGTCGTGGCAAGACAGACCTTTGATGAGGTATTTGCGAAACTTGTTGCCGCGATAAAGACCATCATATTCTTTGGAATTGATCAGCCTGGGGATGAGCAAAACAGGCGCAACCGCAATGCGCACCGCCAGAGAGACGGTCATGAAATTGCGCATCAATTGCCCGTTTTCGAACTCATCTTCCATATCGTCGAGCGAAACGCCGGCTGCATAAAGACCACCGACTACAGAGCCGATGCTTGTGCCGGCGATATAGTCAAATTTGATGCCTTCCGCCTCGAGCGCTCTTAGAACCGGCACATGAGCGGCACCGCGCGCGCCGCCGCCACCCAGAGCCAGTCCGATTTTCGGACGTGCGGGCATGGTTCTGTTTTTCCACTGCACCACATCGTAATTTTGAGCGCCGGTGGTTTCAATAATTCCGATAGCATCCGGAACTTTCGACACCGGAACGGTGTTTGGCGCCACAACCTCTGATTTGCTGCTGTCTTGCGCTTTTTCTTCTTTGGCAGCGGCATCCACAGGCACCGGCGTTACAGTCGTTTCGCCGCGCTTCTCTTCGGGCGGATTCGGATTGACGTCTATCGCATCATCAGCCAGTGCGAAAGGACAGAGCGTTCCTGCAAGAGAAACAGCGAGTAAAAACGATGCTAAAGACTTTCTTCCGACCAACATAATGCCTCAATCTTCGGCGCGCCAAGTCAGCGCCTGATGTCAGCGACAGAATAGCTGATAGTGACGGGAAGAACCTTAGCCCGAGCTATTCTTTCGTCTTTCGAAGTCCCCAAGGGGCTTCATTCCTGCTCAGTCAGTCAACCTGTTTGCCATTGCGGGCTAAAGCGCAAGACTCGGGCGCAATATTCGAATTCATATGTTTCAGCCTGGCAAGGTAATCGAGCGGGTAGACGAAACTGCGGGGTGGGCGCTTGAGCTTGGCAATAGCGGCGATTTGATCGACATATGCGACACAGTCGCGCACTCCTGTGTGAAAGGACGGGTCCTCTAAAAACCGCTCTTTGACTGTACGCGCTTTCTGATATGCCTCTTCATCCAGACGGACGATAATGCAGTCAAAACTTCGAGTATTGCCGACAACCGCATGGTCAGCCATTATCCCGCGGACATCCGCATAGAGCGAGGGGATAAGTTCACTGGCCGACGCCGGGACGAAACCGTCGGACTCCGCGTATTCAAGCCGTTCTATAGAGCTGCGATCCCAGACGATATAACAATGTCCGGGAAAGCCATGTGGATTGTTGGCCAGAGCGGCGCAGATTAAGAGCGCTCGGCCTTTGTTGCCGCTGTTGCCGCTTTTGTCGCTGCGCATGTCAACCGAAATCGGCGCGGTGCGCGGCAATCGATAAATGCAGGCCCAGATGGCGGCAAACAGTCCCAATCCCAGAGCAGCCGCCAGGCATAGACAAATAGTACATTTTGCGATCTTGAAAGCGAGAATTTTCATGTTGGCGTTGCCACCTCATTTTCGACTTTAACCGACCTCAATATGAGCAGTCGTAAGATCGATACAGTTTTTCAATTGATAGCCGGCCGCCACGAGGTCAAGACCACTAATGGAATAAACTGGACCTCCGGCGGATTCTGCCGGATTTTGGCGCGAACAAATAGCAGTAAATTCAGAAGTGAATTGTCGGAGGCAGCGTGAAAAACATAGGCATCATCACATCAGGCGGCGATTGCGGCGGTCTAAACGGCGTTATCAAGGGAGCGGCACTGACCGCACTTTCCAAGGGATTGACTGCTTACATCGTTCCGAACGGCTATGCCGGACTTTACAATCTGGTCGATTTCAAATCTCTTGCCAAGCTCACGGCCGAGCGGATCGAACAAATCGATGTGATAACGGCAGGCAGCGAAGCCGGTAACTCAAGAGTCAAAGTTTCCAAAATCAAAGACGACAAAAAATACGACCGCATCAAAGAAGGACTGAAAAAGTTTCAACTGGACGCGCTCGTCATCGCCGGTGGTGACGACACCGGATCGGTAGTGGCGGACCTGGCGGCACAAGGCATTCCCTGTGTTCATGCACCGAAGACAATGGACCTGGACCTCATGCCCTACAGCGTCGGCGGCGATTCGACGATCAACCGTATTGCGCAAGCCGTGCGGGATTTGAAAACAACAGGTCGCACACACAATCGCATCATCGTCATGGAAGTTTTCGGTCGTTATGCCGGACACACTGCTTTCAGAGGCGGAGTGGCAGCCGATTGCGACGCAGTTTTGATTCCCGAAATTCCGGTCGATTTCGATGTTTTGTATCAGCAATTGAAAGAGAAATTCATCAGACGCATCGAAAGCAGTGATGTAAATGCAGGCACCTGCGTGGTTGTCGTTGCAGAAGGACTGAAAGATGCCTCCGGCAACGAGCTTGTCGACATGAGTTCCGAGCCTGATTCTTTCGGGCATAGAAAACTGATCGGCGCTGGTCGTTATGTTGTAAAACAGATCGAAGATCGCATCAAGAAAGACCCTGAAATCAAAGAGTTCATGAAGCGCACCGGTCAGTTCGTAGAAGGAGTGTACGAAATTCCTGAAGTGCGCGAGATTCGCCCAAGCCACATGGTGCGCTGCGGCTCATCGTCGGCGATGGACTCCAACTTCGGCTTGGAAGTGGGCGCTGCCGCTGTGGAATTGGTGTCGCAGGGCATCAACGGAGTTACGGTAGTGAGCTGCCGCGCCGGCAACCTGGAATATATGGACGTCAAAGAAGCAATTGTTCAGCGCCTTGTAGACCCTGCCGATGTTGCTTTGTTCGAAACGTTCGGCGTTTCCTTCGGCAGAAAGCCGGAGAAAGTGAAGCTCAGCACTAAAAAAGTGACGGGCAAGCCCGAGCGAGTCTATTAGACCGGCTTCGAAACGACGCGAAATCCAAGCCGCCGCTTGCGAAAAATATGCCGAAATGCCCGAGAGAGAGGCTCGAAAGCCCCTCTCCCCCCTTGCACAAAATTGTTTGCCGGCAAGGCGATTCTTATTTAGTTGTAGGGTGGGACAAACCCAATCGAGGCTCGTAAATCGATGCGTGAGTTTCGCTTTACGAGCTCACCTAGCAGTGCCGTGGGGCAGACCACAACATGCTCTCCGATTGGTTGTTTGCGGGACGCGGGCAGGGGATGGAGCCTGCTTTTGTCATTTATCAAACCGCTTTAGATGTCGCGTTCAGCGTTTCGATGAATTGATAGTAATTGCCGTCACGTGAATTAAACGTGAATGATTTCGGCCCTGTGCATGATGCCGAACAACAATCTGAAAATCGCGCCACAGCCCGGTTCTACGATTCGGACGTGACGGCCTGTTCAATAATATATCCGGAGCCCTGAACTGTTTTTATCACACACTCCGATCCGGCAGGCGTAATCTTCCGCCTCAGGTTTTTCATAATCGTCCTGACAGTGTCTTCCGAGCTTTCCGTCTCGGAAGGCCAGATAGCTTCCAATAATGCTTTGGCGCCATAGCAGCGATTGGGATGGCGGAAGAGAAACTCGAGCAGGGCGAATTCTTTCGGCGAGAGCACGACCCTGTCGTTGTTGACAATTGCCGTGCGCGTCTCCAGCTCCACAGAAAGATAATCCACCTTGAGCTTGGTCGGCAAAAGCCCCTTGGGGCGGCGCATCAGCGACCGGATGCGAGCGGAGAGCTCGCGGACTTGAAAAGGTTTGACCAGATAATCATCGGCGCCGGCATCAAGACCGGTCTCAATAGCATCCGCGCCTGATTTGCCTGTCAGGAAGAGCACCGGCATCTCGCCGCCCTGCCGCCTGTATTGCTTGCAGACATCGACACCGGAAATGCCGGGCAGTTGCCAGTCGAGGATCAAGAGGTCGTACTGGTAGCCGTTTACGAGTTGCAAACCGTCCTCGCCGGTCTCCGCGTGCTCGACCGTGTGGTTCTCCAGAGTGAGCCAGTCGGCGATACTCTTTGCAAGCTCGGTATCATCTTCTACGATGAGGATTTTAGCCATGTCACTTCCAGCAACTCGACAAGCATTTCTTGCCGCTTGAAGTAATATCTTACACGAAGGCCTTAGAGCTAATTTCAAATATGGCGGAAACCGATTCAGTAACCCCGAACGTCAAATATAAGCGGCGAATATTTACCAAGGGGCTCATGCTGGTATTTATTCCGCTTTTTCTTGAAACGTGCTTGCTGTTGTCCGTCGGTTGGTTGAGCCAACAAGCAGAAGCGGCTCTTGTAGATCAGCGCAACAGTTTAGAACAAACGATCCACGCCAACCGGCTGATCGCCGCCGGCACCGTCGGTTATGGCTATTATTGCCGCTATCTGATTTCGCGCGACGACAAGTCGCGGGAAAAAGGCGAACACTTCGTACAAATCGCGCTCGATGAATTCAAAGTGCTGCTCAATCTTGCCGGCAGCGACGAGGAAAGAAAAAAAGCGGCGCGCGAAGTCTACGAATTGGCAGTGCCGGAGATGGAGAAACTCAAGTGGCTGCGCCCCTGGATCCCGGGCGAGTCGGCGGAAGAACCATTTCGTCAATTGAGAAGCGCTCGCAGTCTCGTCTTTTCAGCATACGAGAATTACAAACGTTTTTACTCTATATCCGAGCAGGAACAAGAGCGGCTCGAAAAGTCAATCCAGACAGAACGCAATACGCGGGAAACCATCAAACAAATCGTGTTCTGGGGTATGGCAGCCAACTTTGCCGTGGGAATTTTTCTGCTCTTTTACTTCAACAAAGAAATCGCCGAGCGGATGAGCATCCTCATCGAAAACGCCACCAAGCTCCCTAAAAGAGTGGCTTTGGAGCAAGAAATTCAGGGCGATGACGAATTCGCCTATCTCGACTTGATCTTGCACAAAGCATCCGACCAGCTCAATAAGGCTGCGCAGTTCAGAAAACATTTGATGGAGATGGTGGCGCACGACATGCGCTCACCGCTTTCCGCGGTCAGTCTCTCGCTTGCGGTTCTGGAAAAAGCGGATGGCGACAAAATCGATGACGAAGCGAAGCCGTTACTTAATCAAGGCATGTCCAATGTCGAGCGATTGATCGCACTGGTCAACGATTTGCTCACCCTGGAAAAATTGGCGGCGAATGTCACCGAAGTTTCGGCAGTAGGAATTGAATCTTTCGACAAAGACAGCCATGCCGGCGTTCACGAATTGACCCAGTTGATGAAGCTGGAGCTGGGCGGTCAATCCGCAGAGCGAGTCGCCCAGGAAAGACGCTTCAAACCCGGCATTTTCAAAAAGGCAATGATGCTGGTAGTGGTGCCGCTGACGCTGGCGACACTGCTGCTGAGCTTGATCACAAGCGTGATAAACGAGCAGGAAGCCGCGCTTATCAACGAACACAAACAAACCGAAATCGCCACGTACATCAACCGCATGATGAGCATGGGCGTCGTATCTTATGGCTTTATGGGCAACTACCTGCTTTACGGAAAGTCGCAGGATCACAATCAAGGCATTTACTATCGCAACATGGCGGAGCGCCAGTACGACAATCTTTATGCGCTGGTCAAAGGCGACAACGAAATGCGCAAGCTGCTGGACACACTGAAGCGGCTTGGCGATGCGGAATTCCAGCGTTTCACGCAAATGCGCCCCTATATCTCGCAGGATAACAACCAGGATGAAATGGAGCTGTACAACAGCGTCATGCCGTTCTGGAAATTTGCAATTTACAGACAAGAAGAATTTTTGAAACTCTCTGAAGCAGAGCAAGCACGTTTAAAATCCGCGCGCCAATCTCAAGCCGACCAGCACAAACGAGTGGAAAGCATTGTTTCCGGCGGGCTGGCGGGCAGCCTTTTCCTGTCGCTCATACTGGTCTTCCTTTTCGGAAGAGATATTTCGAGCCGCATGCAATCTTTGACCTACAACTCGACCAGACTGCCCAATCGCGAGCCGCTCAAACCGCAAGTGCCAGGCACGGACGAGATCTCCTATCTCGATTTCGTGCTGCATGATGTGGCCGAGCAATTGGATAAAGTTTGGAAACAGCGCACAACAATCTTGCGCATGGTTGCGCGCGATCTGCGCGAGCCTTTGATTCTCGTACAGGGCACATTGCGTGCATTGCATTCGGAGATTTCCAAAAACATATCCGACCTGGGCGGAAGACAGCTCAACTCAGCACGCGCAAACGTAGACCGCATGCTTGGTCTGGTCGATGATTTGCTGACAATCGAAAACCTCGAATCAGGGCGTATCGAAATCAATCTTTCCGATTTCGACATTACGGAGGCGATCGAATTGTCCATCACCTCGGTGCAATCTCTGGCGATGCAGCGCAAGGTCAATCTTGTAAATTCGGTCAAGCCATATGTCATAAAAGCCGACCGCCAGCGGCTCGTGCAGGTCATGGTCAATTATCTCGGCAATGCCATCAGCCACTCACCGGCTGATACCACAGTCAGTATCACGTCGAAATCAACCACCTTCGCTTATGAGATTCATGTCAACGACAGCGGGCCCGGTCTTTCCGACGAGAATAAGATAAAAGTTTTCGACCGTTTCTTCCAAACGCCCGATTCAAAGACGCGTGGCAAAGGTTATGGTCTGGGTCTGGCTATCTGCCGGATGATTGTCAACGCGCACGGCGGCAAAGTAGGAGTGGAAGACGCGGAAACAGGCGGCTGCTCATTCTGGTTCCAAATTCCCAAAGAAATCAGCGATACGGACTTTCAGTGAGGCTCAAGACCGATCAGGCGGGTCCATTAGTCTGAGACAGAATTAAATGCTCTCGACCGGCAGAGACGCCCGTATGCCCGGCCCAGTCGAAGGAAGCGAGGCTTTCACGCGGCTGCCAAGAACTTGCCCGACTGAATGGCAGCATGCCAACATTAAGCCGTCAAGAGATACTTACATACATGGACAGCTCCCTGCCTTTTTTCATTTTCGCCGGGTTCGTCGCTCAATTGATCGACGGCACGCTCGGCATGGCGTACGGAGTTAGCTGTTCGACTCTTTTGCTGTCGATTGGTGTGGGCCCTGCGGTTGCTTCCGCCAGCGTGCACACAGCCGAGCTTTTCACGACAGCCGTTTCAGCGTTTTGCCATATCAAGGCAGGCAATGTCGACAAAGAATTTCTCACCCGCCTTCTTGTCCCTGGTGTCGCAGGCGGTATCATCGGCGCTTATCTGTTAACCAGAGTCAACGGTGATGCCATCAAGCCTTTCATATCGCTGTACCTGATCGGCATGGGCGTCTTGATACTGATTAAGGCCGTGAGAAAAAAACAACTGGAACCGCAAAAAAATAATATCGGCCGTTTGGGATTCATCGGCGGCTTTGTCGACGCCGTAGGCGGCGGCGGCTGGGGACCTGTGGTCACTTCCACGCTGGTCGCCAAAGGCAACAGTCCGCGTTATGTAATCGGCTCGGTAAACGTGGCTGAGTTTTTCGTCGCCGCAGCAACATCGGCTGTGTTTTTCGTCACCCTCGGCTCCATCTATTTGGAAGCTGTAGTCGGGCTCGTAATCGGCGGCATCATTGCTGCTCCGATTGCTGCAAAAGCCTGCAAAGTCGTTCAACCAAGACCGATTATGGTGGCGGTCGGCGTTTTGATCATTTGCCTGAGCGTCAGAACGATTTATTTAACAGCCGGTGACACCCTGATTGCCGGTCGCAACGCCGCTATCGCCGGCTTGAATGCCTTGCCCAGATAGTTTGCGCTCTAGGA
>JADYYD010000467.1 GCA_020853845.1 Candidatus Melainabacteria bacterium
CTGGTCACGACCGTATCTGTCGTATTGGTCATAGCGTCCGTATTGGTCGCGGCCGTAACGATCTCTGCCGTTCTGACCCCATCCATATTGATCCAGGTCATACGGGCGACCGTACTGATCTCGCCCTTGCTGCCAACTTCTGTCGCCGTATTGGTCCCGACCGTATGGATCTCTGTAGCTGTACTGGTCGCGTCCGTAAGGCTCTCTGACTACGTAAGGGCTGCGTCCATATTGGTCACGACCATATTGATCGCGCCCGTAGCGGTCATATTGATCGCGCCCGTATCGATCGTATTGATCGCGTCCGTAGCGATCATATTGATCGCGACCGTAGCGGTCATAGTGACCCCATTGCCCTTGTCTCTGGCGCTGCAGCATTTGCATGATCATCATGTATGCCATGCGCTGCATCTGCTGACTGCGGTAATTGTCGTTCCATTGGTCGTTATAGCCATCGTACCGACTATAGTTATCCCACTGTTGCCCGCGTCCATAGTTGTCCCATTGACCGCGCCCATAATTATCGCGACCCCATTGGCTGCCGTTGCCCCAGCCATAATTGTCGGGTTGATATGGTCTGCCGTACCGGTCTCTGTAGACCGGCTCGTTCCAGTTGCCGTGGCCGCCCCTGCGGCCATAGTTATAGTTGTCGTAGTCCATCCATTGATGGCGGCGGCCGTTCCCTAAGTTCACAGAAACGGGTCCGAGGTCGAGGCGAACGTTGACGCCATTATTCCCAAACATTTGATTGGGATTCCAGCGCGGGTCATATCCGCGATAAGGATCGTATTGGCTGTGTCCGGCTCTAACGAAGATGCCGGGGTCCATATCCATCTGCGCTTGCGACGGGCGGATAATCATGCCGCGGTCGCCGTTCCAGTTGCTCATGTCCACGACCATGCCTGGATCGACGCCATAATCGGCGCGCCCGGAGTTCATCGCCCGACCGTTCGGTCCGTAGATTACGTCGCCCCACTGGGCGTTCTGCGCATAATCCGGTTGGTTCCCCCGGGATGGGCTTTCATGGAATTCCGTAAACATTGGGCTCTCGCGAAACGGAAAGGAGTGCATTGGGTAACTTGAATATAGGTGAATTGCGCAGTTCTGCACCCACGGTTTCCACCATCCCCTACGTGTTCTCCACACCCTTTTAGTCTTATTTAAGGTCGATGAGAGACGAATTCCAGGTCCGCCGCTCCGGATACGAGATTAGCTACAGAACCGTTCCTAAATGGTTTGTGCCGGCGATCATGGCGACGACCTTCAGCATCGGCGCGTTGGCAGTGTTCGGCAGCACCGCCTACTTGCTGCCACTGGCGCCGGTCGCCAGGCACATCTTGGGCTCGCCGGAGCTGGTCATGGAAACGTTTTTCCGCTGCATCTGTCTTCTGCTATTAGGTTTTCTCACTTTCTTGCTGGCGGAGATTTGCAGGCACGACCGCCTTGTGATCTCCAAAGATGGAATTTCCTTTCCGGTCTTTCTGGCGCCCGATTTGTTGTTTCGTCGCAAGCGCACCTGGGACGACATTGGAAACATCATGCTGGGCGCGATGCTCAGGCACGACAAGCGGGGCGTTTACGAATACGAGCTGGAAGAAACCCGGGACAAGCGCAAGCTTTTCATGTACTTCAAATCCGGTGGACACGTGTGTCTCGATCTGACAAAAATGCCGAAGAAAAATCAAGAAAAACTTTTCCAGGCAATTGAAGACTGGTGTATTTCCTGCTCGCGCGCCCCGCAGACCAATCACATGGGGGAGGTGAGAAAACGACTCACCGCCAAGAAAGAAGAATTGAGTTACACACGATTGTGGGAAGAACAGCTCGAGTCATATTTTTCCCACACCAATTTCGTGCCTCTGGAGCGAGAGGAAAAGATTGGAAATGAGCGCTTTTCGGTGTTGATGCAGTTGGCATCGGGAGGTTTGTCGGCGGTCTATCTTGCAGAAAAGTCGAACAAGGATTTGGTGGTTATAAAAGAATCGTCTCTTCCACCGACTATCGATGACGCACACCGGTCGAAAGCAGAGGAGCTGTTCAAGCGCGAAGCGAAGCTTTTGCTGAAGCTAGACCATCCGCAGATTGCCAAAATCTACGACCATTTTGTTGAGAGAGGACGCGATTATCTCGTACTCGAATTCATTCCCGGTCACACTCTCAGGCAATTAGTAGCGAAAAAAGGTCCGCAAGACGAGCGGCTTGCGGTGAGTCTTATTCGGCAGTTGGCGACTGTGATCGATTATCTGCATGGTCAATCACCACCCATTCTGCATCGTGATATCGGCCCCGACAATCTCGTTTTGAAAGAGGACGGCAAGCTCGTTGTCATCGACTTCGGCGCCGCCAATGAAATCGTGGGCACCGCCACGGGAACCTTGATCGGGAAGCAGTCCTACATGTCGCCGGAGCAGTTTAAAGGAAAACCGACAGTGCAAAGCGATATTTATGCAGTCGGAGGCACGCTCTACTTTTTGCTCACAGGCGACGATCCGCAGCCGCTTAGCACGTCTAGCCCGCAGGAATTGCGTCCGTCGATTTCCACTCCTGTGAACGAGTTAGTCCGCGACCTCACCAATATATCGGCGGAAAAACGAATCAAGTCGATTGAAGACCTGCTTTTCAGGCTGGATCAACTGCAAGCCTATTTTAGCGACAGCACAAGTGATGTTTTGAAACCGAGAGCCGAGCAGTGACTGATCAAGCACCGAAAAACTTTCTTGCCAATCGCTTTTTCTTCTCGAAAGGCGAGCGCGCATCAGATGAATACGATCAATACTGGATTCGCTACAAGCCGATGCGAGTGCTGAAGAAGCGTTTTCAAACCGAACAGTATTTGAAAACAGCGGCGGCGTGGATTTGCCTTTCGCTGGTGCTTATCCTCGGATCTGTTTGCGGACCGCTGGTCGGGCTGGCAGCGGCGTGTGTGTTTCTAAGCGCCTTTCTCTTCTTTCGTCTTCGCCTCCTGCTGTTTCCCACACACATAGCACTGACTGAAGACGGTATCACTTTTCATTGGTTGCGCTCGTGGCTCAATTTTCAAAGTTGTCTTTTGCCCTGGAGCAGTTTGTCCCATGTGAATCTGACGACAGCCAAATTTCTCAAGCACGAAGAATCTCGTGTGGAATTCAACATAGTGTCGGTCGGCATGCCACTGTCGCAACGCTTACCTTTTCTGCTTCTCAGCCCGGCTCTTGCCAAAGGCTGGCTGTCAGACCGTTCTAAAATCATCTTGCCTCTCGATGGATTGGCGTCGAGCGATGACAGAAAACGGTTGCAATTCGGTTTTCAAAGATTTCTCCCCACTTATAGAGTCGACCCAAAAGTCAGCGATGAATTGCAACTGTCGCTCAAGGTCGAGAGCTATACGGATTTGTGGTTGGGTGCTTTGTCGATGAACCGCAATCGATTGCGAAGAGACACTTTGCCTCAAGGCGCGATCGTCAATCATGGGCGATATGAAGTGGTCTCGCCGATAGGTTCAGGTGGGCAGGCTGTGGTTTACTCCGCGATACAGAAAGAGATGTCTCTCGATCGCCCGGTGGTGTTGAAAGAGTTTGTTTTGCCATCGTATGCCGGTGTAAAGGTGCGCAAGCGTGTTTTGGAAAACATTCAAAGCGAGTCGAAGATTTTAAAAGATCTGCAGCATCCGAACATCGTTAAATTGCTCGATTTTTTTGTTGAGGATGAACGCGCTTATCTCGTTTTGGAACAGATCAAAGGGCGCACGCTCAAACAGCAGGTAGAGCAAGACGGTCCTTTCAAGGAGGTTGACGCGCTCAGCTTCGCATTGCAAATGACATCGATTTTGACTTTCCTGCACAATCGCAAACCACAGGTGGTGCACCGCGATTTTACGCCGGACAATTTGATGGTTGGTCACGGCGACATTTTGAAACTGATTGATTTCAATGTTGCTCAGCATTTAGAGTCGATGTCCACTCACACGGTCGTCGGCAAGCATTCTTATATTCCTCCCGAACAGTTTCGCGGTGAAGCTTCCCCCCAGAGCGACATCTACGCGATGGGCGCGACTTTGTTTTTCCTTCTTTCAGGCAAAGATCCTGAGCCGATTTCCGTTTCGCATGTCAAATCAGCAAGGATGGATGTCAGCGACGAACTGGACGCCATTGTTGCAAAGGCGACGGCAACCGATTCAGCCTATCGATATGCCGACTGCGCAGAGATCAAGAGTGAGCTGGAAGCCTTGCGCAAACAGCGTTATGGGCACTGAGCATTGTTTGCGGCCAACTTGCTACAAAACTCAACTTAACAACGGCAAACGAGAGGTTTTCATGTTTAGAAACGGTGTTACACTCATTTCGTGACTAAAGCTCTGATGATTAAGTTTCCGCCTCGCGCGTCGCTCGGAAGTCTTTATACTTCCGACAATGCTTTTCCTCACATGCGATTGTGGGTTGGAGAAGCGCAGGGCGACCGTGAATTGTCCGTGCCGGAAGGTCGCATGCTCGGCATAGCATTGCGAAACCTGGATGCCACGACCATTAATGATGCGGTCAAAGATGGTTTGCAACATTTGCAGTCTGTGGATCTTTCCACCAGCTATTTTTCTGAAAGCACACTCAAATGGTTGACCTTCGTCAACGATTTGAGAGAGTTGCGTTTGGACTTTCTCAAAGTGCGTGCAACCGAGTTGGCTGGTCTGGCGCCCCTCTCCTCGCTCAGCACGCTGTGGCTGACAGGCGCTGAATTAGGTGATGCCGAACTGGCGGCCATTGCTCCCTGCCCGGCCATCGAGAATTTGATTTTGAAATCGACGCGCATAACAGACGCAGGACTTGCAGATGTTCCTTCGATGAAGAAATTGTCTCGATTGCATCTTCCGTCGCAAATCACGGATGAAGGCATTAAACATTTGATTGGCTGTAAGTCGCTTCGCAAGCTGGATTTGTCGTCTTCGAAGATTTCCGAACAAGCGATCTCCATGCTCGAAAGAGTCGAGAACCTCGAAGAGCTTTATCTTAATGATACCATCCTTGGTGACCCGGCTGTTTCTAAGATCGCCAATTTGAAAACATTGAAAGTGCTGTTTCTCTGCGGAACAAAGCTGACCGACTCAGGTCTGACTTTTCTCGAGCAGATGGAAAGCCTCGAGCACCTTGAACTTAGAGACACCAAAGTTTCGGAAATGGGCGTGCAACGAGTCAGATCGCGATTGACGAACTGCGCGATATTCGGACCTTAGTCGGCAGATTTCGGTTATTTGATTTTTTTGACGAATCTGTTGATGGCGCCCATGTTCTTGTTGAGGCGCTCATCGAATTGCTTGAACCCGGCATCGCCCAGGTAGAGCTTCAGACCGAAAGCGTACGCGGTCATAGCGGCGGCGACGCTGACCAGAATAAGTCCAAGACGGCGAGCATGAATCACCCAACCGAAGTTCGCTCGACCTGCTTTCAAGCGCAATTCTTTGCGGCCGCTGACCTCTTCGACATCGATGCCGTAAAGCTCTGCTGCCGATTTCTTGGTCGGAGTCCAGTCCTGGCGAGCTTCTTCGTGCGGAATGAAGTGAGAGCAGTGTTCGCAAACAGTGCGCGGTTGTCTGGGATTCGAGTGCCCGCAACGCGGACAGTCAAGCATCTGGACTTCCATATCTTTGAAGTCGATCTTGAACTGAGAATCCGTCATTACCATGTTTTTGTCGAAAGCCATAACGAACTCCTCGAAGACTCACGCCTGTTAGGGGCGTTATACCCTATTGGGGAACATCTTATGCGCACACGAGACCTAAAGATATTAGATCTATAGATCTCACTATATGAACCTTAACTTGGTCCGTCAAGAGGCGAGCAAGAAGTCCGGGAAGCCGGACCGGACATAGATTTGGCAGTTGCCCTTCAAACCGGCGGCAGCAGCGCCAGAGCGCTGGTCGCTTCTTTGACTCCTCGGCTGTTTTCATCAAAGAGCTGCTTCCTTATCCTGAGCGCCTGATTGATGTTGTCGCGAGCTTTTTCGAGATCCCCATCTTTGGCCTGGGACTCGCCCAGCCAGAGATGTGCGCAGGCAACTGACGGATGCAGTTCCAGAACACAGTCTTTCAGCACTCTCAGTCCTTCTTCGAATTCTCGCGTCATAGCTTCACCCTTCTTGAAGGAAGCGTAAGCGGCTGCCAATCGTGCTTTCCAGTAGTCCAATGCCCGGTTTTCGGTTCTCGCCTCGTAGTAGGAAGCCGCTTCTGATGCGAGTTTATGCGCTTCGTCAAAAGATCCGGTTCTCAGCTTGAACATGGCAAAGCACGTCAGAATGTCCGGATAGAGCAAAA
>JADYYD010000468.1 GCA_020853845.1 Candidatus Melainabacteria bacterium
GAGGCGAGAATGCAAGGTCTCGACACTCGCTATCGCGATATGGAGCTGGTCGGCAACTGGTCGAAGGAAAACCAGCATCTCTTCCTCATCATTCGAGACATAACGGCGCGCAAGGAGGCCGAGCGGCTCAAGCAAGAAGTTATCGCCATGGTCAGCCACGATCTGCGCGCTCCTCTTTCTTCTCTCGGCATAACGCTCGACTTGATTCTGGAAGGTGTAGCCGGCGATCTGAACGAACGGGGGCACCGGCTCGTCACAGTCGGGCGGCGTTCTGTCGCATCTCTTATAGCTATTATCAATGACTTGCTGGATATTGAAAGATTCGAATCGGCCGGATTCAAGCTGGACTACGAAGACAGCGAGCCCGCCGAAATGATCAACGATGCGGTCAACACCGTCTTGCCGGAAGCCGAATCGCGCAAAATTCGCCTTGTGCAAGAGTGCGAAGACATTGATCTTCTGGTCGACAAGGAACGCCTCAGACGTGTTTTGCAAAACCTGATCAATAATGCGATCAAATTCTCGCCCGACGACGCCGAGATAAAGATCACCTGCCGCATCGGCGGCAACGGCAACGGCAACGGCAACGGTTCTTCTGCCTCAGCCACCGATTTGGACGGCACCAGCGGCAATGGCACCGCTCATAGTGCCGGACCCCATGAAGCCGAATTTCGTGTGGCAGACCATGGACCCGGTATTCCGGAAGACAAACGCGAAGCGGTTTTCGAGAAATTCCGCCAGGTGGGAACGGGCTCGGAAGGCGAGCGCAAAGGCACAGGTCTTGGACTGGCGATTTGCAAAACTATCATCGAAGCGCACGGGGGGCGCATTGGCATTGATGAGAACGAGGGCGGCGGCAGCGTCTTCTGGTTTGTCGTGCCGACCAAACCGTATTCCGATGCGGAGCTATTCGGCTAGATTCCGAGTTTAATAGCACTTCAAAACTCAATCGGAAACTACTTAGTTAGATCGCCGGATACTGTTCCTGTCGTGTTCAAATTGTGAGCTCGCTTCAAATCTTCCGCGGCACGATCGGGCTTGTTCAAGTGCTTGTAGATGTCCGCTCGATCGATGTAGTAGTCTGCGACATTCGGACTTTTAGAAATGAGCAAACTGATGTCGGCAAGCGCAGCCACCCATTTGCCTTTTTTCCTCAAAATCTCATGTCTGGCATAGACGGAGTTCAAATCTCCAGGAAAGACCGTCATGAATTTAGTCACTTCCTTAAGCGCCTCGTCAACGTCTCCATGCTTCTGCTGCAAAATTATCATCTTCAGCCAGCATGATTTCGTATCCGACAATTCGGACGCGTCTTTTCCGTTCATCATTTGAGTCCAGGCGGAACGGCGCGTAGAACCCATTGTTTTTGCGTATTTCTGATGAAAGTCTGACCGGTAAACACCATCTTCATCGAGTGCTTTTTTATAGTCTTTGATCGCCTGCTCGTACTGATTGAGCGCGGCATAGCACTCGGCCCGGCGCGCGTAAGATGTTACTGCCAGCTTTTCCAGCGCATCGAAATCGGCGATTGCATCTTTATAATGCCCTGTTTTCTTGTTCAATTTGGCGCGGGTCATGAGCACGTAGCGGTCTTTGTTATAGCGTTTTACAACCTCGGCCAGGTCTTTCAAAGCACCATTGTTGTTGAACACTTCGCGGCGGAAGTAACCGCGCTGGTAATACGGCAGGGCGGTGTTTGGAAAGGCTCGCACCATCTGGCTGTAAACAGCTTCCGCCTGGTCGTATTCAAGCTTTCGCAAGTGGACGGTGCCTGAGACTATGTAAACAATGGGGTCTTTCGGCGCCAGCTTCAGAGCTTTGGCAAGTTCCTCATTGATGGGAATGGCCGCGTCACGCAAACCTGACAAGGCCATCGCCGCGTGCGCCCTGGCGTTTTTCGCATCCAGCTCCATCGCCTTTTGCGCCAATTGCTCGGCTTTTACAACATAGCCTGCGATGTACTCATTGATGGAAAGCGTAGCGACTACCTGCGCATTTTTCGGCGCCAGCTTCATGGCTTCCCGCGCCGAATCCAACCCCGCTTTGCCCTTCGTGGCGACAATGTACATCTCGCCGTGTTTAGTGAGAAAAAATACCTTCTCTTGCGGCAGTTCTTTCATCGCTTTCTCGCACAGGCGCTGTGCATCGATGAATTGTGTGTTGAGGAACAGTTTGTCGATCTCGGCGCCGTATTCTTGCTTCGTCATTGCCAAAGCAGGCACGCATGCAGCAAACGCCGCCGTTGAGATTAGTAAGAATCCTATCTTTTGCGCAATATTCACGGATGCCACCCGCCGCCTGATTGAATGATTAAATTCTACCCTGCGGCAGGCGTACACCCGCGTCCCTTTCGCGCATTAACCCGTTCTGCCGAACCTTTCCGCTTTTTCTTGCGGTCCGCTTTGCTCCTCAGTTGGAGTGAAGTCGAGGTTCATTGATAATTGATCGTCGGGCGAAAAACTCTGTAGCTCCGCACTCGCCCTTTGAAATGGTTTTTCTTTCCAGTTGTCTTGTGTGGACGACTCCTTCGCTTTGTCGATTTTGATGTCGAGGTCGCGCAGCAATTCGCCGCTCAGTATTCCGCCGAGAAATTTTTCTATAAGGCGGGGGACCATGTCTCTGTCCCTGTGGTGATGTCTGTGATGGTGATGATGGGGATGTTGATAATAATTGTCTTGCCAACTGTCGCGAAAAAAGTTGTGCCGGCCTTCGTAAGCATCATGAAAACGCTGGTGCCGATGTTGCATCGGATGTCCCTGGATCAGCGGATGCCCGTGATACAGCGGTTGAACATATTGTCTTTCTTGCCAAAATTGTCGATTGTGATGCGAATACATGATTTATCCGTGCGCTATTGCTTTCGTTGTTTTCTGAATTGATACCGCATGTGATGCTGCGATTGAGACGCAGCTTTCGACATGGGAAAACATGGCAAGATTTCTGTGATTGTCGATCTAGGCGAGGACTCTGAGTCCTCGAATTATGTGTTGTGCTGGGGAAGTGAGGGGGCGGACTGAAGAGGAAATTGTTGAATCTCAGGTGGCGGTGATAGGTGCTGACTCTCGCTTCAATCAAAGATTGTGAGGAGATCTTTGATTTCGTCGAGCCCTACCGGCGAACATTCCGCTCACCTGACTCAACAATCGCACTCCGACGTGGGGAACACTTTCACTTTAGGAAACGAAAGTAGCAATCGCGTAACAACTTGCTCAATTTTTCGCAAATCCGTTTTTTTGCATGTCCGATGCCGTAAACAGCCGCCCTGGGGCGCGCTACAGCATTCTTTCGGGGGAAGTCAGGGGCTCGGGAGGATTTTTCGTCCGCAAGGGCAAGTAATAGTAAGCTTATTAGTATTGATCCGGTCCGGGTTGGCCGGACGGGCGCACGAGGGTAGTCAATGCCGAAGATATTGATTGTCGAGGACGATAAGGACCTTTGCAATCTCGTATCTGAGTATTTCGCCGTGGCCGGATACACGGTGGATAAAGCCTATGCCGGTGCCGACGGGCGCAATTTTTTGAAGACCTATCAGTATGACGTGATTATTCTCGACTGGGCATTGCCGGAAGTGACGGGGATCGCCCTTTGTAAGGAATATCGCTCCGGCGGCGGCAACTCGCCCATCATTTTTCTTACCGGCAAGACGGATATTCAGGATAAGGAAACCGGTCTGGACGCCGGCAGTGATGATTACATCACCAAGCCTTTCTCGATTCAGGAACTGGCGGCGCGGGTCAGAGCCCTGCTCAGGCGTTCGCCTGTTTACCATCACAATGTTCTGAAAGTGAAAGACATCGAACTCGATCCCAACGAGCACAAAGTCACGAAGAATGGTCAAGAGGTGAAGCTGTTTCCTCGCGAGTTCGCGCTACTGGAATTTTTTATGCGACACCCCAATCA
>JADYYD010000469.1 GCA_020853845.1 Candidatus Melainabacteria bacterium
ATCATGACAGTCACCGCCGATGATGTGCGCACTGTGGCAAGAAGACATATCGATCTCGGTCATATCGCCATCACGGTTGTCGGTGATGCCAAAACCATCAAGCCGGAATTGCTCAATTTCGGTCCGGTCGAAGTCTATGACGTCTCCGGCAAGGTGAGCACTGAATCGAAAGCGGAACCCAATACCGGTTCTTGAACCGATTCAACAAATAACCAGTAAGTGTCGTTTTTAGAAACTGGAATTCACCTCGGATGGAATCACAACTAAAGCCGAACCTGTCGATCAAGTATGGGTTGTGTCTTGCCAGCTTGGCGACAGTGCTTCTGGAGCTGATGCTGACGCGCATCTTTAGCGCCAGCGCCGGGTATCACTTCGCCTTCATGATCGTTTCGATGACGATGTTCGGCATGACGCTGGGCGCATTGATCACCTGGATAAAACGATCGAAAGAGCAAGAAGAATCACAGGTCACAAAAGTACTCACGCGCAATTGCTTCTTCTTTGCGATTTCGATTCTCTTTGCTTACTGCGCTCAGATTCAAGTCAGCAACAATATGACGGCTATAGGTCCTGAAAAGTGGGTGATTCTCACCTTCCTGCTCTATTCGCTGCCGTTCTACTTCTCCGGTCGAGTCATATCAATATGTCTGACGCGCTTTCAGGAAGTCGGAAAGCTTTATGCCTTTGACCTGATCGGTGCGGCTCTCAGTTGCCCCCTGGTGGCGCTTGGACTTCTCTACGTAGATGCGCCGCTTCTTCTGGAAAGCTCCAGCCTTATTGCGGCACTGGCTATGGTGCTGTTTTCCATGCGCGGCAAACCGATGGCCGAGCCAAAATCTCTGGCCGCGGCGGCGGCCGTTGCCGCCGTCTTTGGTGTCACGCTGTTTTTCCAGCCACCGATTAAATTGTCCAACGTCACAGCCCCCGTCGAGTACGTTAAATGGAGCCCGATTGGACGCGTCGTTGCTACAGAAGTAAAAGGCCCGCCCGTTACCTGGTCGAAAGTGGCAACACTAGCCGGTCAAAAATTGCCTCCTATAGATCAGAAAGGCTTATATATAGATTGGGGCGCCATGACCGTCATGACGGCCGGCAATGCCGGTCAGGCGACATTCGACATCATCGCCAAAGACATTACCGGTTTGGGCAATTACTTGCGTCCGCAAGGGTCGCTCTTCGTCATCGGCGTGGGCGGCGGCAGAGACATTCTCACCGGTTTGCAATACAAGCAAAAAACCATCGACGGTATCGAGGTCAATCCGGCTATCGTCGATATGCTCAGACGCAAATATGCCGACTTCACCGGCAACCTGGCTGCGCAGCCAGGCGTTTCTTTAATCAACGACGAGGCGCGCAATTGGCTGGCGCGCTCCGATAAAAAGTACGACGTAATTCAATGTTCGCTCGTCGACACGTGGGCGGCGTCGTCCTCCGGCGCTTTCATGCTCACTGAAAATGTTCTCTATACAAAAGAAGCTTTCGAGCTTTATGTAAGACATTTGACGGACAAGGGCGTGCTATCCATTTTGCGCTGGGGCGACGACAAAGAACCTGCGCAGGTCTCTCGCATGCTGAAATTGGCTGTGGCTGCCTTGCAAGGCATCGGTGTCAAAGACGTCAGCAAACATATCATTCTTGTTGCAGCGCCATTTTCGCTAAGCGATCACGCCATTGGCGCCATGCTTTTGTCTCTCAATCCGTTCGAGCAAAAAGATATCGACTCCATTCTCCAGTTTGCCAAAGAGCAGGACTACAAGCTTCTTTTAGTGCCGGGCGGCGAGGCTGTGGAACCATTCGCATCTATATTGAAGGAAAACGCGATCAGCGATCCTGATTTGCCGACGGACGACAAACCGTTTTTCTTCAGCCCGACAAAAACCGGACAGGTCAAATCATCTCTTGCAGAACCGGCTCAAGAACGTGGTTTGGACTTGCTGAAATTCACGCTGGTCTTAACCACTATTTTGGTTCTGCTCACAATTGTGATACCGGCCTGGGTAATGACGAGACGCCACCATGGCACGTTGAAAAACACTGTTTTGTCCGCGGTGTATTTCAGTTGTCTGGGCATCGCCTTCATGCTGGTCGAAGTCGGGCTCATACAGCGGCTCACCATACTTCTGGGCAATCCTACATATGGACTCTCGGTTGTTCTTTTTTCGCTTTTACTGGCGTCGGGCACCGGCAGTTATGTAGTGCAGATACTTTGCGATCGTGGGTTCAAAACAAAGATGCTCATGGTGGCATCGCTTTCAGGCTCCGCACTACTCGTAATTGCCAGCGCTCTCTTTTGCAACTTCGCCTTGCCGGCTCTTGATTCGACGCCATTGCCCATGCGGATATTGATCGCGATTCTTGTCGCGTCTCTTCCAGGATTTTTCATGGGCTGCGCCTTTCCGCTCGGCCTGACCTATTTCACAAGAGACAATAAAGAAGCGGGCGCGTGGCTCTGGGCACTCAACGGCGCGACATCAGTTTTAGGCTCGATATTTGCAGCCATCATCTCGATAACGCAAGGCATCAAAATTACCATCGGCGCCGGTGGGCTGATGTATCTTCTGGCTCTATTATCTTTGCTCTAGTTTGAAGTGCGGTCGGGAATGTCGAGCTGATAACGCTTGTGAATAGCCAGGCGTCCGTCGTCTGAGACATTGCCGGAAGACATGACGACCAGCATTGGAGCCGGCAGGCGCACCAGGGTCGAAGTTTGAATGATTAGCTTCTTGCCGCCTTGCACCTGCTCGCAGCGGTACTCTGTGAAATGCGGATGCTCGATGAAAAAGCCGCCCGTGGGCTGGTTTTGCAATCCCAGGTAAGCAGCCCTCATGACCCGCCTTTGATCGTGTCCGGCCAGGCACGCCTTGCCCGCTTCATATACGGCAGCCAGACAAGCTTGTTCGTTGTAAGCGCTGGCGAGGAACAAGACAGCTACATTGCCAATCAGGAGCGCTGCCGCTGTCACCATGAAGAGCATCGCGGCTTTATCCAGCGGGCGCGATTTAACCTCTTTTTTCTCGTTGTTCTCAGTCGAATCCAAGGCCTTAACTCCGAAAACGTCGGCTCCCTCTGTTATGAGAATAACAGGCTGGCTAATTTAGGCAAGTCTGCCCCGCCGACAATTTCAGTATCTCACGCCTCGACATTGACCATCTCCCCCAGGAAGGGGAGCTCGCGGTAATTCTCGGCATAGTCCAATCCGTATCCGACTACGAACAAATCTTCAATCTGAAAACCTGTATAGTCCGGCTCCATCGGCACTACTCGGCGCGAAGGCTTGTCCAAGAATGCCGCCAATTTGAGAGTCTGCGGGTCGAACTGGTCGCGAAGATACTCCAGGAAGAACTTGGCTGTGCGCCCTGAATCGATGATGTCCTCAACAACGAGAATGTGACGTCGCTTAATATTCGGCAGGTCCAGATAGGGCGCCTGCACATTGCCGGAACTCTCCGTGCCGGAGCCGTAACTGGAAAGGCGGACGAACTCTATTTGCAGGGGCGACTCGATATCAATGTGACGCACCAGATCGGCAAGGAAACAAAACGCGCCCTTCATAACGCCAATCACCACCGGCTTTTCCAGGGTGCGGAATTCTTTGCTGATTTCCTGCCCCAACTCTTTTATGCGAGCCTGAATCTGAGCAGACGAGTAAATTTCCTTGATGCCGGCTGTTGCTGTTTCCATAGTCATTTTTTGCCACCCCTGACTTTGTGTAGTTCAGTCTCTTCTTGCGGTTTAGTTGCTTTTCCGTTTACATCCTGTCTCTTAAATACCTGACGCCCTCTTATATAGGTACTGTCAATCATGCGGTCGTCTCCGATGAAGACGATGGTTGAAAGAATTTCGTCTGTCTCGTGCTCGAGAATATCTTTCGGACAAGCATTCTTCAATGTCGGATCGACAATGATGAAGTCGGCTTCTTTACCAGCTTCCAGCGATCCCAACTGATCTTCGAGCTTCAAGGCTCTGGCGCTGCCTCTTGTGGCGCGGTAAAAAAGCTCGCGAGGGGAAATCCAGATTTGCGGTTGAATAAAATTAGCATCTTTCATTACGCCGAACATCGACATTTGCGGACCACCCGCGACATCTGATGCCAAGCCGAATTCAACACCGGCGCGCTTAACTCTGTCTATGGGAAAAATGCCGCTCTTCAAAAAGAAATTCGACGACGGGCAATGAGCAAGAGCACAATTTTTCTTATGCATCACTTGCAAGTCTTCCTCGTCCAAATAGATAGAGTGCGCAAACACCGATCGGGAGCCGACTAGACCGGCTCGGTCATAAACGTCGAGATAACTGCGCGACTGAGGAAACATCGCTGCGACTTTTTTCACTTCTTCTGCAGACTCCGATAAATGAGTGTGCATATAGGTGCCGGGATTGTTCTGCCACAATTTTCCGCACTGGTCTAAAAGCTCATCAGTAGCCGTAACTGCAAAACGCGGCGTAAATGCGTAGAGCAGTCTGCCACCATCATGTCCGTGCCATTTGTTCGCCAACTCTTCCGATTCATTCAGCGAATTTTGGGTGTTTTCAATCAAATCACCGGGCGCGTTCTTGTCCATCATCACTTTGCCCATGATGGCGCGCGCACCCTTTTGCGCTGCGATTCTAAAGGCAGCGTCGGTAGCTTCTTTGTGAATAGTGGTGAAAATTACAGCGAGTGTGGTGCCATTGCAAGCCAGTTCGTCAAAAAACCAGGCAGCGATTTTTTCGGCATGACTGAGATCTTTGAAACGCGCTTCGGCAGGGAAAATGTATTTTTCCAGCCAGCCTAAAAGTGTGTCGCCTGATTTGCCTATCTGGGTGACTTGCGGCAAATGAATATGCATGTCGATCAAACCCGGCATGATCAATTTGCGCCCGCAATCGACAATCTCACATCCGGTTGAATATTGCTTACAAAGGTCCGACCACTTGCCAACAGCCTCAATTTTCCCGGTTTTTGAAACAACCAGGGCGCCGTCTGGGATGTCACGATAATTGCCCTCGTCCACCGGATCAATCACATGACCCAGATAGACGGTCGCGGAACCGTCATTATTATTGGATGAGCCGGACATTCACGCTTCCTGCTGCAGCTCGGACGAAGCTCTTAATTGTACGGCACAGCTCTTACGACAAACTTGTCATTAGCATGAGCCGGTAACTAACAGCAAAACCTGAGTACAATCATGAAATGAACCTGGAAGCTGACCAAAAATGAAGCTTGAATCCGTCGAATGGCAAGACCTGCTTCCGGTTTTCCGTGAAACATTCAA
>JADYYD010000470.1 GCA_020853845.1 Candidatus Melainabacteria bacterium
AGGCTGAAAGGAAGCGGTCTGGCTTCCGTCACCTCGATACCGGCACCTTTAGCGAGATCGACTATGCGAGGCAATTCACTGTTGGGATCGTCAACTACGATGTGCAATGAGTCTGCAAAAACCGAAACGCGCCACGATTCCAAATTCTGCCGCAGCAATTCGTAAGCCGCTTGCTGATTGGAAAAACGAATTTCCAACAACTGCCCAGGCTGGCTCTCTTTGATACCGCTTGGCGAACCTTCAACCACCAACTCTCCTGCCACCATAAAACCCAACTGACTGCAATGCTCGGCTTCCTCGAGAAAGTGGGTCGTCACAAGCACCGCAGTGCCGTCCGCGGCAAACTCCCTGATCATGCGCCACATTTCTCTTCTTGCAAGCGGGTCGACGCCGGACGTCGGCTCGTCCAAAAACAGAACTTCCGGCTGGTGCATAACCGCGGCGCCGAAGGAAAGGCGCTGCTTCCATCCACCCGGAAGGCGCCCGGTCAGCATGTTTTGCTGACCTTGCAGACCGGAATTGGCAAGCACCCAATTTATTCGTTCATTCTTCAGTCGATCTTGAATTTGATAGACGCCGCAATAGAACTCCAGATTCTCCAGAATAGTCAAATCGTCGTATAGGGTAAACTTCTGACTCATATATCCGAGGCGCTGTCGCAAAGCAGCGCTGCGAAGGTTGCTCTTGGCGCCACAGAGAATCATCTCTCCTTTGGTCGGTTGAAGCAGTCCGCACAGCATTTTGATAGTGGTGGTTTTTCCAGCGCCATTTGCGCCTAGCAAGCCGTAAATATCGCCATACTGGACGGAAAGACTGACGTTGCTCACCGCTTTGAACGAACCGAAAACTTTGGATATGCTTCTGGCCGCAATTGCCTCGGCGCCTGCAGGTTGGGGAGGTTTTTCTATAAACGGATAGCGGGTTTCGTGATCGACGTGCACTTTGCCCTTCAGCCGATTGACAAAAACATTTTCTAAAGTCGGATCTTGAACGTCGATTGAAACTGGAAGTTGCGTCGCTTTTCTAATCAAGCCTTCAGTTTCTTCCGGCACGGCAGTCAGCACATCAAGCCTGTCTCCGAACGCCTGTATGTCTTGGATTTTGGAATTTGCATCAGGCGCCTCCCAAAGCTTCGCCTCAAGTTTCTCCAACGTCCCGCCGGGAGCATCGGTCTGACTAACGCGAACTTCCAGGCGCTTCATTTTCAGATCAGCTTTCAATTCCGCCACCGAGCCCATTTCCTGAATCTCGCCTTCATGCATGAGAATCAGGCGGTTGCAGCGCTCCGCCTCGTCCAAATATGGCGTAGCAACCGCCACTGTGACACCATCACCAGTCACGGTGGCAAGCAAATCCCAGAACTCGCGGCGGCTGACTGGATCTACCCCCGTAGTCGGTTCATCCAACAGGAGCAACTTCGGGCTTGCCATCAGTGCACAACATAATGCCAGCTTCTGTTTCATACCGCCGGAAAGCTTGCCCGCCAGCCGGTCTTTAAAGCGCAAAAGATCCATTGCGCGCAAATATTTGTTAGAACGCTCCTCGAATTCGTCCACAGGAACTTCACGAATTCCAGCTACATATTTGAGATTTTCTTGAATGCTCAAATCTGTATAAAGCGAGAATTGCTGAGTCAAATATCCAATTTGCAATCTGACATCACGTGGTTTTACATCCAGCACCAGGACTTCACCAGCGGTGGCATCCATTATTCCGCCAAGGATGTGAAACGTCGTTGTCTTGCCGGCACCATCAGGACCGATTAGACCAAACAACTCTCCCGGGTTGATTGAGAAATTGAGATTTTTGACTGCCTTCGTCTGACCGTAGTCTTTAACAAGATTCTTGACGGTAACGACCGGCTCAACTGTCATGTTATTCACTGCACCACGGCAATCTCAGCATCAGCAGGCATGCCCGGCTTCGCAAAACGATCGGGATGCTTAAGCAAGATTTTGATACCGAAGACTTGCTTCACACGGTCTTCTTTAAAGTAAATATTCTCCGGGGTGAATGAACCTTCCGGATCGATTTGTATGATCTCACCGTCGAGGGGCTCTTTCGGATTGCTGTCCAGAAAAACCTTCGCAGTCTGACCGATTCTCACTTTGCCAATGTCCCCTTCCGGCACAAAACCGCGCAGATAAACGCGAGAAAGATCGATCAAAGAAAGCAGGTTTTGCCCGGGCACCACAACCGCACCGGGTTCGACCGAACGCGCGGTGACGACACCATCGATGGGGCTATTTATGTTCAAGTAGGCGATATTCGCCTTAATCTGCTCAACCTCAGCTTTTGCCGTCTTTACTTCATGCTCGGCGCTGTTTTCTTTAAACTGAGCCTGGATTTTTTGCTGTTGCAAAACGCGCAATTGAGCGTTTCGCATTTGCGGATTAAGACGGGAAGTCCGCGCCATTTCCAAGCCGGCCTTCGCCACCTTTAACTGTTTTCTCGCCGCTTCCAGATTAGCTGTGCGCGAGCCGACAAGGGCTATTGCATTGTCTTTTCCGGTGCGTGCCTGGTCCGCTTCATCGAGCGTAACAGCTTTCTCTTGAACCAAAGAAGAGTATCGATTGTGTCGCAGCGTCGCCATTTCCAATTCAGATTTCGCCTGCGACAGCAGCGCTACAGCTTCGGCAACTTTAGCCTCAGTGGTGGCAACATTCGCCTCCGCTTGATCGACTTGAGCGCTCGTGTCTTCTTTCGACTGTGCAACGCGAACTTGCGCTTCGGCTATCTGATTGTCGACGACGGCGAGCTGGTAGTGCGCTTCGCTCGCCTTTTCCTGCGAGCTGAGAACACGCGATTCAGCGCCGCGCAATTGAGCCTGAATATCATCGTCGCTCAGCTTGACCAGCAGCTCACCGCGCTTCACCGCCTCGCCTTCGCGCTTGGCGACGAAGTCCACGCGCCCGCCAATCTTGGGCCCAATGTTGGTTTCGTAGCCTTCAATCCTGCCGCTGACGTGCAACGCGCCGGACGGCGCTTGATGCGGCTTACTGACGAAAAAGTAGACGGCGCCGGCAATCACGAGAACCAACACTGCCAGAAGCAAACGCTTCGGCAGGGCGCCACCGTGCGCCTGGGCTGGTGAGCTCTGAGTAGCGTCTTGCGTGGCTTGATTCTTCACTTTCAACATGGGGTGCCTGTTGCCAATTGAGTGCATCTGATGTTAGTATACCAACCGGTATGGATAATTCCTAGTTAAATTCTCCAGATTTCCGCTTAAGAGAGTCAGAGCAAGGGTTTTTGGGAGGTTATTCGTCACTTTCGAAGTCCCCAAAGCTCCAAAAAATCCAAAATCGCTTGATTTCAAGCAGTTAGACCCAAGGATACAGGCAAAGTTGCAAAAATCGTCCAGAGCAACACCGAAAGGCGACATATAAGGGAACGAAACGATGGCGACGTCTCAGCGCGGCACGCGAAGCAAAAAGGACCAGATCGTTCAGGCAGCCATCAAGGTTTTCCTGGAAAACGGTTATGCAGGCACCAGCATGAATCGCGTCGCCGCCGAAGCGGATGTTATCAAAGCGACCATTTACAGCCACTTTAAAGATAAAGAGGATTTGTTCGCGGCGATTATCGAAGAAGTCACTTTTAAGAGGATGCAAGCGGACACCCCTGAGTTCGAGCAGCATCTGCAAAGCCTCCCGCCCGATGAGTTCGTCAATTTGCTCACGCAGAAATTCAAGATTCTCTCTCAATCCAAGGAGTACAAAGCCCTGCTCCGCGTCGTAATCGGTGAGTCGGAGCGCTTTCCTGAGCTAGCGACGCTGTACGTCAAAACCGTCATCTTAAAAGGCATGGAACTTGCCAGCGGCTATTTTGCAAAACACAAAGACTTGAAGCTGAACAATCCGCTTGCCACCGCGCATATTTGCTGCGGCAGTTTTGTTGCCTGGCTCATCTGGCAAGAAATTTTAGGTGGCAAAAACTTCAAGCCGCTCGAATTCGAAGACGTCGTGATCGCGCTGCAAGAACTTGTCGATGCGAAGGTTCAAACCAGCCAACAATAATTTTTGGCGTCACTTATTGACGTTTCTTCTGCGCTTAAAATGCGAATTATTTTGGCGAGGCAACCATTTCAAATCGGCACCATTCCATATACAAGTGAATTCCCAGGAAAATAATTGTCGCAAAGTCCGCAATCGCCGCCCTGACCAAGCAATCCGGCGTTTTCCACCCAGCCGCAGCCGGAAATCGTCAAAATCATTGCAGCACAAGGGAATTGGGCGATCGACCCAAGTAAAATCCCAGGAAAATACTTGTACACGGAAAAGCTCGATTTCGGAGCCCCGCACCACCGCTTCTTGGCAGCCTGTGGGCGGAGTGGGAATCCTCCCATCATGTTGCCACAAAATTGCAACGTTCCAAAAATAACGTAGAGGAGCGCAACGAACACAACGTATCGGACACACGGAAAAACCGGATGTTCGAAACGATAACTTCAAGCGTGCCCGTCCCTCCCTTGTGCCTATTTCAAAAGATTCAGCACATTACCCGGTTTTTTCTCACGACCAACAGGACCCCCATCCTGTAACCGGGCTCTATCAAGCAAACTTCCAATAGCCTGCCGACGCCTGGCTGAGCTGCTGCTTGAAGAGGGGAGCCCCACTCCACTCAAAGGAAGGAGATTTAAAAGTTATGGTCGAAAGTTCAGGATCCATGGGTGATGGTGGTGCAAGCTTCGCAGCGCCTGCCACGACATTCACCTCGTTCGAGCCCGTTTTCACCCAATCGTATTCTGGTGGCTCGACTTTCACAAGCACCGATTTCAGCCCGTCGCCGGTCACATCCGACTCGAGCACAGTCGCATTCACAGCCGTAGCGGGATATGACCAGCCCACGACACCGGCAGTCGTAGACACGACACCAGCCGTGGTGCAACCGGAAGCCAAAATCAGCACCGCAGATGTCCCGGCAGCCTTCAAGTCCAACGACAGCACCAAATATCAAGTCAACGAAGGCTTGCAAGCAGTAGCCTCCGACCGCGCCAAAATCGCGGAAGGCGAATCGCCCAAGATCAATGTTCAACCTAAAAATGACAGCCAGCCGGCCGACATCGTCATCAGGAAAGACGGCACCGTCGACATGGCAAAAGGATTGAACGACGGCGACAAACCACTCAGCCAATACAATGTACAGGTTGAAGAAGGCGCCGATGCAAAAGTAACCGAAAAAGTATTAGATGATCTGGGCACCATGATTCACGACAAGTGCCCCAACTGCACTCCGCGCATTGAGTCCGGCAAAAACGGAAGCGGCGGCGACATCGTCTCCTCAGAATACCGCGATCTATTTAATGAGCGTTATCGCCCAGCCGATCCGGAAGATGAAGCGCTTCCCGACGATCCGGAATTGCCGGATGGTGGTGGCGGCGGCGGTGGCGGCGGCGATGGTGGCTGCGGTCCTCAACCCGACGACGAACTGAGTCCTGAAGACGAAGAAATCGACGGCGGCGGCGCAGATGGAGAAGGTGGCGGCGCCTATCCGGAACGCGGATTCCAGGCACTAAAAGACATGTCCACAGCAATGGGCGACATGCACGCCAATCACTATGCCAACTGGATGATGGCTTCGATGCTGCCTCCGGAATTGCTTGCCGAACTAGGCGATCCGCCTTGGACCGGCGAGAAGCTCAAGAAGCTGCAAGAATACATGAAAGCTCACGGCAAAGACATCAAGAAAAACATCGGCGATCGTGCCGCAGCGCTCGAAAAACAAGGTGACACCGCAGGTGCAAAAGCACTTAACGACTTCGGCACCAATATGGAATCCATCTGCAACGATCCCGCGAAACTGGAGCAATTCTCGACTGCACTCGCCAGCTTCGCCGATAAGGCGGCTCATGGTGAAGCAAACACAAGCGATGTCCACGCGATGTTCGGCAACAACGCAGCGTTGGAAGCGGCTGTGCGAAATTCACAACTGGTCGAAACAGCCAAGAATTACGACAAGAGCCAGGATGGCAACCCTGATCTCGAGAAAGTGAAGAAAGATCACGGTGACAAACTGATTGCAGAATTGCAGCGGAATCCCACACCGCCGAAGGAAACCGAGATCATCAAATTCGTTGATCTGATAAACGGCAACGAAGAAGCGAAAGCCCGGGCTAGAGCTCAGGCAGCGCAAGCGAAAAAACAAACATAGGAAACTGCGGAAACCAAAGGGGCGGCGCCATGCGTCGCCCTCTCCGAAAGAAACTCTGCCTATTGAAGTTATGCCAAACCACCGATACTGCTCCGAAGGTTTCAAGAGAAATCGCAAAGACAATCTGATCCTTCGGCAGCAGAAATCGGCGAAAGCCAAACAAATTTTCAGTCACCCACCCCAATAAGATAGCGGCGCAATCACCTCCAGCCGCAAGAACAATGACAAGAACTACAGCCGCGAAGCCTTACGATGCAGGCGCCGGCGACCAACAATCAGAAAAGTATGAATTGCCGGAGAATCTGCGTCCGGCATGGAATATTGATCTTTCCAGCAAATCGCAAGTGCCGCTCACGCAGGAAAGAACGGAAGTGGTCGGCGCGGGCAGCGAAATAGTCGAGCCGCCGGTCGAGATGAAAAAGCGCGACGGCTCGGTCATTAAGCTGGAAGGCGGCTTTGTCACCGAGATACACAAAGGCGAAAATTCGCAAGTAATCGAATATCAACGCGACGAGAGCAATAAAGTCAAAGTCGACGCCAACGGCAAACCGCTCGTTGAAAAAATCACCACAAAAATGAACGGACAGGAGTCGGTCATCGACCTGAGCGGAAGCACACAGGATGATGGACTCAAAGAACTGGCATCGCGAATTCAAGTCGTTCAGAAGGGCGACAACATCGGCAACGTAATGATTGCGTCCGAGGACGGCAAGCACGTCTCGACGATGCACTCCGATTTCACAAACACCACTCACGAAATTCTCGAAGTCGGCGGCAAAACAGTTTCACGCATCGAATCCGCCATCAAATCGGACGGCTCGGTGATTGAATACAAGTATGCCGACGAGTCAAAGCCGCTCCGCGCCACGCAAATCGTCGAGCGCTACAATTCCGCAATGGGCGGTCAAATCGTGCAGATCTCCGATCGCATCGGCGACACGGAAAAGTTCGTCACCCACCAGGAAGGCAGCGACAAAACCACCTGGCGCCAGAACGTTCAAATAATGGACGACGGCAGCCTGGCGTACAAAGAACTCGTCACAAATTTCATGGTCGGTCCGAGCGAGTATTCGAGCGCCGACCTTGCCACCGCCCGCGAAGACTTCATAAGAATCGCCGCGCGCCATGGTGTTTTTAAAGGCAATGAAAATCAAATCAAGTCCTGGATGAATAAATTCGAAGCGCGGCAAGAGCGCTTCCGTGACAAAGGTTGGAAGGCCGCATCGGAAGATAACATCGCCGAGTGCTACCGCAACCTCTCGCGCGTTTTCACCGACGAACCTAAAGGCAATGCGAAGCGAGTTACGCACGGCGAACGCCGCCTGGCGGTCGAAACCGAACTGATGGAACTCGGCAATCCCACCAAGTACATCAACCAGGGTCCGGTCGGAACCTGCGCGCTCAATTCGGTCGAAGACACACTGGCCCAGCGCCGCCCGCAAGATCTCACGCGCTGGTTGCGTGAAGCACTGACGACCGGGTGCGTCACCTCCCGCGGTGTCACTAAGAGCGGCGAAAAGCGAGTGGTGCAACTCGGTGCCGACCAGATCAAATATCATCCGACATATCACCGGACTTATTCAAACCAACTTTTCCAATTTGCCGCCATGGCATGCCTCGGTTACAAAAACAACGGCGCCGGCTATCCCGGCACCACCAACGATCAAATGGAATACGTGCGCATGATGGCGACCGGACAAAAGATGGCCATTCACGACACCTGGACCGGCGGACGATATCGCAAGGAAAGTTTGATTCGCCAGCTCAAAAACGGTTCGGTCGGATACATCATCCCCGGACACGCCATGGCAATTGACGACTACGATCCCAAAAC
>JADYYD010000471.1 GCA_020853845.1 Candidatus Melainabacteria bacterium
GATTGAAGCCTTCTTTCGTTCCTAATCCATAGCCACCAGCGATGATGACATCGGCTTCGGTGAGTTTTACGCCTTTGGCGACTTCTCTGACCGTATCTGCAACGGTAAGACGGAAATCGTCATCCTGAAATTTGACTTCGAGCTTTTTGATTTCACCTTTGCGATTGGCGTCCGGCTTGAGAGGAATCATTACGCCCGGGCGTGTGGTCGCCATTTGCGGATTTTTCCAGGGACCGAGAATTCTTGCTTTCAAGCTTTCGCCGAAACTGGGGCGGATTGCATACAAGCAATTCGGGTAAAGACCGATTTTGCTCGGATCTACTTTTGACTTGTGCTCGTAAGGTCCGATATCCAATTCAGTGCAGTCTGCGGTCAAGCCAGTATCGAAGTGAGCTGCGATTCGTGGTGCCAGGTCGCGCCCGGTTGTCGTGGAACCGAGAAGAGTGGTGTGCGGCGGCTCGGGCAGAGATTCCAGAAAATCGCACACGACACGGCGATAGGGCAGAGTGCGGTAATTTTTCAATTCCGGATGTTCGGCAACATAGACTTTGTCGGCGCCGTACTCGACTAATTTCTTGGGAATGTCGCCCAGTTCATGACCGATGACGATGGAGACCAGTTGCCTCTCCATTTTGTCGGCAAGCAGTCTGCCGGCACCAAGAAGCTCCAGGGTCACCGGTTGCAGCTCGCCGAGGATGTGTTCGGCAACGATCAGAACATCGCCTTTGGGGCAATATTGCGAGACGTCTACTGTTGCTTCTTCAGTCATTTCTTTTTTCCGGATCGGGATTCTATTTGTATGGTTGTTTGATTTGTAATGGGAGTTTTGATTTTTTTACCGCTGAAGGCTAAGCCGGCACCAGGAATTCTTTGATGGCGGAGCCTTTGATTACTTCCGACACAAGCTCTTCAGGCGAATGTCCCTGGTGTATCACACAGCTACCGCCGATCTCGCCAACTTTCTCCGTCGCGGCAACGATGGTCGGCGAGCCTTTCAAGCCGCAGCGTTCGATATCGGCACCAACCAAGTCCAGATCGATAGTTTTGATGAATTTGGCAAGTTCTTCAGGATCGCGCTGAAGCTGCTGCACTCTATATGTACCTCTGAACGATTTGTATTCCAGAGGATGATAGGAGTTAGCAACAGTAACCAGAACGGGTGGATCCACTATGACTTTCTGGTAGCCGCCTTCGATGATGCGGCGTGCATTTAGTTTTTCATTCTCAATAGAGAAGTCTTCGCAGTAAGTTACCTGCGGAAGACCAAGGCGTTCTGCCAATTGCGGTCCTACCTGGGCGGTGTCGCCGTCGGTGGTCTGAAGTCCGCAGAAAATGAAGTCGAATTCGCCGACCCACTTGATTACCTTGAAAAGAGCGTAAGCGGTAGCCAGCGTGTCGGATGCGGCCAGGCGGCGGTCTGAAAGCAGAAAGGCGCGGTCTACGCCGTGTTCCAGAGCTTCCAAAAGAATTTCCACTGCGGGCGGCGGACCCATTGAAATGGCAGTCACTGTGCCGCCGTATTTCTTTTTGACGTGCAGTGCCGCCTGGAGCGCGTAGCGGTCAAATGGATTGAGCATTCGCTTGGCTTTTGCTCGGTCGATGGTCCCATCAGGGTTAATCCCTGCTTTGGAACCCTGGTCGGGCACCTGCTTTACCATGACGAAGATTTTGTACGACCGTGCCATTGACTGCTTGAAGCCTCCTCGATTCCGCGCCGCCCGTTGCAATGTTGATGGGCGGGCGGCACCGTGTCAGAACCCTAACCCGGTCCGGCTATTTTAGCCCCCGACGGGAACGCACGTAGTGCGCTCCGTTACATAAGTATTTGAATAGCTTTTCTAAATAAGAGGCTTAACTGTAATTGTTTTTTCTCTTTTGAACGACTTTAAGATCACGAAATCGTCTTTAGAGCTGGACTTCACAAGCCGATATAGACCCGATATTTCAGTATCATTATCTTCTTGCCGATTGACTCCACTATAAGGGTGAAAACCAGATGTCTTTTAGTGTTCCAAGAACCTTCGCCTGGCTTGCGATTAGCTTGCTCTTGATGACAAGCGGCGCGGCAATTGCGCCCTGCGCGATTGCACAACAAGAGGATGCAAAGACAACTCAAAAGGAAACCTCAGCAAAGCAGAACGTCAAGAGCGAGGGAAAAGAAGCTTTTGCCGCACCACCCGTTACGAAAAATAAACGGCAGAAGAAGGCGCCTGACGAAAAGGAAGCGAAAGTTGATGCCAGAAGGTTTTACTACGGGCTCGTCGATTCCTATTTTGATGGTGTCTTTCGAATGCAGCCGCACTATGCTACCGAAATAGGTATTCACGACTATGACGGATTGCTTCCCGATATGAGTGCAGAGGGCATCAAGAAGCAAATTCGTTTCTACAAAGATTCACTGAAGAAATTCGAAGCATTGGATCTCGAGCCGCTCTCTCAAAAAGATCGTCTCGATGTCGTGCTTGTTATTCATCAGATAAAAGACAATTTGCTCGAATTGGAAGAAATCGGCAATTACAAACGAAATCCTGCTAATTACAGCGAGCTTGCTTGCGCTGCGGTTTTCGCACTGATGAAACGCGATTTTGCCGAGCCGTCCGAGCGCTTAAAATCTGTAATTGCGCGCGAAAAGGCGATTCCGGAAATGCTCAGGATTGGTCGCGCCAATTTGAACGCAGACTTGATTCCGAAAGTATATGCAGAGATCGATTTGGAACAGATGCCCGGCATCATATCTTTCTTTGAAAAGGATGTGCCGGCAGCATTCGGATCGGTAAAAAATCCTGCCTTGAATTCAGAGTTTGCCTATGCCAATAAAGCTGCGATTGCAGCATTGAAAGAGCATGAGGCATATGTGCGAAAAGAGATTTTGCCGAAAGCCAAGGGGAATTACGCACTTGGTTCGGACCTCTATAAAAAGAAGCTGCTGTATCAAGAGATGGTCGACGAACCGATTGATGTGCTCTATTCGCGCGGCATGACGGAATTGCGACGTTTGCAGAAGGACTTTGCCCGCACCGCTCACGCACTGGACCCAAACAACAGTGCTTTGAGAGTCTTCGAAGGTATTTCCTCGAAGCATCCCGAGCCTGAGGAGCTGGTCGATTCAGTGAAAAAGTGTCTGGAAGATCTGCGCCGTTTTTGCGTAGAAAAACCGATTCTCTCCATTCCTTCAGAAGACCGAGCCACTGTGGCTGAGACTCCTCCCTTTGCTCGCGCGCTCTCGTTCGCGTCTATGGACACGCCCGGACCATACGAGAAAAAGGCCAAAGAAGCCTACTACTTTGTCACCTTGCCTGAAAAAGATTGGCCGAAAAAACGGGTCGAGGAGCATATGCGCAGCTTCAGCTTTCAGGATCTTCTCAATACGAGCGTGCACGAAGCTTATCCAGGTCACTATGTTCAATTTCTCTGGGTCAATACCAATCCCTCGAAAGTGCGCAAGTTGACGGGCTGCGGCTCGAATGTCGAAGGCTGGGCTCACTACTGCGAGCAGATGATGGTTGATGAGGGGCTCGGCAACGGGGATTTGAAATTGCGACTTGCGCAATTGCATGACGCCTTGTTGCGCTGCTGCCGTTATCTCGTGGCGATAAAAATGCATACCGAGAAAATGACCGTTGCTGAAGCGACCGATTTCTTTGTCAGGGAAGGATTTCAGGAACGCGCCAACGGTGAGCGTGAAGCGAAACGGGGAACAAGTGACCCCACATATCTCGTCTACACTTTAGGCAAACTTCAAATTATCGGTTTGAGAGACGAGTATAAGAAGTTGAAAGGACAAGAATTCTCACTCAAAGCTTTCCATGATGCCTTCATGTCCACAGGCTGCCCGCCTGTGAAGCTGGTAAGAGCGGAGCTTTTGAATGACTATTCGGCTTTTCCGCTTTCATCGAAAAATGCAAAAGCCGGCAAGCCTGCAAAAAAGAAATAGAGGCTGACAAAAATGAAAAATGAAATCAAGAGAGGGGTTGTGAGAACCCAATTGGCATTGTCGGCATTTTCGCTGGCAATTTTGACTACTGCCGGATTTGAGATGTTGCCGGCCTCAGCACAAAAAACGGAGCCGATTAAATCAGCACTTCCGCAAAGTGCAATCACGGATTTGATGTGGAGCACCGACTTAGATTCCACCCTTGCTCAAGCAAAAACACAGAAGAAGTATGTACTCGCTGATGTCTACACGGATTGGTGCCTCTGGTGCAAACGACTTGATCGGGACACTTTCCAGAATCCGGGCATGATGTCGTATTTGAAAAAGAAATACATGACCGTCAAAATCAACGCCGAAAGGCCAAATGGCGGCAAAGAGGCTGCGGAAAAATACAAGGTCTACGAGTTTCCCTGCATTCTGGTTTTCGATCCATCCGGCAAACTGCTTGGCAAAATCATGGGCTATCACAAACCCGCGGAGTTTCAAAAGGCGTTGGAAGACTTGATCCAGCACCCGCCTTCCGACCCCTACGCCTCCTAGCGCGTTTCAACCTTAGC
>JADYYD010000472.1 GCA_020853845.1 Candidatus Melainabacteria bacterium
ACAAGCGCACAGCCGGTATCGTTTCTTACAAAGGTCAAGCGCGGGCGCTGCACCAACTTTCGCCGATGCTGAGCGATGAAGAGCGTGACCTGGTCAGGCGGGCGCGCAATATGAAGCCGGCGGCATATAGAAGATCGCAGCAGGCGCTTTATCGCAAGGCGACTGCCTTTGAGGCACTTCTGGGGTACCTGTATTTGACAGACTTGCCGCGCCTGAAGCAGTTGCTGGAGCTCATGGACGGGGAAAACGGCGCAGCCTATGACTCAGATGAAGAGCAAAACCGCCCGCAATGAGGGTTCTGGACTCATCTCGGCAGAGTAACTCAGAACGGTTGCCAGGAAAGGTTTTCCGGAATTCGTAAGCTTTTCGCTTGTGAAGGTTCTAAACCTTAAGGATAGGTTGTAATGCACCTTTGCCTGACTTTCTAGTGTTAACGTAGGATTTAAGGCGCTCTGCGCCGAATTCACACGAAATCCTATCCAATCCAAAGTTTCGACGAGTCTCAGCTTTGAGCATTAAGACTGAAGACATCTACCGTTGCCTCACCGAACATTCCGCAGATGGTTATATTCTGACCGACCTGACCGGAGTTGTCGCTTTCTGCAATCCTGCCGCGGCAAAATTCCTCGGGCGGCAAGAGAAGGAAATCGTCGGGCAGAAGCTTTCCGCATTCTTCGATGAAGCTTCGCTCAAAGACAAAGAAGCGACCACTGCCAGTGCAGTCTTAGGGGTCGGCGCCACAATAGCTGCAGGGAGCAATCCGGGTGCTGCCATCGTATCTGGTGCGCAGGAAAAAGCGGACGGCGATTCTGCCAACGCGGCTGCGGATGCGCACTGGAAGTTCGCCACGGCATATGGAAAGAATGGTGTCGATATCAGTGTTCCCGCCAGCTATCTTCCAGTCGAGGACAAGGATGGAAAAGAGCAAGGCAGCCTGACCATTTTGTACATCGTGCAAAGCCACACGGTTCAGCAAGCACAGACAGAATTCGTCAGCACCGTGTCTCATGAACTGAGAACACCGCTTACATCTATCAAAGGTTTTGCCGACACGATTTTACGCGCCGGCGAGAGGCTCGATATTACTCAGCAACGCCGCTACATCGGCATCATAAAGGACCAGGCCGATCGATTGACGCGCCTTGTCGAAGACTTGCTGGCAGTTTCCAGATTAGAATCGAAAAAATTGCAGCTCACAATTCGCGCTATAGATCTGCGCGAAGCCATCCAGAGAGTGACGCGAAATCTCTCGGAGAAAGCGCGCAATCATAAGATTCAAGATGTCATCCCGCCCGGGCTTCCTCCGGTTTGGGCTGATGCGGATAGATTGGAACAGATTCTCACCAATTTGATCGACAACGCAATCAAGTATTCGCCTTCCGAAACGACAGTGACTGTTGTCGCTCGCGATGTTCCAGGAACGCCGGAGATGGTGGAATTTTCAGTCGCAGATCAAGGCGGAGGCATCCCGCAAGAGCACTTGCCGGAGATTTTCTCCAAGTTTTCCCGTCTGGACAATCCGCTCACCAGGCAAACCGAGGGCACCGGACTCGGGCTCTACATCACCCGATCGCTGGTCGTCGCCCTGGGCGGACAAATAAAAGTTTCCAGCATACCCGGATGCACGACATTCACAGTGCAATTGCCGGCGGCATCACTGGAAATGCAGGCAGCAAGAGGTCGCGACTGAAATGCTGCTGCCGACGCCGATTATTCTCATCATTCACCAACCGCGCCAGGCGGCGGACTATGCTTCCATCCTCGAAAAGACGGGCGCCAAAGTGCATGCCGTCACATCATTCGAAGAAGCAAACGAATTGCTCTCTTTCATTCACCCGGACTTGATTCTTCTGGCCGCGCAGATGCCTGAAGGCGACGGCAGGTTGTACTGCCAGCAAATTCGAGCAACGGTTGTGCAACCACGGCCGGTGCTGGTGCTGTTGCATGCATCATCTGACGTCAATGAGAGAATCAGCGCGTTCAGGTATGGGGCCGACGACGTGCTCGGCGATCCGATAGATAAAAACGAACTGGCCATTCGGGTTCTTGCCCACTTGCGCAGACGCCAGGAAGAGATGTCCAACCCGCTCAGCCAATTGCCCGGGCCGAATCTCATTCGCCGCATGCTCGAGCAATGCATGGTTTCCGATAAGCCCTGGTCGGCCATGTCGATAGACTTGAATAAGATTCGGGTCTACAACGAAACCTACGGCGACCTGGCCGGCGACCAGCTCATCAAAGCTCTGGGAGCCGTTTTAACCGATGTCGCGGATGATGACGATTTCGTCGGACATATAGAAGCGGACGACTTCTTCATGATTGTCAAACCGGACAATCCGGAAAGAAAAGCAGAAAAGATCTGCCAGCAGTTCGACAGCATCAGCCGCCGCTTCTATCCAAAAGGAGACATCGAGCGCGGCTATTTGATTTCCACCGGCAGGGGCGGCATAAGACGGCGCATTCCTCTAATTTCCATCGCCATAGGAATCGTCTCCAGCACCAAGCGCCGTTATCAAAGTTATGTCGACGTGCTTACTTCGGCAAGAGACTATCGTTATCTGTCCAAACAATATTCGGGCTCGACCTGGGTGACCGACAGCATGCCGCAACCTCAGCCCGATGAAGGCATGGGGATTTTGGAAGATATCGGCACACCGGCGTCAGAAAGGCAATCGCGCATACTTGTCGTCGAGCCGGACGGACCGATGGCATTGCTTCTGCAGGACAGCTTGACCCTGGAAGGTTATCTCGTGCAAGTGACCTCATCGGCCGACGACGCTCTGGAACTGGCTCGTCATGACCATCCCGATTTGATCTTAATGGAATCGAATCTGGCGGACAGGCAAATGGACGGTTGGTCTTTGTGCCGAACTTTGAAAGACGATGACGAATTGAAGAGTATCTGGCTGGTGATGGCTACTTCGCATCCCGATCAATCTCTGGCTCTGGAAGCCGGTGCCGATCTTTATCTGCCCAAGCCCTTCGACATGCCCAGTTTGATAAGCGAGATAAGCAGCCTTTTGCGTTCCAGTTTGAGAATGCGTGGTTAGTCTCGAGCGGTCTGAAACTTCAATTGCTCAAGATCGTTTTGCAATCGAATTGATCTGCGCCAATATCCAGTCGACGGCTTCCACAATCGATCCGGCTTCAAAATCGGCTTGCACAGGATTCTGATATTCGCCCTTCAAAACCGCCTCTCCATAACCGGTTCTTACGAGCACGCCTCTGGCACCGCAGTTTTGTGCCAGCTCCACATCGGTTGCCTTGTCGCCGACAACGAAAGTGCAAGAAGGATCGTATTCGGGATGATCGCCGAGCGCTTTGTCTACCATGCCTTTTGCCGGCTTGCGGCAATCGCAGGCGAAACTGAATTCTTCCACCGTGCCTTCTTCCAGGTGCGGACAGTAGTAAACATCATCGAGAAACGCGCCCTCGGATTTGAGCAGCATAAGCAAACGCTCATTGAGCGCATGAATATGCGATTCCGGATAATACCCGCGTGCGGCTCCGGTCTGGTTGGTGACGAGCACTGCAGCGACGCCGTTGTCGTTGAGCTTCTTTACTGCTTTTGCAGCGCCCTCAATCAAATTCAAGTCATCGACTTTGCGTATATATCCAATCTCGACATTAAGAGTGCCATCGCGATCGAGAAAAACTACCGGCTTCTTGTTGCCCAACTTTGACTCAGACTTAGACTCGGACATGATTGCTTCCTGTTATTACAAAAAAGTGGAAATATTACTATTTGCTACAGTCAATAGGAGATACCGAAAAGCCTCAGTAATAGCGGGTTTTACCGATTTCCCTCGAAATTGCTAATTTCCCCATTGAGCGCTTGCTATGTTACGATTGGTTGCGTGCACGGTGGTCTAAAAGTCTAGCAAAAGTCGGTCGGATGAGAATACACGACGAAAACGCCTCCTTCAGGTTCAATCAGAAGGGTCTTCGCAAATTCCTTGGTGACTTGGAATGCGAAATTATGGAACTTGTCTGGGAGAAAGCCGACCCGACAATTACAGTCCGCGATGTTTTCAACATCCTGCGCCTGAAGCGGGACATCGCCTACACGACAGTGATGACGACAATGGTTCGTCTGTCCGAGAAGGGTCTTCTCAAAATCGTCGACAAGTCCGGACTGGCAAATCTTTACTCACCGGTTGAAGATCGCGAAGTCTTCATCCGCAACTCGGTCAACTGGGTGCTCGACATTTTCTTCGAAGAGTTTCCCGACGAGTCAGCGGCCTATTTAGCGGAAGCCACAAGGCGTCGCTTTGAGAAGAAACCTACTAAGAAGCGCTAACCACCTGCTTCATCAGTAAATGCAACAGAACGCTCTGCAAGCGATGCAGAGCGTTTTTCTTTGCGCCTCATTCTATCTGTCAGCAGTCGCATTGATCTCATGCAATAGCGCAAACGAAAAGCGGGATGCAATGCATCCCGCCCTCGAATTTCTCACTACCCTTTGACTTATTGGCTATCCGGAATTGGAGCGCCTTCAGGCAATGTGGGTGATGTCTTTTGTCTTCTTTCCGATCTTCCGGAGGTGTAGTGACGTTCGTCGATGACGGTCGGTTCAACTTGGAACATGTTGACGTCGCGCGGTCCTTCGACTCTGCCCACTTCTTCAGGAAGCTTGAGTTGACCAGGTGTGCCAGGAAGGATGACTTCCGGACGTACTGCAACTACCAGTTCGGATTCGTTCTTGGTGAAGGCTTTCGAACGGTACAGAGCACCGAGCACAGGCACTTCGCCGAGCAATGGAGTCTTGGTGATTTGACGTCCAGTGTTTGCCGAAATCAAACCGGAGATAAACAGTTCTTGTCCCGGCTTCATCTCAACAATGGTTTGAGCCTTTCTTGTGGTGAACGCAGGGATTGAACCTTGACCACCAGTGAAGGTCAGACCCAAACCAGGCTGGTTTGAAATCAAACGCTCTTCCGGTGCAACTTCGAGGTTGATATTTCCGTTTTCCATGAGCACAGGGATCATGTTCAAGCGGATACCGAACGGTTCGAAGGTTACGGAGAACTGAGACGTACCGGCTGTCGCGATAGATTGCAAGATCGGAATTTCGCCACCAGCCAGGAAGGCCGCACGTTCGCCTGAGATTGTCACGAGCGTTGGCTCTGTAAGGACTCTGGCTCTGGACTGCGTGATGATACCTTGAACTGTCGGGTTAAGTCCGACGCGGGTTCCATGATTGGTCGGGAAGTTACTGATCGCCTGGAACAGGTTGCCGAGACCGTTAGCTGCTTGCGCAAAGCTCGTCGAACCTGGCGAACCCAGGAGTACTGCTTGCGACAGCAGACTAGGTACGCCGTTCAGAATACCAAGACCGATACCAGAAGTATTGAAAGAGGTCAGTGTACTGTTCGTTCCAGTGTACGGCGTAGCAGTAAGTGCCGTTCCTGAACTGAAGAAAACAGGGCTAACTGCGTAAGCCTGCTGTGTGCTGCCTACCGAACCTTGCGGTCCCAAAAAGCTATTGCCACTAGCAACAGGAACGGCGGTCAATACCGTCGTCGTCACCCCGGCGTTGCTTTGAACTATCTTGGAAGTGGTTGGAGTTCCGCCGATACCGAAGGCAAAGGTGTTAGTGCCCATGCTGATACCGAGCTGCATTGCCAGGGCTCTTGCCGCAGTCGAGTTCATTTCCATGAATGAGACATGAAGAACAATGAGCGGCACTTTACGCACTTTAACGAAGCTTGTCACCCGGCCGCCGTCGCTTGTGATGTATTGAGCGCGGGCGATGTTGTTGTTCAAGTTCGGCAAGTACGTGTATTTGTCCACC
>JADYYD010000473.1 GCA_020853845.1 Candidatus Melainabacteria bacterium
AGTTTGTCTTCGAGCAATCGAGCATGATGTATGTCGGTCTTGTGTCTGCCTTCCCTGTAGGCATGCAGCGCTTTCCTGGAGAGTTTTTCAGATTTTTTTGAATAAATGCCCTTGCTCATTCTGCGGAGTTCGCCTCGTCCAGCCAGTCGTCAATCATCTCGCCTTCTTTGACTACCGGTGTGCTGTGACCTTCGCCGTCGGCTCCGTCATACACGTCCTGCATTGCCACTTCGATAAGCCCTCCCGCAATGGAACAGATTTCAAAACTCGAACCTGTCGAGAGTTCGCACACATTCCAGTTGCCATCTGCATCTCTGCGATAAATTTCAACGCAGCGCTTCTTCTGATGCACGATCAAATATTCTTTAAGCGATGGTATTTGCTTGTAGGCAATGAGTTTTTCGCGCCTATCGATTGCTGACGTGGACGGCGATAAGACCTCAACGATTACAACCGGCTGATCTGTGAAAACTGCAGACTCTGCGTGCGTGGCGCACGAAACCATTACATCGGGATAGTAAAAACTGTTCGTCGCTTCGACGCGCACCTTCACTGCTTCGATAAACACCTTGCAGGGACGGCCTTTAAGCTTCGCATGCAATATAGAAAAAAGATTTCCCGAAATTATGTTGTGTTTAATGCTCGAGCCTGCCATTGCGAACAGGCGACCGTCAACGTATTCGTGACGAATTGTGCTTCGCTCTTCGCGCCTCAAATAGTCATCGACCGTCACGAACAACTGATTGTGACGAGCAGGCATCTTCTTGCTCCATATACTTGCCCTTGCATTTTAACAGTTTCGCCAAATTCATAAACTTTGTTACGCCCAACAGGCTGAGCGGCTGCCAACCTCCATGAGTTTTGCTTGTCAACTGATGGCTACACATAAAAAACGGCGAAAGATTGTGGATAGCCCCGTATAATTATCGATTCCGGTGCCGAACCGGTCGATGCATGGCGTCGGTAAAGCGCGTTTTCGCGCAGTGATCGAGTATTAGTGGAGATAAGGTGTCATGCCGAGTTACGTAATCGTCTGGGAATTCCAAGTCAAGCCCGGGCAAGAAGAAAACTTCGAAGAGCAGTACGGCGGCCAGGGTATCTGGGCGGAGTTGTTCAAAACCAGCGACAAGTATCAAGGCACGAAAGTGATCAAGGATGTCGGTCAAATTTCGCGCTATGTCACGCTCGACTATTGGTCTTCCGAGTTCGATTACGAGCGTTTTCGCAAAGAGAACAAAGTCGCATACGAGTCTATCGACAAGCGATGTGAGGCTCTTACGGATGGCGAAACTTTGATCGGTAAGTTTCATACACTCGATCAGGAATAGATCGCGAAAGCCCTTGCATCCATTTGAATACTTGGGTTTCGAAAATAACGTGACTTTCTGCCCTGTTTGCGGCACAATGGGATTAATCAGGTGGGCTCAGAAGTACGGCGTGCAGCAGTATGAGAGTCCTAGCTATTGATGATGACCACGTAGCACCTGTTCTCTATGAAGCTGTCGCCAAGCGCATGGGCATTGAAATAGTTACGGCAGGCAACTGTAACTCCGCTCTTGCTTTGCTTAAAAGCTCCCCTTTCGATTTAATCCTTATGGATTTGAATTTGAGGGGCACCGACGGTTTCGAATGCACGCGTTTGTGCCGCGAATGGCAGGCTGAATCGGGCTGCCACCAACCGATTATTGCCGTTACCGGTTATGCCATGGACGAGGACAGGGCCGAGTGCCTGAAAGCCGGTATGGATGACTATTTGAGCAAACCCTATCAGATAAAGCAGCTCTCCGATTTGCTGCGTAAATGGGCGCCGGTGCAAGATAAAGTCGATGGGGAAGATCCACATCTGTCTGCTAAATGAAATTCAAAAATTCTCGGATTTTTTTGTCCAGAAAGAAATCAGTGCGAATAGATTCGTATGTTGGTTCGACACACTCACCTTCAGTGCAAAGTTGCGCGCATCCTCCCTTGTCTAGCCCAACTGACCGCACTCAGCACTGATCATTTGAAGGAGCACACATGGGTAAACTGGCTGGAATCGAGCATGGGCTTCAAGGGACGAACGATAAAGCAGACCACAATTCTAATAAGCGACACGGTGAGGAGAGCGTGTCTGATGTGTTCCATAAAGACGAATTGGCATTACTAATGAACCATACAATCGGTATGGTCGATTTCATCGGCTGCGACGGGCTGTTTTCGGCCTGGTAGGATGCATTAATAGACGCCTGGAATGAGTCGATATTTGACCTTCTTGCAATACTCTGGATAACCGTTGAGATGGCTGAGAAGAAATTTCTCTTCATCCGTAATCCGCCAGATCAAAATTCCGACTGCCACTGTTATGAACAGTGCAGACCACAGCGATCCGAGCGAGAGCGGAATGCCGACTAGCAGCAAGAGCGCACCTGCGTACATTGGGTGACGCACGACACCGTACATCCCGGTCGAAACGACGCTTTGCCCTTCGTGCGTCTCTATTGTGGCTGAGGCGAAGCGGTTTTCCAGGCAAACTACGGTAAAAACGTAAAAGCTCAAAGCAACCAGAAAGTCGCCGAACAGCACTGCTGGCAGTGGCACGTGCGACCAGCCGAATCTGTGATCTAGTCCGCACAAAACTAGAAAACCGAGGAATGCCAGCGTGATGAGCAACATGATCAGCTTTTGCACGGGGCGGGTCTCTGCTGCCGGTCCTGCTTTGATGCGGCGCGCCAACACATCTGGTGCAAGCCTCCAGAGTATCAATCCGTGTGCCATCGTCGCGAGAGAGAATATTGCAATAAACACCCAGGCTTGCCAGTAATCGAAAGTCCAGGCGGCAAGAAAAATCGGTGCGCCCAGCACTACCAATAGTGTTGGTATGCCTGTGTAAAACCTGATTCGTGTTGAGTTGTCCATTGTCTTAAACCAGCATTTGCAGCTTATGGTCATGCTTGAATTGACGATGGATATTCGGCTCTGTTCCGCCGTAATTATTTAACTGCTGCAGCATTCAAGCGGTCGAGAGTATGTTTTCTCTTGCCCAGCCAGAAGCCGTATTGCGGCGGCCAATCGGAGTATGGATCGTCTTGCGGCGCCTGTCCAAGTTCTTGCTCTGCATGGAAAAACCAGTCCGGGGAGTTGAGCGCTTCTCGCGCTAATGCGACGAAATCCGCACTATCGCTGGTGATGATTTCATTGGCTTGATGAGCATCGACAATCATGCCTACTGCCATTGTTTGTATGCTGGCGGCGTGTTTGATTTCGCGAGCGAATGGAACTTGATAGCCCAAAGCCGCGCGCAACTGCATCTTTCCGGGCTGTCCACCGGATGAGCAGTCGATGACATCGACGCCGAGTTTCTTCAATTCTTTTGCATATTCCACAGCTTCTTCGATTGTGAATCCGCCCTCAATGCCGTCCACAGAAGAAATGCGAACGAACATCGGTTTGTCTTGCGGCCAGAATTCGCGCAATACCTTTGCTACTGAAAGCGGAAAGCGCATGCGGTTTTCCAGCGATCCGCCATATTGATCTTTTCTCTGGTTGGCAATTGGTGAGAGAAACGATTGCAGCAGATAGCCATGCGCATTGTGCATTTCGAGAACATCAAAACCGCAGGCAATTGCGCGTTTTGCAGCAGCAAGAAAGTCTTGGCGGACTTTTTCCATGTCCTTTTCGTCCATTTCTTTGGGCGTGTGCCAGTTTTCTCCCCAGGGAATCGCACTGGAAGAATAAGTCTGCCAGGCTTCTTCGCCGGGCTTCATATTGTCTTTCGTGATCGGTCCGTCGCCTTCCCACGGGCGCTGGCAACTGGCTTTTCGTCCGGCGTGAGCCAATTGAATGCCGATGGTGGCGCCTTGCGATTTGACGAAGGATACAATTCTTTTGAGCGGCTCCATCTGCTCATCTTTGTACAAGCCCGAGTCGCCGTGCGTGATTCTGCCTTCCGGTGAGACACCTGTCGCCTCAACGAATATCAGCCCCGCGCCGCCCAGAGCGAATCTGCCAAGGTGCACCAGATGAAAGTCTGTGAGCTTGCCGCCCTCGGCCGAATACATGCACATTGGTGATACAACTGTGCGATTGCGGATTTCTAGTGCTCTGATTTTGACCGGCTCGAAAAGCTTGCTCATTTTGGATTCCTTCTGACTGAAATGGCTGTTGAATGCTAATTCTTAGCGAAGCAGCCTGAATGGTACCAGACCGAACCAGGTGGTATTCCGAAATTTCATTTGTCCATGCCCAATTGAATTCCTGGGAATTCAATTGTAGCCATGCGAGTTAGAAGGCTGAAAACGCCCTATTTGCGTTGATGTCAACCGCTGTTTTAGTTGGCGAAAACAAGGCAAAAGCTCTGAAAGTCCCTGCTAGTCAGGGTTTAACATCACTCAGTATTTTCCTGGGAATTCAATTGGTGATGAATTTGGGCAATTCCGATACCCCTGAGGTGCGATTGAAAAAGTCGGCAGCCCCCAAAAGAACCACGGGACTCATTCTTTTGAAGACACCACGAGCCCTTTGCGGCTGGCAAAGCGCAAAACCGCACGACGCAAATTCAAAAATTCTTTGTGAAAACCGCCATTGACCATCTCTTCATACGCCAGGTCGAAGGTGTGTCCGTGCGCCTCCATGCGATATATGCACACCATAGCGCCGGTTCTGTCTTGCCCATGCAGGCAATGTACGAAAATCGGGTGGCTTTCAGGATGCAGCGCCACATCTAAAAATTGCTTGATTGCCGCTTCGCTCGGTTCCTGAAAAGGTGTCATGGGCACGCTCAAAAATTGCATTCCAAGACTTTCGACCAGTTCTTTCTCGCGCGCAATCTGGCTGGGCTCTTCGCGCAGGTTAATGATTGTTTTTATCCCCTTCTCTTTGAGAGTTTTGAAACCCTCATCATTGGGCTGCCCGCCGCAGTAAATCTCTGCGGCGATCTGGCGAAAATTTGGGGTGGGTTCGCTGGGGTCGTAAACGAGCATATATGACGGGCGGGGTAAGTCGGGCACTTCCTTTATACCCGGACTGTCAGCCTCATGGCTACTGAGAGCGATAGTCCAGGCGTCAACTTTTTGCTTGGGCGACTGATAAGTTTCGACAAGAACGCCCGCGGCGCGAGGCTCTGAGGCAAAAAGGCTGGATAATATAGCAAGCCTTTTCGAGGAGACTTCAAAGTGACCGGAACTCAGACTTCGCAACACGGCTCGCTCAGCCATCTGGCCGACAACGCACTGGCAGACAGCATCGCCATTCTTGATTTCGGGTCGCAGTACTCGCAGTTGATAGCCCGGCGGGTCAGAGAGGTCAATACTTATTCGGAGTTGCTGCCGTACAGCACGAGCGCTGAAGAACTCAAGCGCTTAAATCCGAAGGGCATTATTTTGAGCGGCGGACCGAGCAGTTGCTATGAGCCGCACGCGCCGCAACTCGACGAAAACATCTGGAAGCTGGGAGTGCCGGTCTTGGGTGTGTGCTACGGCATGCAGTTGATGGCACGGGACCTGGGCGGTGTTGTAGAGCCGGCGGAGGTGAAGGAATACGGGCGGGCAATGCTGACCATCGCCCATCACGGCAATCTTTTCGACGGGCTCGATCCTGAGATGGAAAGCTGGATGAGCCATGGCGACAGTGTTTCGGTTCTGCCGACCGGATTCGCGGTCACCGCTCGTACCATGGCTACACCGGTGGCTGCCATTGCAGATGAAGAGCGCAACTATTACGGAGTTCAGTTTCACCCGGAAGTTGTTCACACCCGCGGCGGGCAGCAGGTGATCGAAAACTTCGTAGTGCGCATCTGTCGCTGCAGCCAAAGCTGGACGATGAAAAAATTCATCGACCATGCGATTGCTGAAGTGAAAGAAAGAGTCGGCGATAAGCGCGTTCTTTTGGCGCTCTCGGGCGGTGTGGACAGTTCGACCCTCGCTTTCTTGCTGCATAAAGCAATCGGCGATCAGCTCGTTTGCATGTTCATCGATCAAGGTTTCATGCGCAAGAACGAACCGGAATGGCTGGTTGATGCCTTCGAAGAGTTCAAGATTCACGTGCATTTCATCAAGGCAAGAGACAGATTTATCGGGAAATTGGCTGGAGTCACCGATCCCGAGGAAAAACGCAAAAAAATCGGCACGGAGTTCATCCGAGTTTTCGAGGAAGAATCGAAGAAACTCGGGCACTTCGACTATCTCGCGCAAGGCACGCTTTATCCGGACGTCATCGAATCTTCCGGCACGCAAGTCGATCCGAAAACCGGCGAGCGCGTCGCTGTGAAAATCAAGTCGCACCACAATGTGGGCGGCTTGCCTAAAGACTTGCAATTCAAGCTCGTCGAGCCGTTTGCGAAGCTCTTCAAGGATGAAGTCAGGCGCGTTGCCGCCGAACTTGGTGTTCCTGAAGGCATTCGTGTCCGCCATCCGTTCCCCGGGCCCGGTCTGGCAATTCGCGTGTTGGGCGAAGTAACCAAAGAACGATTGAAGACTCTGCGCGAAGCCGATTGGATTATTCGTGAAGAGATCAAGGCTCACGGCATGTATCGCCAGGTCTGGCAAATATTCGGCGTTCTCTTGCCCACGCTCTCCGTTGGAGTAATGGGCGATCAGCGCACATATCAGAACCAGATCGTTATTCGCGCCGTCACGAGCGAAGATGGCATGACGGCTGACTGGGCGCGCTTGCCCTATGACCTGCTGGCGACAATTTCGTCGCGCATCGTTAATGAAGTGCCGGGCATCAACAGGGTCGTTTATGACGTTACGTCTAAACCGCCCGCGACCATCGAGTGGGAATGACACTGAGTTTCTGCACATGAATCAGAGCTTCTGGGCATGAAACAAAGCTTCTTAGCTGGGTTTGCTGCGCGTGGCCTGTTGATACTGCTTTTGTTCGTCGTCTTTGTCGCCGCCGTTTTCATTGCCGGTGCCAGCCTTCACGACCCAGATACCTGCTGGCTTCTCGCGCTCGGCAAGATGATTGTCGAAACCGGAAGGCTGCCCGATGGCGACCCCTATTCCTACACGATGAGTTTATTTCCTGACAGGAAGTTCGTTCTCTATCAATGGCTGACGGAGGTTTTCTTCTACCTCTCGTACAAAGCCGCTGACCTGACCGGTTTGTTGCTTCTGGCGGCGACCGTTTTAACCGCAGCGTTTGTTTCTCTGCCTTTGGCATTTGCACGCAAGGTCGGCATGCCAGGCAGCTTTGCCGTCGTGGGAACAATCCTCACGCTGCTGACTGCGTTTTTCCATTTCCTCTGCCGCCCTGAAATTTTCAGCTACTTGCTGCTCGGCATCTACTTCTTCTTGACCCACTTATTGCTGCGCAGAAAAAACGCGCAGGGCGACGGCAAAATCAACTGGATCGCCATCACCATATTTGGTGCCGTGATGGCTTTGTGGTGCAATCTGCATAGTGCCTTTGTGCTCGGACTGCTCTATCTTTTCGTGTTCACGCTTGTCACAACAATCGCGGATGTCATCGCAATCAAACGCTTGCAGTCGCATAACATAACCATCATTCTTTCTTTCGTTGCTGCATTTCTCGGCAGCTTCATCAATCCTTATGGCGCCGGACTCTGGCAGTATCTGCCTACTTTGTTTTTCACTCCGTTAAACAAACACATCATTGAACTGCGGCCCATCGCCGCTAAAGACTTTCTAGAGTGGACCTACTACCCATTCTTTATTTTGCTTGCAGTCTCGCTCGTGTCCGTTGTTCGAGCGTTGCGGGCGAAGATTGATCCCTCATTCGTCGGCACTCCGCGAGGGCAGATTGTCTTTGCTGTTATTGCCGTGGTTTGCTGGGCGATTGCAGGTTTTTGCTGCCGCCGCTTGATTCCGTTCGCGGCGCTTCACATGTTTGCAGAAGGTGGCTATTTGCTGGCTTTATTGCGAGCAGAGGCGACACAAGAAGAAACGAATCAGAAAGAAGAGAAGCAAGAAGAAACGGCGCAAGAAGAAGCAGCGCAAGAAGAAGCAAAACCTTTCTGGCAGGCAGTGGATCAAAAGCTTGATTCCTCCTACCAGCCGCAAGGATTTATGTGGTTTGCCACCATCGCCGTACTGGCCGGGATTGGTGTTTACTTCGTTTCCTCGCGCATTCCGGAAGCTGTCGTTTTGCCGCAATCGGGGGGTGCATTCAAGGCGCCCTTCAAAGCAATCGAACTAATCGAGAAGGAAAGACCGCAGGGAAATTTGTTCAATCATCCGCAGTTCGGCGACGTAATGATCTGGAAAATGCCGGAG
>JADYYD010000474.1 GCA_020853845.1 Candidatus Melainabacteria bacterium
GAGCAGACGATTCCGCCGGGCGTGGATATCAATCTTTCATTGAATACATATCTCAATTCAGAGGTCAGCCAAAAAGGCGATGAGATATGGGCCAAAGTCTCTGTAGACGTCAAAGACGGAAGCAAGGTGATGCTGCCCGAGGGGTGGTATATGCGAGGGCTTGTAACCGATTCTGAAGGGCAGAAACGTCATTCGCGCGATGGCTATGTAGAGGTCACATTCGATCGGTTGTGCAGTCCGAACGGCGACTATGAATTGGCTTTTCCGGCTAAGTTTTCCACCAAGGACAATACATTGAAGTCCGTCGCCAAAGTTGCCCTTATCGACACCGCTATGGTCACCAAAGGTGCCATCAAGGGTGGTTTGCTCGGTTTGCAACTTGGTGGCATTCCGGCAGCGATTGCTTCATATGGAATAGTGCCGGGATCGACTGCTGCTGCGGGTGCGGCATGGTACGGATATAAGGCGCTGCGACGTCAGGGCGAAATTCGAAACATCGTCCCTGGCGACGTCATAAAGTTGAAGACCGTGGAGCCGATAAAACTTCCGGGCTTCAATGTCAAAGCACTGCCTTCCTATCAAAAGGCGCCGCCCATGCGGGGTGTGGTTCTTAATGTCAATAAATTCGGCTTTGCTCAGGACGTGAATGATAAGCAGGCCCAACTGCTAAGAGTCGACTTCACTTTCGTCAATGAGACCAGAAGGCAATTTTCGTTCCGTGATTTTCGAGTCACTACAAACCTTGGCCAGATGTACTTTCCGGAGTTTCTCTCGCCGAACAATCATGCCCAATTCAAGAAAGTGATTCTGCCAAACACGCAGGCGGAAGGGATTATTACGTTTAACGTCGATAAAGGCAAGAGTGAATACTATCTAATATTGATAGACCACAATCAGAAAGAGCTTTCCCGGGCTTTGATTAAATAAGCCCCCGGTTTTCCCCCCTGAAAACTGGATCTGAATCCTAAATCGTACTAATATACTTCTGTTGATTAGATCAAAACCTGATGTAGTCGAGTTTATATCCTCTATATAAAAAGAGGATCAGGATCAAGATCTATATAAGGTCTGGTAAGGCAGGTTGCAGTTCTCTGGCAGGGAGCCGCAGGGGGATATCGATGAAAGCCCACTTGACTCAAATGCTGCAGTCTTTTCATGGGACGTCTCGCCACCGCCAGGTGGAAGGACAACTGAGAAAGATGCAGGGCCAGATTGTTCAGCTCGAGCGCAGCATCAAAGAGAAAGAGCGCGAGATCGACCGTTTGCGTCATCAGCTCTCCAACTCCGATGCCCGGCTGCAAGAGCTTATGGGTACGGACGTGCTGACGAATTTGCCGAATCGTCATGTCTTCAAAGAACACCTTACACATTCGATGAAGCGTGCTTTGCGATTGGGCTATTCGCTGTCTCTAATGCTCATTGATATCGATCACTTGCGTGATATCAATCTGCGGTATGGACATGAAGTCGGCGACGAAGTACTTATCGAAGTCGGAAAAATTCTGAAGAGTTCAGTGCGTGAGATCGACATGCCGGCCAGATGGGGCGGCGAAGAGTTGGTCACCGTGCTGCACGAAACCGACGCTGAAGGAGCAATGGTAGTGGCAGAGAGAGTTCGTCGAAGAATCTCTATGCTGGAAGTGAAGGATCCTAAGACGGGCAAACCGATTAAGATCACAGCAACACTTGCAGTGGCCAGCTATCCTCAGCACAGCAATGATCCGCAAGGATTGTTGGAAGCTGCATGCGAAGCGCTGATTATGGCGAAAGATAAGGGCTGCAACAACGTCCTTACAGCGCAAACTTAAAGTTCAAAAACTGTATCAAAGCATTGACAGAAAGATGGCACCATACGCGGTGCTTAGTCTTCTATCGCCCGAGAACAATCGCATCTGCTTCGATCTCGACAAGCATGTCGGCTGATATCAGTCTGGCAACTTGCACCATCGATGTCGCTGGTCTGATGTCGCCGAAGAACTGACCGTGGGCTCTGCCGACGTCTTCCCAGTCTCGCTCGATATCAGTCACATATATCCGCGTTCGCACCACATCTTCGAGTGTTGCTCCGACGCCTGCGAGGGCTTTTTCAATATTCAAAATAATCTGCACTGTTTGCTCGAATGCACTGTCTATACCGATCAGTTCGCCATCGACGGTGGTGGCGGTAGTGCCGGAGACTGAAACAAAATCTCCATGGCGCACTGCGCGCGAGTAGCCGACCAGAGGCTCCCACTTTGTTCCGCTTGCATATTTGACTCTTTCCATTTTCGCCTCGCATTTTTGAGTTTCACAAAGCAGGTGTTAAAACATTGGACCGGATCCCTGAAGATCCGATCCAAATGAATTTTCAAAATTTGAAATCAGTTTTTCAGTGAAAACTATTTGACGTCCAAAAGTTCAACATCGAAAACCAAAGTGGCATTCGGAGGAATTACTCCGCCGGCGCCTCTGGCTCCATAGCCGAGTTCAGGCGGAATGGTGAGTTTGCGCTTGCCGCCGATTTTCATCGAGGCTACGCCTTCGTCCCAGCCTTTAATCACTTCGCCGCGCCCAATCGTGAATTGAAATGGTTGTCCGCGATCGCGCGAACTGTCGAATTTTGTGCCGTCAGTGAGCCATCCGGTGTAGTGGACCGACACTCTCTGACCCTGGCTCGGAGAGGCTCCATCGCCGACATGGTCATCGTGATACTTCAATCCGCTTGGCGTTGTAACTTCTTGTGCTTGAGTCAACTTTTATTCTCCTTAAATCAGATCCAAAATTTTTGAATTTTAAAAACCAGTCTTCGCAGAAAACTATTGGATGCCCAAAAGTTCAACATCGAATACGAGAGTGGCATTGGGAGGAATTACTCCGCCTGCGCCTCTGGCGCCATAACCGAGATCCGGCGGAATGGTCAGTTTGCGTCTGCCGCCGACTTTCATCGATGCAACACCTTCATCCCAGCCCTTAATAACTTCTCCACGTCCCAGGGAGAACTGGAACGGTTGCCCACGGTCACGGGAGCTGTCGAATTTCGTGCCGTTGGTCAGCCAACCCGTGTAATGCACCGATACTCTTTGACCCTGGCGCGGAGCCGGTCCATTGCCCACAATGGTATCGTGATATTTCAAACCGCTCGGTGTGGTTACGTCTTGAGCTTGAGCCAATTTATTTTTGTCTTTTGAAAAGAGACCTTTTGCTTCCGTTCCAGAAACCGGAGCGAAAAGAACTGTAAGAAGTGCTGCCAGAGCCGCTAATTTTTTTGAGTTGATTTCAGTCATCGTGTGCGCCTTTTCTGACTTGGAATAACATTCGCGACATTATAGCCGCGATATAAATTTGATGCCTGTTGGTAACCCGTCCCCGTAAATGCCGAATTTTGGCGCCGCCAATTACGTGTAGTATTAGGTTACGGCGATTTTGAGCGATGATTTTGCTGACTACCGTCGCAACAATCTTTATTCGACCTTTTTTGATGCATATCAAGGGATTGCGATGACCCGGCTTTTGCTTGTTGATGATCACGAACCGACCAGAATCAAGGTCCGTGAACAGTTGGCGCAGGGCGAACTGATAAACATAGTCGGCGAAGCTGCTACATCGGACGAGGCCTGGAGGATGGCGAAAGAACTCCTGCCGGACATGGTTTTGCTCGACCTGCACTTGCCGGGCTTTATCGGCACTCACGATCTCATAAAACGCCTGGTATCGTTGAGGAATGGAAAAGTTCTCGTCTTCGCCAGCCAGGGCAAGGCGGCCGAAGTTCAGGATCTCCTCGATTGCGGAGCCTCTGGCTACGTCATGAAGGAGGACCCGGCTGCTTTGCTACGCATGGCAATTGTCATGGTCCAGAAAGGCTCCAAGAACGTTCTAACGCCCAATCTGCCCAGACATATAACTCACCTTTCAATAGATGAGCGCCATATCCTTACCTACATCACCATGCGCGGCAAATTGAACAAGGCAGCGCAGCGGATGGGGCTGAGCGACGAAGAGTTCAACGAGCACATCGAGGCGCTGGTCGAAAAATTGGAGCTCGAAGATGCCGACAAGCTCGTGAAATGGGCGAAGAAGCACGGATTTCAGCTTTAGAGGCAGATTCCGCAGCGCCAGCAGCCGTTAGCCCACGGCGCTTTTAGCTCACTGCGGAATCACAAATGGGCGAATCACAATAAGCCCGAGCCATATGCTGCCGAAGATTACAGAAAGCAGCTCCACCGTCGAGAACGCCTGGCGCACGAGTGAATCAGCAGGTTCGTTCGCTTTCCAATATCGGTTCAACCAATGCTGAGCCACAGCCAGTGGCGCGCAGGACGACAAATATAGAAGGTAAAACGTTTTCGGAAGCACGAAGAGACACGAAAGAGCAATCATTGAAACTAACAAGAGTGTTGCCGCAATTCTTGGATGTTGAGACGGATAGCTGGTTTTATCCGGGTCCAGCCTGGCGATTAGATTGAACTGGCGGAATGCCAGATAGAGCGTCAAGAAAGGGACGAACATGCAGAGAGTCAGAAGAATTGGGTCTTTGCCTTCGACCTGCGGAACCTCGCCGCCCGTGTAGGGTACGAGTTTTTCATCCTGACTTTCTTCTTTCTTGGCCAGCTTGTGAGCGTGTATCAAGAGCGACCAATTTTTCGCAAACCAGAACGGCCAATAGAATCCCAAAGTGAGTATATGCAGAACAATCACATGCCAGACGGGCTGCCGGCGAGACTCCTGCAACTGCGTAACTTCTTCTTTCTTTTCAACGGCGGACGAAATGGCGATTATTCTCCGTTCAGGCGCACCAAGTTTAAGCACAAATGCAGGCGGCAAACGGTTATTATAAGCGTCAACCAAAGGCGCCTGGGTTATGCCCTTGACGAACGTCTTGGCTGAAGCTTTGAGCCTGTGCTCTTCTTGGCGACGAGCCGTCAGAGCCAATTTTTCAAGTGAGGGGAATGTAAATGGTTAATTCGGTCATACTTGTCGGACGAGCTGGTCGCGACCCTGAAATGCGCTATTTCGAGTCTGGTCGTGTCAAGACCACATTCAGTCTCGCTGTAAATCGTCCTACCAAGGACAAGGAAACCGATTGGTTCGATATTGAAATCTGGGGACGTCAGGCTGAAATTGCAGGCGAGTATGTGCGCAAAGGCAGCTTGATCGGAATCGAAGGCAGACTCGATTTCAGCAAATGGACCGATGACGCCGGCAACAAAAACGTTCGCCCGATCATCAACGCAAATGGTTTGAGATTGCTCGGCAGTAAGCGTGACAACGAAGCCGGCATGGCGATGTCCGACGAATAAGACAGAGCGCTGGCGCTGGAAAACCAAGTTTCTCTTTTCTAAAAACCGAGGATTGTGGGCAATACAGTTGCTCAGATTGGCTGGATAGATTACGTCATCATCGGCGTCTATTTCGTCTTTGTGATCGGCGTCGGCTACGTCCTCAAGGGCAAGATGAAGTCGAGCGAAGACTTCTTTCTTTCCGGCCACAACATTCCAAGTTGGGTGACGGGGCTGGCGTTTCTTTCCGCAAACCTCGGCGCCATTGAAGTTATGGGAATGGCTGCCAATGCGGCTCAATATGGTGTCATGACGGCCCACTTCTACTGGGTCGGCGCGATACCGGCGATGGTGTTTCTCGCTGTGTTCATGATGCCGTTTTATTACGGCTCGAAAGTACGCAGCGTTCCTGAATACCTGAAGATGCGCTTCAATGAACCGACTCGCGCACTCAATGCAATTTCATTTGCCGTGATGACGGTGCTGATGTCGGGCATCAATTTGTATGCGATGGCACTTGTTTTCAAGCTGCTATTGAACTGGTCAATTGACGCGTCCATCTTTGCCGCAGCCGGTGTGGTTCTTGCATATACCATCATGGGCGGACTCACGTCTTCCATCTACAACGAAGTGATGCAATTCTTCCTGATTGTTTTCGGACTGCTGCCGATTTCGATCATCGGTCTTTGCAAAGTAGGAGGTTGGTCCGGTCTTTGCACGCAGTTGAAAGACCCTGCCTTTGCGCATCTCTGGATGCATGCCGGCACGTCCGCCAATCCAATGGGTGTGGATTGGATTGCGATTTGCTCCGGTCTCGGCTTTGTTCTTTCTTTCGGATATTGGTGCACAGACTTCCTTGTTATACAACGCGCGTTAGCAGCCGAGAGCCTTCCCGCCGC
>JADYYD010000475.1 GCA_020853845.1 Candidatus Melainabacteria bacterium
AAGTGATCGGCTCCGCGCGCATTACTGCCGGGCGCTTCAACACCCTGGAAGAATGCGAGAAAGCAGCCGATATCTTGCTGAAGATATTTTCGAAACGAGCTGGTACAAACAATCCCTCTCCCGCACCCGCAGCGGTTTAGCATCGCGGAGGCGTGACACCAAATCCGGTGTGTTTCCCAGTAAACACTATACGATATAGCAAGACGCTCGAGAATGAAAAAAACAAGCAAAGGCGGTCGAGCACCGAGTTTACCTCGATGACATCGACCGCCTTCTGTCAGCACGGCAGGCTGTGGGGCTGGGCGCTATCGGGCTGGCGACCGGACATCGGGAGCGCCTGCAGTCGACCTCAACTCTACTGCGACTTCTTCACTTTGAAGTTCGGAATCCACAGCTTGAGACCGATCACCGCAGCCACGCCGAGAATTCCCAGGGCGCCGCCGCCGATGATGGTGAACAGGATGGACCAGGTGGGGTCGCTGAAGATGGCAGCCGCCAAATTCACCGCCAGAACGGTGGAGGCGAAGTAAGACAGCGAACCCCAGAGATACTTCTTGTCGCGCGTGATCGACGGCGGAACCACTGCCGGCTCGCCGGGAACCGATTCCCCCGCTGCGGTCTTGGCGAAGAAGGTGTCCGCGGCCTTGCACACGAGATGGAATGCCAGTGCCGCGACGGCGCCACCGATGAGCGAACTGATGAGAACGTTGCCGACGACGCTCAGGATGAGCAGGCTCACCCCGCCACCAGCCAAACCGCCGACAGCCGAGAGAACGCTGAGGAGGACGACCCCGATGGCACCGAAGAACAGGGCGACGAAGAGCTTCATGGTAGTTTTCCTTGTTCGGCTTTTGCCGATTCGTGGGCACCGCATATGGTGCCGGTATTGACCTTGTTTGGGACGCGATATGCGACCGGCAAACCGGTTCGTCAGAAGGCTTACCGGCTGGTTTGATTCTAAAAACGCTCTGAGCGTTTCCAGAATTCAAAACAGTGCAGGGATAGCCGGTTTGCTGGCGAAAGGGTTTACTTGGTGCAAGGGAAAAAGAAAACGTAGAACTCCTTTATATGTTCTTCCAGCAGGCGTCTGCACTGGAAATTTAGTTGAGATAACGGTTCGCTCGCTCGCAAAAAAGCTCGCATCACTTGCTGCGCTTGGCTTTTCCAGGAACCCAAGAGGAGTCTGCGAGGCTTCGCTAGGTATTCGTTGCGGCGTGCGTAAATTACCTGGCGCCTATGACGTCCGGCACGAAATAAAGCTGCGATAATTTGCAAGTTACTAGAGGAATTTGAAGTTGCAACTCAGAATTCCAAGAATTTTCAGGACCCGAACCGTTGTCAGTGATGAGTGAATCAGACGCCCAAATAATCAGCAGCCTGACGCTGCAAATCCCAGCCAGCGCGAGCAATCTAGGACCCGGCTTCGATGCCCTCGCTCTGGCTCTGCAGATTTATTCGATTGTGCGCTTCGATGTTTACGACCGCCCCGATGTCAGCCAGCCGATCGTCACATTGCGCGGTTCGATCGCATCGGTCAGCGACTCATACAACCAGGGCAATTTGATTTACAAGATGCTGCAGGGGCTCTGGCAATCCGATCCGGAGCTTCTCAACCGCGTTCGCATTACAGTGACATCCGACATTCCTCTTGGTTGCGGTTTGGGTTCGTCCGGCGCCGCCATCGCCGGTGCCGTTTGGGCCTCTTACTTCCTGCGCGGGCTTGTTCCCACCAGAAAAGACATCCTCACTGTCGGCATGCGCATGGAAGGTTACCCGGAGAATGTCGCCGCCAGTCTTATGGGAAACATGATTGTCTGCGGCAAAGGCATGGACGACGACACAATCGTCAGCGAACAACTCGACTGGCCGGAGAAGTGGCGGATCATAGCGGTGGTGCCGCGCTATACGCTAAAAACCAGCGAATCGCGAAAAGTTTTGCCAAAAATGGTCAAGTTCGAAGATGCCGTTGCCAACTTGCAGCGCACCGCCTTGATCGTCGCCGCGGTCGCGAAAAACGACGAATCTTTGATGAGAGCGGTCTTAACAGACCGCCTGCACGAGCCATATCGAGAGCCGCTCATTCCTGAATTGGCGACGCTGAGAAAAGTGTTGTCCAGTTTTCCGATTATTGGCTGCGTCTTATCCGGTGGCGGTTCGGCGACACTGGTGATCGTCAACGCGCGCGAAAAAGACGAGGTATTGCACGAGTTGCAAGTCTGGGCGGAAGCCCAGCCGGTGCCGCCTGCGCTGCTCGATCTGGGTGTCGATAAAGAGGGCATGCGAGAGGTTTAGCGCCCAATTCCGATGGCATGCGATAAGTGTTAAGCCTCTCCTTATCTGAATCTCAGAATGAGTAGTTATGTGTATGCCTGTAAAAGCACGTACGTAACAAAACTTTTGATGTTATCCAGTAAGAGTTCTTGATAGAAAAACTCGTAACCGTTTTTCTTTCCCCCTCTGACTCTAAAGCCCCAACCGTTCAATATCTCCTCATCTGCCTGCAATGCAATTCCACAGCTTATCGGCTGTCGCTGCACTGCGGGTATCTTTTGGAGTTTCGTAAGGCTGAGGTTTTGGGTGAACATCAACAGAGAGCTCTCACAGGAGGGCCGCATGCAAACCATTCTGGTACTACTTCTGCTGTGTGTCGCGCCTGTCGTCGGCGGGCATTTGGGCAAATGGATTTGGCGAAAGGGCTGGCTTTCCAATCGGTGGCGGGTCTTTCTTGCATCCTTGCCTGTCCTTGCCGGCTGCGCGTGGTTGGCGTTGAGCTATCCATGGGTGGCTGTCGCACTTGCTTTGTTCGGATACATCACTCTGCGCGAGGGACGTTCCTATCCGGTCGAGACTCGTCTCGATTATCACGGCAGCTTCGGTGGATCGCTCGCAGACCCGTTTGGCCCTCATCGCCCGCGCGTCTCCGATGGAGCCACATGGGGCGATGTGCACCGGCGCGACCGCAATCTGACTCGATGGTCCCAGAAAAGCGACCTGCGTGAAATGCAGGAAGGCGCTCTGGGCAGCATCGGATCAGCTTCCGGTCGGCGTTTTGAATCTCATCCGCCTGTCATTCGTCGGACTCGTCCGTCGTATGTCAGGCTGGTCGTTGATAACGATAAAGACGGACGCTTCCCGCCCAAAGGTTCCAGCGCCAAGCGCGGCAATCTGAGGAGCGTGAAGTAATCAATTACTCCAGCCATCCCCGGCAACGTCAGAGACCTCATGGTCGTCGGAGAAATACATGGCCACAAAAGTCTATGTCGCCAAGCGCGACTTCTTGCCCGAATCGGCTCGCAAGAGCTTCCACATCGACGTGAAGAAAGGCGATCGCATGGTCGTCGAGCGTGAATACGATCACGGCGATATGTGCCGGCTCAACGGCAAGCAGGTGTTCCTCAGCGAAGAGGACATCTACCGTTATTGCCAGGTTGAGAAGGCTGAGGACGGTTCCAAAACCGCTTCCTGAGCCAGGCTCACCCTATCAATCAAATTGCATGCAGGAAGAAATACACGCGGCTCCTTCGCAGTTTCGGTTGGCGCGCGCCATCCGAGATTGCGGAGGAACTCGTGGTCAGCTCCTGCGGCTTCAACCAAATGGAGGTGTGCTGTGGACAACACTGCACAAAGGCCGCTTCTCGTCCTTGATTTGGACGAGACGCTGGTGCACGCCGAGGAGCCTGCCAAAGCGCTCGCCGGCTTGACGCCCGACTTCACGACCAGCGAATATGTCGTGTACAAGCGGCCACACCTCGACGAGTTCCTCGCGCGGATGTGGAAGCACTACGACATCGCCGTTTGGTCTGCAGCCGGTACGCTGTACGTCAATCGCGTGGTCGAGGTGATCTTCGCGGATCACAAGCAGCCGGTGTTCGTCTTTTCAGGCGTGCGCACGACTCGCAGATTCGACCACGATCGCATGGAGGCGTATTACATCAAGGACTTGAAGAAGGTCCGCAAGAAGGGCTTCGATCTGCGCCGCGTGCTCATAGTTGACGATCTGCAGCTCAACGCTCAGCGCAACTACGGCAATGCGGTGTACGTCGACGAGTTCAACGGCGACAAGGACGACAACGAGCTTTCGCTTCTTTCCGAATATCTGGAGCGGCTCGCCGCCAGTCCGAATTTCCGCGCGGTCGAGAAGCGCTACTGGCGCAAGGAGACTGAGAAGCGGCAAGCCGAAAAGAACCCGGCGTGAGCAAATGCTCTAGCGCCCTCTGTTCGCGCCTTTCTATCGAAAAGGGAGCTTCGCGTCTGTTTGATGAAAACAGTTGCGGAGTCTCCCTTTTCGTTCTTTTTCGGCTTGGGTAGTGCTATGCGATATAGTAAAACCCGGGGCTTTTGGGTTTTGGGGTGCGCGTATGTTCGATCTGATACGTCCACTTTTTGTCCATCGTGGTATGTGAAAAATTGGCGGCGACGTGCGACAGCACGTTTTGTCAGTTTCATTTCCAGAGGCGCTGCGTTCATGGACTTTGCTCTTACACTTTTGCCGGACAGCCGTCAGCCTGTCTATAAGCAAGTCTCCGAAGCGCTCAAATCGGCGATTTTGGCAGGGCGCTTGCGGCCTGGTGAGAAACTGCCTTCCACGCGCGATCTGGCTGATTCGATAAACGTGTCCCGTTTTACAGTGATCCGCAGTTACGAAGAGTTGTCGGCGCAGGGTTATATTCAAACGACGTCAGGCAGCGGAACGTTCGTCAACAAGGAAATTCCCGGACATCTCGAGGATGTGAAAGGGCGAGAGCTGCAACGCGAGCTGGTTGCGCAGGCGGTGCCTGCGGCGGCGCTTTCGGTGTACGGCGAAAGAGTGATGAACTGCGAGGAAATCGAAGACGCCAATGTCGAGCTGTTCGCAGAGTTGAATTATGGCGCGCCCACTGTCGATCAACTGCCGCTCACGCGCTGGAAAGAAATGCTCTACAGAGCGACACGCTATCAAGACGACAATATGCTGAACTATCACAGCGACCCATTCGGCTACATGCCATTGCGTGAGGCGATCGCCGACTATTTGATCCGCTCGCGCTCGGTCAATTGCACGCCCGAAAGGGTGGTGATTTTTTCCGGTGCGCAAGCGGCTCTCGACCTTGTGGGGCGTTTGCTCATTGATGAAGGAGAGGCGGTGGCTCTGGAAAACCCCGGATTTCCAGGCGGCAGGCGCAGCATGCTTACGCATGGTGCTGAAATAATTCCTGTGCCGGTAGACGGTCAGGGCATGATTGTGGAACACCTTGAGGCGCTGAATCAGCGCATCAAGCTTGCCTATGTCACTCCGTCGCATCACGACCCAACCGGAGTCGTTCTCTCGCTGCCGCGCCGAATTGCCCTTCTGGACTGGGCTGCGCGTACGAACGCCTTTATCATCGAGGATGATTATGATTCGGAATACCGCTACGGCGACAAGCCGATGCCGTCCTTGCAAGGGCTTGACGAGAACGATTGCACGATTTACATATCCACGTTTTGGAAAGTTCTCTATCCGGTCGTCCGCATTGGATA
>JADYYD010000476.1 GCA_020853845.1 Candidatus Melainabacteria bacterium
GAAGCCAAGGCGAAAGAGAAAAAGGCGGTTTCCGACTACTTGAATTTGATGTTCAAAACACTCAAATCGATGTTGATCGAAATGAATGACGATTGCAAAAAACACGGCGCTAAATTCGCTGTCGCTGCAGCGCCCAGCAAATTGGCACTGGTCGAATCAGCGGACAAAATCGGCATGATGGATCTCAGTTATGACGGACAGATAGCCGAGGTCAAGAAAATCTGCAATGAACTGAACATTCCTTTTGCCGACATGCAAGCCGACCTTCAAGCGATGCCGCGCGACGAAGCCAACAAGTGTTTCTACGCGATGCACCTCACACCGCAAGGTCACGACTACGTGGTAAAAGAATCGCAAGGGCTCTTCAAGACTTTGCTTCAACCCTAGTTGTTTTTCAAAAAATCAACCAGTCCAATTTCTTGCCCGGCGGCATCTTGAGCGGCGCATAGAGAGTAATGTTCGAGTCTCTGACCATGAGAACTTCACCGAGCGCTTTTCTCTTGTTGGTGAACAATTCGTCTATGGAAAACACATTGAACATGACGTTGACCGCCAGATCTTTCATCGCCAGCATGTGGTCAGGGACGACGTAGGAAGCGTGGAATCGCCGCCAGCTCGCATCGCAACTGACCATTGTCGGTTGCCACGGTGAAGACCATTTCACGCGATTGCCGTTTGCGTCGGTCCCCTCGAAAATCACGACAATGGGCCCGGATTGACGCTTGCGATCTGTTTTCAGTAAACATCCGAAGTCGACAATTGCACCTTTTTTCAAATCGGCGGGCAGTCTTTTGCTTTCTTTGAACAGCATATAAGAAGTAGGGTCGGCACCAATTATGGTGACATCTTCCAACTTCTTGGCGATCGTGGTGGGAGCGCTGTCCTCGAATTGCTGCGGCGTCAATGCTTCGAATTTGGCAGACGCAGGGGCGCTTGCCGTCACATTTGCGGCGGCGCCGTATTGCGACGTTCCCGGGCTGCGGGGTATGGCGATGCGGATGCGATAGGCCCCAACCTGCAAACCGGATTCGGTTGAAAGATCGGTAGATTCGCTTAACTTGTTAAACCACAAGGCCGGGTTGGTTATCTTGGACAGCCCCGGCGTCAATTCGTAAACACGAGTGTCGCGTACGTCATAAGTTGCAAATCCGCGAGTCCAGGAAAACAATTCAAGAGAAGGCAGCGGCATATTCTCCGTATCGTCGGAAGCGAAATAGTCGCCAAAGACACGTACCGTCAGTGGTGCCTCGGCGAAAACAAAACCGATGGCAATTTCGTTCGGCTTTCCAGCCTTCAGCAAGCCCCGAGGAATTGGAATTGCCCACCACTGGCGAAAAGAGCGCCAATCTTTGCCCATGGCGCTGCCTTGCATATTCATTATGGTTGGGATATCGCCTTCTTTGCCGAGCACCTGATACCAGGGCATGGCGACAGTTCTCCAGGTCGTACGATTGACTGTGAGGACGACTCCAGGTTGCCCCATATCGTGCTCGAAATCTACAAGGAGAAACGCCGTATTCATAGGATTCAGCGCATCTTTATCTTTTGTTTCGCTCAACCAGGCAGCAAGATCACTCTCCTGCGGCAGGGCTTGCTCTTGCGAGACGGTCTGCATCTCCGCGCGCAAATCGCAATACCACTCGGTTCTGGAGCGATCGAAATGAGCGGCGGAAAACCAGCTCAAAGACGCCAAGGCAAAACACAACATGATGAGAAAGCGGGATTGCGGCACCACCGGTGATCCCTTGGCCGACCCAATCGCCCGAATAACAAAATGTCCAAGCACAAACCAGAGAGCAAGAATGGCAATTTGTTCGAACAACCGAGCCGGCATTATTCCCAAATTAGGGAAGTTTTGCAAAATGATCGGCGCGGCTGTCGCGTTTCCTTGCAGAATGCCGAAGAGCACAAAGGCGAAAATAGCCAGGAGCGCAAAGGAAAGATGCGCTTGGCTCTTAAGCAAGGCGACGATGGCTACGGCAGCAAACAACTGCACAAAAGGCATAGCCGTCAGCGAATAGCGCGAAATCGGCTCGAACGCCACATACATAAAATGTACGCCGATGATAAGCAGTCCGGCAATTCCGACAAATGTCAAAGTCAGTTCGCGTTGCGCCCGTATCCTTGCAACGGTTAGGCAAACGCCGACAAAGCCGAGGAGCAAGCACATGCAATGCCAAATGTTTTGCCCCTGGAAGCTCAATCCAAAAAATGGATAGCGAAATTCATTCCACCCACCGGCCCACAAGCGCGGCATTTTTTTGAATTGCAGAGCCACCATCTCGAACGGTTGTTTGGCGAAATTTTCCAATATGCCGCTCACGGTGCTTTTCAGATCGCCTGTATATCCAGGCACTAACGGCCAGGTTTTCCAGCCGTCAGTGACAACTTGATTGCCGACAAAAAGATTGTATGCAGGAGCGCGACTGACCAGCATGGCCGGCTTGCCGAGAGATTTAGTAGTGATTTGGGTCCAGGGGAGAAAAAGAAAAGCTGCGCCCAGCACCGATAGAACCACGGCGGTCAGCCGGCGCTTGCCGCACCAGCTCTGATACCACCTGGCGCCGGAAGAAAGGGTGACAAACCAATCGGAAAATAGAAGCGCCAAAACAACAACACCAACAACCAGCACGAAGACCGGTCTGACAAGAGTGACCGCAGCGACCAATAGTCCAAAGAGAAAACTTGTTGCCGCCAATGCCGGAAGCTTGAGCTTGCCCTCGCGTGCCAGCAACGCGGTTGACAGGAGTGCAAGGACGAGAAAATAAGCGAATTGTTCGCTGTATGCTCTTGCTAAATTGATCGAGGCGGCGGGGTAAGCCGCCCATAGAAGACCGGCTACAGCTCCCACTTTCTGCCCGAAAGCGCGACTGCCCAGATGGTAGATGAGCAGGCAGCTAAAGGAGTCTATAACTGCATTTGCCATCCCAACCGGGAGGCAATAAGAGTCAAACTGCGGCTTTGCTTGCGCGGCAAAGCCGCATAAGGACGCGACCAGAGCCAGATACCCGGGGTAAATCGGCCCGTCGAGAACCAGACGCATGGGCAATTCGACAGAAAGAAATGAGTTATTGTCTTCCTGATTCAGCGGTGCTGCCGGAGTCAACTGCTGAAACAGTGAATGCCAATCGCTCGACGATGCAATCGCTTTGGCTAGCTCAGTGCCGGTCGTCAAATAGTAAAAAGCATCTCCAAATTGCAAGACGCGATGTTCGCTTTGCAGCAGATACGCCGCCCTGATGACGAACGCAACAATAAAAAGAATCAGGGGCAAAACGAGCTGCGGCTTGAATACGCCAAGGTTTCCAGCGGCGTTCCGTGCCTTTTGTTGAATGCTTCCCAGCATCGTTTTCAACCAGTAAGCCTCTCGATTCCTGTTGATCGATATGTGAAGGCGGAAATCGGTGTTCTTGACACGCAGTCAGCGTGGTTGATACGATGACTTTCGCCTGCTATGCGTCCGTAGCTCAGCCGGTAGAGCACTCGGCTTTTAACCGATTGGTCGTGCGTTCGAGTCGCACCGGACGCAATTTACTAAACATGACAGCTCTTTAAACCCCGGCTTGCGGCATTACCAGGGGAAGTTCACGCGGAAAAACAGCGGAACACCGCCTGTGGTCAGCCCTTGTGTGAAATCAAGCACGCCCACCTGTACACCTCTGTCCTCGAAAGAATTGGGATACAGATAGAGAGCCGCCGAGAACTGGCTCACAGAGCCGCGTCTAGATTCGCCGGGTCCGAGCGAGAAGACAGCCTCCAGCCCGCGTGGCGAACGAATCGGAGCGCTTAGCTCGAAATATTTCTCCAGCAGGACCTCATCTCCGTAGGGCGGCGGCTCGTCGTAGTCGATAGGCAAGCTGTGGGTCGTCCACTGCCAGAGGACATCATCGCTCCCTGACCGCTTCAGGGTGACATTAAGCCTGGGGAACCAATCATCCGCTCCGTCCGCTTCGCGGTAGACGCTCAGCCTTCCGCGCGTCAGCAAAGGTCGGTCGATCAGCAACTGCCTTCCTTGGGCGTCAATCTCATCCATCTCAAGTCTCCAAATGCTTGTTCCGGCTGCAAGGACGAACGATTTGCTCGCTCAGTCCGTCCTCAATTAATTAGAATATCTCTCAAGAGATGTAGCATAGCACTCAGCTCATTTCTTAGACGGCATTTAGTAAAAGCCGGACGAATTCAAGTGAAAGTTTTTTGCCTCAAGATATCGGATAATTTATCGATGGCCGAAGAAAGAACTATCCGCTTCCCGCACCGCCGCTCCATCGGCACTCTTTTCGTCGCTCCCCATGACCAACCCGAGGAATGGGAGCTGCTGACGGTCGTTCGCGGTCTGGTCGTCTCCCCGGAAAATAACCCCATCAAGTGGGAAGTGCTGGATGAAGCGCGCGGCACGGTCAAAATACCGGCTGATACGAAGCTCAAATTGAAGGTCGCCCCCCGCGGCTCGTCGCTGGCTCCGCTGGCAGAGATGCGTCCGGATGACTTCCATACTCTCGACTTGTCGCACTCCGACCTTTCCGACCTCAGCCTTCTGCACATAGAAAAGCTGAGCGGTCTCAAAGTTCTGGAATTGACATCGACTGATGTAAGCGATCGCGGTCTCACCCACATCGCGCTGCTCACCAATCTAACCTCGCTCGGTTTGAGCCACAGTCGCATCAGTGACGACGGTCTGCAAATTCTATCCAAACTGAAAAACTTGCGCGAACTCTGGCTCAGCTCCACCGATATCGACGACAACGGATTGGCTGGGTTGAGCTTGCCGCCGGATTTGGTCCAGCTCGGACTGTCCGGCACGAAGATTTCCGACGACGGTTTGCATGCGCTCGAATCACTCAAATCATTGATTCGCGTTTACCTTTTCAACACGCAAGTGACAAAAGACGGCGTCGATTCTTTGAAGGCGAAGTTGCCCGGATGCCGTATCAAGTGGCTGCCACCCAAGAATATGGAAGAGATGACGGACGAAGAATTGTTCGGCTCTCTCGACTCGAAAGAAGATGCAGAGACAATTAGAAAGCTTTCGGAAGATTTTCCCATCCTCGACTTTTCTGCTCCCAGTCAGACTCTCGACGAGGCGAAATTCTGGGACATTATCGGCATGCTTGACTGGGATCAGTTGGGCGATGACGAGAAAGTGATCGAGCCTGCAGTCGAGGAATTGGCATCGATGTCCACGCAGGACGTCATGCAGTTCCAGGACATACTTTCTGAAAAACTCTTTGCACTGGATGGAGAGCCATTCGCGCGTGAAATCGGCGAAGAGGCATTCGATGGCAATAAGAACAATTTTTCCAGAGACTGGTTCCTCGGTGTTCGCTGCTGCGCAGTGGCCAACGGCAAAGTGCCGTATGAAGACGTTTTGAAAAACCCCAGAGAGATGCCCAAAGACGTCGAGTTCATAGCATTGACTCGAATCGCGACCGAGGCGTACAGACGCAAAACCAACAAGCGCATGACTTACACCACCGCGTTTGACTGGCAAACATTCAGCAATCGCAAAGGCTGGCTGCTCTATGACAACGGCGCCCACGACATGAGTGCTTAAATAAACAAAAAACTTAAAGAGGAACGCTTCCTTGAATAGCGAAACCGAAATCAAATCCTCGATTCAATATTGTTTATATGACACCGAATTTGGTGTGGCGGCGATTGCCTGGACGGCAAATGGAATTTGCGGGCATAAGCTTCCTGAAAAGGATGCGCACGCCACTGAAGCAAGGTTGAAGAGCCACTTGCCGACGGCGGTCTTAAGCAAGCCGCCGGAAGAAATCGTCATGCTCACAAGAAGACTTCGTCGTCACCTGGAAGGCAGCGTTCAGGATTTCTCCAACGTGCGATTGGATCTCGATGGTGTTGCGCCGTTTCACACAAAAATCTATCTGGCATTGCAGAAAATCCCGACTGGAAAAACCATCAGTTACAACGAACTGGCAGCGCTGGCAGGCTCACCCGGAGCGGCGCGCGCGGTCGGGCAGGCAATGGCGAAAAATCCCATTTCGGTGATCGTGCCTTGCCACCGAGTGCTTACGGCATCAGGCGGCATCGGTGGATTTACTGCATACGGCGGGCTGGATACAAAACGGCAGTTGCTGCAATATGAAAGTGCGCTGCCGGCAAATGGCGCTGTCGCGCCGATTGCTTAAGATGAAAGTTCCTCATAAAGCGGCCATCGGAGTGACTTTCGCAATCTGCATCGCGGCGGCATGGTTTTTTCAGGAAAGCGCCAACAAAGATGCATTTTTTCTGCGCGAGTTCGGAGTGCCGTCTTATGAAATACAGGAATTGAAACTGGTCAGGGACGGCGGCATGATGTCGTCACGAAACTATCGACGCTTCAAATGCGCAAAGCCGTTGAATTTGAAGAACTTGACTCATTTCCACGCGCCCTACAACACGCACTGGAAATCCGAGTACGGACTGGAATTTCTGGACAAGTTTCCGGAAGACGCTGATGCATTGACTGAAAAAGATCAGCTCGAATGTCTCGAGGTGAGTTATAAAAACTCGTCCAGTGAAACGACAAAGAGGCTTTTGATGAACAAGAGAAAGAATCTCTACTGGTATCTGGTCAAAGAGAGCAGTTAAAAGAGAAAAGGAAACCTTTGACTATGGCAGCGAAGAAAAAACTTTCTGCATTCGAGGAAGAATTGATTATTGCCACAGAGCACGTGCAAAAGCGCGACAAGAAGCTGGGCAAGATAATCGATCAGGTCGGACCTTGTTTGCTTAAGCTGGAAGAAATGCACAGCCCCTTCGCTTCACTTGCCGAAGCCATTATCTATCAGCAACTCTCAGGCAGAGCGGCCGCCACCATCAGCCAGCGAGTGAAGAATTTGTTTCTCGAAGACTCCTTGCAAGAGGAAGCCGCCAAGCAAAAAGTCCTGGCGGTTCCACGCCACAGGACCAAAAGCGAGCTGAAAAAATATGACGATATGAACAAGGACGTCAAGCCGATGATTGCGGCAACGACATTTCCTCAACCGTATCGCTTTTTGGAAACCACCGATGAGCTTCTTCGCTCTGCCGGTTTGTCACGCGCCAAAACAGCGGCTATCAAAGACCTGGCGCTGAAAGCAACGGAAGGTCATGTGCCGACGCTCGAAGAGATGCACACTTTAAGCGATGAGGAATTGGTAGAGCGGCTCAGCGCTATTCGCGGCATCGGCAAATGGACCGTGGAAATGCTTTTGATCTTCCGCCTGGGCAGATTGAATATTTTGCCTGCCACCGACTATGGTGTGCGTAAGGGTTTTGCTTATACTTATAAAACTGGAGATCTGCCGACGCCATCCGCGCTTTTGCAATACGGCGAAAAATGGCAGCCTTACCGCACCGTGGCGTCATGGTATCTATGGCGCGCCGCCGGTATGGCAAAGATCTAGGTTTAGGCAATAGCGTCATCTAACTGGCATCCAACCGTAAGGTCGCTTGCCGGCTAAACTCTCAAATGGGCGTTATTTCGACATCCGACCACCAGGGTCCGGCAGTTTTTCCGAGTAACGCAGCCCAATACCAGGACGAAATGTCCGTCCAGTTTTTCCCTTTCATATCGTAAATCCTTTCTTTGACATCGAAGCGCTTGCCGTCTTTCTGGGCGGTGAACCAGGAACGGCGGACACCGCGAGCGTCAGTGACAAGCGGCTGCCACTTAATCTCGTAGCCCAGTCCGCGAAAGCAATCGGAAGACGGGTGCAATTGCCGGGTAGGCTTTGCCACCCAGCGCATAATCACTCTGCGTCCTGGCTGAGATACGCATTGAATTTTGCCGGGAAACTCCTGATAGAAAGCAGCGTCCGCTTTGCTCGGCCTCACTTGCTCATAGGGAGCACCATCGTACTGGCAGGGCCAGCCGGGGAAATCTCGAGTCGATACGGCAGCGTCGCCGGTTCTGGAGGCGACTGCAGGAATTACGGCGGCGATGAGAGAAACAGCTATAAGCGCGGCGAATCTGGGAGTTTTAAATGTTCTCGAAAATGCATTTTCGCTGCTCAAAACTGAAGTGGTCGAATTTTCCAAAACCTCATCCGTGCTCTTATCCTCGTCGCTTTGCTTATTGCATCGAGAAATTCTGAAGGCAACAAAGGTTGTCAGTCCGGCCGAAATTGCAAAGGCTATGGCGCCGATTGCTTGATGGACGAACTGATCGAGCGACGGGTCTACACTGACGATGCCTGTTTCGACAAAGAACAAAGAAGTGATCCTAAGTACGTTTCCCGCCAAAGCGGCAACGACCGCAGAGCAAAGTACAATAGCGCTGCGAGTAGTAGTCAACTCCAGCATCGATGAAAGCACTGCGCCTATGAAAAGCGCGAACCAGAGCATTTTGATGCCGCTGCACGGTGCATCGATCTGGACAATATGATCCGCCCAGATCAGCATTGTACCGTCTGCCACGGTCGGAAAGCCGGCCATTGAAATAAGCGGAGCTGCAACTTGACCGACAACCAGTCTGAGCGGATAGCCACTGTAGAAATTCAGCGATGAGACTATAGGCAGTGAAAAGAGAAGCAGCAGCCAACTGCCCAAATCGAGCTTGCCGCGGCCGTTGTTGCCGCTGATCATAAATCCTATTGCCATGACTGCAAATACTGCGCTCAGCAATTTGGGCGCGAAAGGCCAGGACAACGCATAGACAAGAGTGAAAACGATCGACATCAAAGGAATGGTTATGCCGCAGGCAGCACCATTGGCAGTGCGGCGAGAAAGCCAGATGGCGATAAAGGCGATTAGACTGAGAATACCCAGAGGCTCATCAGACTTATCTAAAAGCCTCTCGAAGTACCAGATTGCAACAGGCCAAAAGACGCCGAAGAACAGCGCCAGCAAGCCCGGAATCATCATGCTTTCCTGGCTCTCAACTTCCGCGACTGGTGCATGGCAAAGCCGAGCATCAACATACCGACACCGAAAAGAACATAAGTATCGGATTCAGGAACGATAGGAGACGCTGCAGATTGATCCATGAATGGAAGCGGCGACTGAGGAACGCGCTGGTCATATGAAGGCGATGCTGCAGAGCCTTCGTCTTCAAAAGCCTCATCGGAATCCGACTTGTATGCCGAATTCTCTTTGCCGGCCACGTCTTTTGCTGCGTAATTGGCTTGAGCTGCTTGCTTGCTTTCGGCCCTGTTATTCCATGCAGCGATTTCATTATTGACCGTCGATTGATATGACCGAGCACCGGTATTGCTTTCCATTCCAGAAGACGAGAACTGATCGCCTATCATGGGATTGCTGTTGAAGGCGCCACCTCCGGCACCTCCAACAGTGCCGTTCGTCGCACCTTGCAATATTGGCGGACCGCCCGGATAACCTTCAGTCTTTTTCGCATTCGCTTCTTCCCTCAAAGCATCGACACGAGCGGGCCGGTTGGCTAGTACGCCTTCGCTTATTCGCTCTTGGCGCATCATCATCGGCATCGGGATGGAAGACAGCATTCCCAAATCACGTCGCAGCGGATTGTGCAACTTGAACTTGCCAAAGGGTTTATCATCGGGCTTCAAAAGGCGAGTAGTGCTAATGATAGGCTCTGTAATAATCGCACTGGAAAACGGAGTAACCAGGTGATACTTGGTGGCGATGTTGACTGCCTGTCGAGCATACTTGCATGTATGTCCGGGGTGATTCATTTGTAATTTCAAAATCTCATCGTATGCAACGAGTTTGCCGATGTCAGAGTCGGTCGCCTTGATATCATCCGGGGCAGCACCGCCGCGCGAGTAGACAATTCCGCCCAGAGCGGTCTCGGGTGTCGACTGCTTCCACTGATCGAACAATCTGTGCAAGTCGGATTGAACATTGCCTCCGCGATCGACACGAACGAGCGCCGGGCAAGAGTACAGCCCGGAGAGAACTTCATTGGGACCGGCGGCGACTGCAAAGTCATACAGTAATGGTCTTGCGAGTTTGCGCAACTGTCCTTCCACGTCCTTGTCCAGCTTTCCTGGAATCGGTTGGGCGGCATGAAGCCACAATACTGCGCCACCCTCAGCGGTGAGCATTCTTGAGACTGCAGAATTGACAGCGGGTTGATTGATTTGTCCGCCGGCGCAGGCGATATTGCCGATTTGTTTTAACGCATTGGCACGAGCAGTCAGGTCGTTGGCAGGCGAGTCAATACCGTCGCCCAGCATGCCGTCTCTTACGTAGACAAAGCGGACAAACATATCTTCAGGCAATGCTGCCAGTTCCTTCAGCGCGGAGGCAAAATGCGGCGACATGCCGTTGGAACCATCGATGACCACGCTCAAAGCGCGCGGGCGCGGGTAAGTTTTCTTACTGATATTTTCGATGACAAGACTGCTGCCGTCGTTGGCAATATGTTTCGTCGATTTGGGATCTCTCTGGGCGATCACAACCGCGCCAAAACGCGCCAGCTCAGGTGTCGTCACCGACCCCTGGAAGCCGGAGGGATTGAGTTTCAAATCTTTCGCGGTGGAAGCCAGTCGAGTGCCAGAATTAAAATTGACATTCGTAGGAATGTCGACCTGAAAATTCCGCTCTTCAAAGGTCGGCAAAGCCAATTCCGCTTTGTCCAGTGTGGTCACCACCATTGGTGCCAGTATATGCAAGCGCACTGCGATCTTGCTTTCGGGCGCCACCGGATAAAGTTGCAGAAGAATAGTGTCGGCGCCGCTGGTGCTTACGAGCAGCGGATCTTTTTTATCGGCGACGGCAGCTTTGTAGCGGCTGCGAGCCAGGCTGCGGCCCATGATCTTCGCTTCTCTTTCGGTATTGCCGACGATGAGAAAGGCGTTGGTAACAACCGCGCCCGCGGGCAGCAAAATCTTGGAACGGACTTCTCGATCGTACTTGGACGTGTTTCCAAAAGTGACAGTCCAATTCAAATCGGCGGTGCACTTATTGCCGTCGAGCAATCCATTCAGCTTCGAGGATGTCATCGACAATCCGCGCGAAACGCCGCTGACGGCTTCCCCTGCGATATCCGGATCTTGATCGAATTCGTCTTCGACATTCTGATCGTCCGCTTCACCATTGACGGCATATCCCATGTTCTGACGGGTAGCACGCAACGACGGCGGCAACGAGACGCTGTTGAACGGCTTGCCCGTCACCTGATAATAAACCTTGCGCGCATCCTCGACTTTAGTCGGATGCTTCACTTCGTAGAGCGAGCCAAGAATATCCGTTGCTCTGCCGGAGCGCTCGTAGCAAGCGCGCAGCATCACTTCCGGATTGCCAAAGGCACGCAACCATTCAATTGCTTTCACCGGCTCTTTCGAGTTGACGGCATCACTTATATGGATGCGCGTCAGAGTGGACGGCAACTCGACTGCCACCACAGTGCAGAGAATAATCATGTGCCCGATGTGCTCGAGCTGATGCCCATCGAAATAAGTCTTTTGATTGTGCGACAGATGCACGAGATATTTGCTCGACTTCCAAACTGCAGGAATAGCCAAAAGAGGAGAGAGAGAAAGTAGACCAAAACCGAAGAACAGCACTGCCAATACCGAGAGCGGCACGACAGGCAAGAACATCAGCGAATAGAGAATCGCCACGCCCATGGCCATGCCGGTTCCCAGAGTCAGGGCGCCAAGGATGTCGGTCATATTGCGGCGTGCAGCCATCCAAACCAGAAAGTTCGAGATTGGAATGAGCGCGAAAAGAAGAACGTGCGCAGGAGTGGGAAACGGATCGAAGAAGGTCCGGGCGCAAAAGTGCGTCGTCAGCTCGAACGCTGTGGCGGCAACGGGCAGTATTACACCGCCGATAAGCAGGAAGAAACCAGGTTTGCTGGGCGGTTTGCCGGCAGACTTCGGCTTGGCTGGACCGCCCGAAATAGGATTGTATGGCGGTTTTGCGTATTCCGGCAAGGTTTCGCTGCCTCCCCCGCTCGTCTTAGACTGAGACTGGGATGAGGACCAGGTCGATTGGGCCGCGGACTTGGCGGCATCCGATCCTGTAGAATCCGGCTTTGCGGCTGTCGCCGAGTTCGACTGCTTTCTGCCTTCCGGGTAATCTGAAGTCCATACCATGAGCAGGATCTCCTCCTCGACTGTTTACTGTTCGGACTTCCTCGCCGCCCGTGATTTAATCTTGGCGGCATTTTCGGCACCACCCCGGCGCCATCTGCTTTTCCACTGTATCTGATGGCAAAGAGCATCTGTACAGTAATTTCCCTGGGATTTACCCCCGCTAAACGATGGAAGAAAAGGCTAGGAAGTCCGGTATTCGTTTGACCCACTATATGGAAAGATGAATTCGTTGGCGCTGCACAGGCAGCAAGGAGCAAAAGATGTTTGAGTTGGCTGGATTTTTCCTGTTCTTTGGACTTTTGCTTGTGATTTCATCAATCAAATTTATCAACGAGTATGACCGGCTGGTCGTTTTCCGCCTCGGGCGCGTGGTTGGAGAAAGAGGTCCCGGCATCGGCTTCGTGCTTCCTTTAATAGAACGCTCGCAGAAAGTCGACCTGCGTATCGTCACAATGTCCATCCCCATGCAAGAAGCGATTACCCGCGACAATATTTCGGTCAAAATCGCTGCGGTCTGTTTTTATCAGGTAATCGACTCCAGAAAAGTCGTGACCAAAATCGAAGACGCGATGATGGCTACCAGCCAGGTCGCCCAGACCACTCTGCGCAGCGTCATCGGTCAGCACGAATTGGACGACGTTCTTACCGAGCGCGACAAAATCAACGCCAAGCTTCAGTCCATAATCGACCGCCAGACGGAAGGTTGGGGGATTAAGGTCAACGCTGTCGAGATAAAGGACGTGGAAATACCGCAGCAGATGCAGCGCGCGATGGCTCGTCAGGCAGAGGCAGAAAGAGAACGCCGCGCTAAGGTTGTAGCCGCAGAGGGCGAATTGCAGGCAGCGGAAAAACTCGCCCAGGCGGCAGCCGTCATTGCCGGACAGCCGGGAGCGATGCAGCTCAGACAATTGCAGACGATGGTGGAAGTTTCCGCAGAGAAAAACAGCACCCTCATCTTCCCGATTCCCATCGAGCTTTTGCCCGCGCTCAACAAAAACCCCGGCGTAGTAGAAAAGGCGATGCACTTCCTGCCCGCCGCCGCTCAAGCGCTGAAGTCAAAAGGTGAAACTTTGAAGGTCACAGAAGAGGAACACGCCTAACCGGAAAATCTATCCAAAACCCCCTGTTTCCAGACTTGCGCTTTCGGCACAATCTGGTCAGCCATTTGATTTGCGTTCTTTTATAGCCTGACCGCGGTCCTCCCACCGGAGATTCTGCATGCAGACTGTTTCTAATTCGATTTCCATTCGGTATTCGACATCGGTAAGCCGCACCCTGGTTCGAGTACTCAAGCTGACTTCGGTCTTCTGGTGCGTCATCCCTGTCGTCTGGATCTTCGCATGCCTGGTTCAATTCGCCTGGGTCTTCATAGGTGCGCTGCGCGGCTATGACCAGGGACAAATTCTAAATAACGCTATCTTCACGCTCCTCTTGCAAATAGCCGCGCCGATTGCCACCATATTCGCCGGTTGTTTCCTGCTGCTCATGTTTATCGACGACAGAATTGTTCTCTCGCGCCAGGGATTGATCTTGCCGCTGTCGCTCTGCGTGCAATTCTACTGTCACAGAAACCGGCTCTGGCGTGA